>JACCTC010000015.1 GCA_013812655.1 Deltaproteobacteria bacterium | reverse complement strand
ATCCGCAGGCCGGCGCGAGCATCCAAGCGGGTGCCGGGGCCAGCGCGGGGACGCCTCCGACCGCCGCGGCGACCCCCGGCGCGCAGCCGCATGCCGCGGGCCTCACGCCCGATCCGACTGACAAGCCGAAGGCGACGCCGGTCTACAAGAAGTGGTGGTTCTGGGCGGTCGTCGCGGTCAGCGCGTACGTCGTCTACTCGATCGCCAGCGAGGACTCGAGCTCGAACACGCGCGGTCGCGAGCTGCCGCCGATGCCGAACACGGCGCCTGCCGCGAGCGGCATGACGCTGATGCGCTGGTAGCTCGCGTCTCCCCACTCGAAGGGGCGCCGCTGCGGCGGACGCGCCCGACTCGATCGGTTAAAGATCGCGCCATGCGGTGGTTTGTCGTCGCGATGCTGTGCGTCGCCGGGTTTGTCACCGGAGCTGGGGCCGGGTGTGTCGCCGGGTGTGTCGATCAAGGCCCTGGTCCAAACGCGCGCGTCGATACCAGCTATATCCGTGCACACCTGCTGGCGAGCGAGCCCGCGGACATCCGTCGCTTCGACGTCACGCTCGGCGGCAAGGTCGTCTATCTCGGGAACAAGGTCGATCGGACGCGGCTCGCACCCGGCGCGCCGGTCACGATCACGCACTACTGGAAGGTGCTCGCGCCGATCGGTCCGAGCTGGCGCGTGTTCGCGCTCGTGCGCGGCCCGGCTGGCACTGCCGACTTCATGAACCTCGACCGGTCCGACATGCAGGTCGCCCATCCGCCGGCCAACTGGAAGGCGGGCGAGATCATCGAGGACATCCAGACATTCACGATGCGCCCGGACTGGCGCTCGGCATCTGCGACGGTGCTGGTCGGGCTGATCGAGGTCGGCCGTCACGGGACGCTCGATCGGATGGCGGTCACGGGATCGCCGACGCAGGATCGCGCGATCGTCGCCGCAACGCTCGAGATCGATCTGTCGCGCGCGCCACCGCCGTCGGGCACCGTCCACGTGCCGCGCGCGAACGGCGCGATCACGATCGATGGCACCGCGACCGACGTCGGCTGGTCGAACGCGCTGACGTCCCCCGAGCTTCTCACCGCCGAAGGCAGCCCCGATCCCCTCGGCAAGGCAACCGCGAAGCTCACGTGGAACGACGAGTTCTTGTTCCTGTTCGTCACCGTCACGGACGCCGACATCGTCAGTCCCTTCAAGGAACAGGACGACCCGCTGTGGAAGGCGGACTGCATCGAGATCTTCATCGACGCCGACGGCAACCGCCGCGGCTACGTCGAGCTGCAGGTCAATCCGAACAACGCGACGTTCGACTCGTGGTTCTCGGCAGGGCGCGGTCCCGCCGGTGACGAGGCGTGGGACAGCGGCATGATCACCGCGGTCCAGGTACGCGGCTCGGCCGCCGCAGGCGATGCCGATACCGGCTGGGACGTCGAGATCGCGATCCCGTGGGCCGCGGTCAAGGGCAGGGACGACGCGATGGCGATCCGCACGCCGCCGCAGATCGGTGACCGCTGGCGGCTCAACGTCGTACGCGTCGACAAGCGCAGCAGCAACGAGACGATCTCGGCGTCGTCGTGGAACAGGATCACGTATCGCGACTTTCACGCGCTCGATCGGATGCTCGTCGCGATCTTCGCGGACCCGAGCGGCGCAGTGGTCGCGCCGATGCCGGGCGATCCGGCAGGCGCGGGCAGTGGGGCAGGCAGTGGCTCGACGAGCCCGGCTGGCAGTGCAGCGGGCAGTGCGGCAGCCGGCAGCGCGGCACCAGGCAATCCGACCGAGGCCAGCACGACGATGATGCGCGGCACCGCGACCATGCAGCCGGCTGCGGGATCTGGTCACGCACCAGGTGACACGCCTGGCCAGACGCCCGGCAGCGCGGCTCCCAGGATTCCCGATGCCGGCCTTCGTACACCCGCCGGCAGCGGTAGCGCTGCGACTGCGCCGCGAGCTGGGAATGCCGCCCCCGCGCCGCGGGCGGGGAGTGCCACCGCGCCACGTGCGGGAAGTGCCGCGCCCGCGAAACCTGCCGGCAGTGCCGCGCCCGCGCCACCTGCCGGCAGTGCCGCGCCTCGCTGACAGCGCGCGCGACCTGCGCGTGTTAGCTTTTTGGTGATGCATCGCTTTGTCGTGATCGCGATGCTGGGGGTCGTGATCGCGGCGTGCTCGGGTCGCGGTCCGCAACGGGTCGGCGCGCAGCCGAGCTGGCGCGGTCAGGGCAGTGGCGCCACGAAGCTCGAGCCCGTCGCCGGGCCCGTGACGTTCGCACCTGCGAGCCAGCCGGCGAGCCGCTACAACGAGGGCGTCCAGCTCGCACCCTCGAGCGCGCTCGGCGACGCGGTGATGGTCGCGCTCAAGGATGCCGCGAAGCTCGCCGGGACCACCACGCCGATCGCCGATGCCCGGATGTTCCGCGCGTGCGCCGAGCTCGCCGAGATCGTGCCCGAGGAAGGCGTGATCTCGTACAGCCTCGTCGAGTTCGCGCTCCAGCGTAACGGCATCATCGAGCCATCACCGCACTTGCTCGTGGTGTGGGGCGACATCGATTCGCCGCAGCTCATCGTCGATCAGCTCCGTCCGCGGCTCGCCGAGATCCTCGCCGATGGAGCCAGCGCGCGCGTCGGCATCGGGGTCGCGAAGCGGCTTCCCGACGGCACCGGTGCCGTGGTGTTCGCGCTGCAGGCTTCGGGCGTCAGCACGTCGCCGATCCCGCGATCGATCACGGCCGGCGGGTCGTTCCTCCTCGATGCCGTCGTCGACGTCCGTTACAAGAGTCCCGAGGTGTTCGTCACCCGCAACACCGGCACGACCGATCGTCTCGAGCTCAAGCACGGCGCCTCGGGCGGCTTCACGACGCGGGTGTCGTGTGCGTCGTTCACCGGCCGCCAGCAGGTCGAGATCACCGCGAGCGACGCGCAAGGCTCGACGGTGCTCGCGAACTTCCCGGTGTGGTGCGGGACCGAGCCGCCGCTGTCGCTGACCGTCACGCCGTCGCTCGAGGATGCGCCGGTCGCCGACCCGCTCGAGGCCGAGAAGCGTCTGCTCGCGCTGGTCAACCGCGACCGCGGGGCGGCGGGGCTGCACGCGCTCTTGTGGGACGCCAAGGTCGCCGACGTCGCGCGCGCGCACTCGAGCGAGATGCGGCGCACCAAGGTCGTCGCGCACATCTCGCCGACGACCGGCTCGGCTGCCGATCGCGTGCGGGTCGCCAAGCTCAAGACCGCGCTCGTGCTCGAGAACGTCGCCCGCGCGTACGGGCTTGGCGAGGCACACAACGGCCTGATGAACAGCCCTGGCCATCGTGCGAATCTGATGTCGACCGCGGCGACGCACATCGGCATCGGCGTGATCTTCGGCGACGATGTTTCCGGGCGACGCGAGATCTTCATCACTCAGGTGTTCACCCGGATCCCTCCGAAGATCGATCCGACGAAGGCCGCCGACGCCATCCGCGACAAGATCTCCGCGGTGCGGAAGGTCAGCAGCAACATCAAGCTCGTGGCGATCGCGCAGCAGCTCGCCGATCAGCTCGCGGCCGGCAAGACGCGCGACCAGGCGTGGCCTACGGTGCGCCGCCAGATCGACGCGCTCGGCAACCAGTACGAGCGGGTCGGCAGCGTGATCACCGCGGCGAGCGAGCTCGAGTCGATCGATGGCAAGTCGCTGATCGGCGACACCCAGGTCGACGACATCGGGGTCGGCGTCACCCAGGGGCCGCACCCCGAGATTGGCGACAACGCGATGTGGATCGTCGTGCTGCTCGCGAAGCGGCGCTGACTACCTGGGCGTGACAGCCTCGTTGATCGTCGAGGCCAGCTCGCCGGCGCGGTCGCTGTCGATCGCAAGCGCGACCCGGAGGCTCTCGATGAACGTATCCTCCTCGGGCGCGATCGCGACATCGGCGAGCGTCAGCAGCTGGGCGACCGAGAATGCGAGCTCGCGACTGCTGGTGGCGGTCAGCTTGCCGGCGAGCGCGAGCAGCCGCTGATCGTCGTCCTCGTCGACGGCGAACGTTGGCGTCGCGGCATCCTCCATGCCGGCGAGCGCGAACACGGCCTTGCCGACCGTGAAGAACAGCCGGATCTCGCCGGCATCCTCGCGGCCATCGGCATCGACCGCGAGCTGCGCGATCGCCACGATCACCTCGGCATCGAGCGGCGACAGCGCTTCGGGGTGCTGCGCGCGGAGGATGTCCCGGAACCGTCCAGCGTCGATGTCCATCGCATCCAGGGTACCTCACGCCGGGCGGGCGCAGCGCCGTGGTGGCATGGTGGTGGCTCCCCATGACTCCCGCTGAGCTCCTCGGCTGTCGCGTCACGCTGAAGATCGTCCGCTTCACCGGCCCCGGCGCGTACCTCGCGATCGACGACGCCGATGCGCGAGCCCGGATCGACGATCCCGATGCGACGATCCTGCTGCCGCTGCGCGAGGTTCCGGAGGGCGCGCACGAGGGTGATCCGGTGAGCGTGTTCGTCCACCTCGACTCCGAGGACCGGCCGATCGCGACGACCCGTGAGCCGCGGCTCGCGCTCGGTGAGGTCACGTTCCTGACCGTGACCGCAGTGACCGACATCGGCGCGTTCGTCGACTGGGGCCTCGGCAAGGAGCTGCTGGTGCCGTTCAAGGAGCAGTCGCGCGAGCTGTTCGTCGGCGAGCGCCAGCCGATCGGGCTCTACGTCGACAACACCGGCCGGCTCGCGGGCACGATGTACGTGACTGACATGCTCGATCGCAAGCCGCGCCGGCTCGCGCTCGACGAGTGGGTGGTCGGCGAGGCCTGGCGCAATGATCCCGACATCGGCCTCTTCGTGATCATCGAGCGCTCGTTCGTCGGCCTGGTACCGGCCAGCGAGCCGCACCCGCTGAAGCGCGGCGACTCGGCGAGGTTCCGGGTGACGAACATCCTGGCCGACGGCAAGATCGTGCTGTCGCTGCGCCAGCACGCGTATCAGGAGCTCGAGGCCGACGCCGCCAAGATCCTCGCGGCCCTCCGGTTGCCCGGCGCGCCACGGCTCGGCGATCGCTCGAACCCCGATGAGATCCGCACGCGCTTCGGGATCAGCAAGAAGGCCTTCAAGCGGGCGATCGGCCGGCTGCTCAAGGACGGCACGGTCGAGCTCGATGCCGAGGGCTACGTCGTCGTGAAGCAGTAGTCAACGCGAGCCGAGCGCGGCGAGCACGGCGATGTCGAGCGCGTCGGCCGCGGTGTAGAGCGACTCGCCGTCGAAGGGCGGTGCGTAGGTTGGCACCGCGGCGCCGACCTCGTCAGCGAGCTCGCGCACGAGGACATCGAAGCTGGGGTCGCACTCGGCGATCTGCGCGACGAGCGCGATGATCGCGGCGACATCGTCGGCCTGCGTCGCCTCGTTGACCGGGCCGAGGCCGGCGGCCATCACCGTGGGCACCGCACCGTCGTCGAGCACGACCGTGCGCGGGCCGATCGCGCCGTGGCTGCCGCCGACCTCGTGGATCGCCGCCGCCGCACGAGCGAGCCGCTTGAGCAGGCGGACGACCTCGGCACCGGGGAGCTGCGGCGGGGCATCCGCAAATGACGCGCCCGACGGTGCCTCGAAGACCGCGCTGCGCGCGTTCCAGTCGAGGCCGAGCGCGCGCTGGACGTAGGGGCTCTGGGCGCGGCCGAGCATGCGAGCGCGCTCGAGCGCGCGGGTCGCCTCGTCGCTGGTATCGAAGCGCTCGATCACGACCGAGCGATCGAGGACGGTGTCGACGGCGCGCGCGAGCTGCGAGATCGGAGTCGCGCCGAGCGGCGTCTCGAACTGGTAGCGGAGCTTGACCTCGTCCTCGGCGGCGAGCTGCGCGATCGAGTGCGGGCGGCTGTCTCGGCGCGGCCGTAGCCCGATCACCGAGCGGCTGCCGAGATCGAGGGTCTCGAGCTGGCGGCGCAGGTCACCGAGTGTCGGCGTGCGCTCGCGTGGGTTCTTGACGAGGAGACCCTCGAGGATCGGATCCCAGCCGAGCGCGACGTCGGCCGCGACTGTCGAGGGTGCGGGAGCCGGCTCGCCGAGGTGCTGCGCGACGAAGTCGGGACCGAGGAAGGGCAGGCGGCCGGTCACCGCCTCGAACAGCGTGACGCCGACCGAGTAGAGATCCGCGGCGATCGAGATCGGCGCGCCGGTGATCTGCTCGGGCGACATGTACGCGAGCGTGCCGATCAGGCCGCCCGTCTGGGTCTGGCCGAGGTCGACGAGATGCGCGACGCCGAAGTCGCCGAGCTTCGCGGTGCCGCGCGCGTCGAAGAAGATGTTCGCAGGTTTGACGTCGCGGTGGACGACGCCGCGGTGGTGCGCCGCCTCGAGGCCACCGATGATGTCGAGCACCATCCGCCGCACCTGAACGGGCGGGAGGCGGCCACTGCCGTCGGGGATCGCGAGCCGTTGCTGCAGCGAGCCGCCGGGCAGGTACTCCATGACCAGGAAGCCACGCTCGACCGAGACGTCGTAGACCTCGACGAGCGACGGGTGGCGGAGCGTGCTCGCGAGCCTGGCCTCGCGGACGAACCGCTCGTACGCCGCACCGCCGCGCGCGCCGGCCGCGAAGAACATCTTGATCGCGACGCTGCGGCCGGCGACCTCGTCGGTGGCGAGGAAGACGCGGCCCGAGGCGCCGGCGCCGAGCAGCCGATCGATGCGGTAGCGCCCCGCGATGATCTCGCGATCGCGGCCGCCGACCTTGCGCTCGGTGACCTCGTCTCGCCACGCGCGCAGGTACGAGTCGAGATCGGCGGGGATCTCGGGGTCCTGCGCGCGAAGCTCGAGCAACGTGTCGCGCGCACCGTCGCGCAGACCCATCGCGGCGAGTACGGCAACGAGGTGGCGCTGGGCTTCCTTGCGAAGGGCCTCGTTGTCGCGTGCGCCCTGGAGGAGGCGGGCAGCCTCGGGGTAGGCGCCGCGCCGCGCGAGGATGCGGCCGAGTGCGAGCTGGAGCGGCGCTTTCTCGTGCACCGCTGCGAGATCGAGTGCGCGCTCGAGCAGGCGGCCGGCCTCGCGATCGCGGCCATCCTTCTCGAGCAGGCGCGCCGCGTTGATCTCGTCGTGGGCGCGCGTGTAGTGATCGATCGCGCGGCTGATATCTCCGATCCGCTCCGCGATCTCGGCCGCCATCGCGTGCCGGCGCATCTTCGCGAGCACGTCGAGGCTCGCGCGCGCGCCCTCGGGCGTCTCGCCGAGCGCGGTCAGCAGCTCGTGGATCTGCAGCGTGTCGTCGATCTCGATCGCGTAACGAAGCGCGCGTGCCAGGTCGCCGGCGGCCCGGGCGGCCCCGAGCGCGCTGCGGAAGTCCCACAGCTTCTCGTAGAGATCGGCGGCGCGCCCGTGGTCGCCCAGCTCGCTGGCGGCACGGGCGGCGTCGAGGTGGCGCCCGGCGGCGAGCAGCTCGTCGACGCTCGAGATCGCCGGCTCGTCGGAATTGCCTGACACCGCGTCGCGATGGTACCCAGAGCCAGATCCATGCACCAGCGCAGCGCCCACCGCTCTCTCCTCGTCATTGGCTCCGTCGCACTCGACGACATCGACGGGCCCTTCGGCTTCCACAAGGACCTGCTCGGTGGCTCGGCGTCGTTCATCGCGCGGGTCGCCTCGTACTTCACGAACAAGGTCTCGGTGGTCGCGGTCGTCGGTGACGACTTCCCGAAGCACCACATCGACGAGCTCACCGCGCTCGGCGTCGACACCTCCGGGATCGAGCGCAAGGCCGGCGAGACCTTCCACTGGGTCGGCAAGTACGCGCCGGACCTCTCGACCCGCGAGACCCTCGACACCCGGCTCGGCGTGTTCGCCGACTTCGCGCCGAAGGTACGCGAGGACCAGCGCGACGCGCAGCTCGTGCTGCTCGGAAACATCGATCCCACGCTCCAGCTCGACGTGCTCCGCCAGGTCCGCGCCCCCGCGCTGGTCGCGCTCGACACCATGAACCTGTGGATCAACATCAAGCGCGACGAGCTGCTGAAGACCCTCGCAAAAGTCCAAACGCTGATGATCAACGACGAGGAAGCGCGCCTGCTCGCCGAGGAGCATAACCTGCGCCGCGCCGCCGCGAAGATCCTCAAGATGGGCCCGACCTCGGTGATCATCAAGCGCGGCGATGCCGGCGCGCTGCTGTTCCACGGCGGCGGTGCGTTCGCTGCACCGGCAATGCCGCTTGCCGACGTCAAGGATCCGACCGGCGCCGGCGACAGCTTCGCCGGTGGCCTGATGGGTTACCTCGCATACGCGGGTGACCTCTCGCCGGCGACGATCCGCACCGCGATGATCATGGGCAGCGTGATGGGCAGCTTCGCCGTCGAGAAGTTCTCGGTCGACGGCCTGCGCGACCTGACGACGCCGCGCATCCAGCAGCGCTTCGACGAGCTCGCCGAGCTCGCCGCGTTCGACCGCGTCCGCCTGTAGGAGTACGGGTGGCGTGATCGTTCGCGGCGGCGCCCGCTTCAGCTCGCGAAAGCAGGCCGAGACCAACGTCACGAGGCCGACCGTCTGATGTGCAAGAAATCAACGACAAGCGGGGGGAAGCGGTCACTCTGGTTGCTCGACTTCGGTAGAGTCCCAGCCTAACCGGCATGTACATCATCATCGCCGGCGCCGGGGAAGTCGGTAGCTATCTCGGCAGGATCCTTGTCGAGGAGGGCCATAACGTCGCGCTGATCGAGAGCGACGAGAAGCTCGCGCGCGATCTGGATGGCGAGCTCGATGCACTGGTGGTCCAGGGCAGCGGCATCAGCCACGCCAACCTGCAGCGTGCAGGCGTCATGCAGGCGGATCTCTTGCTCGCCGTGACCGCCGGAGACGAGATCAATCTCATCACGTGCATGACCGCGGTGCGGCTCAAGAAGAACATCCGCACGGTAGCTCGGGTCCGCGAGGCCGCGTACCTCGCCAGCGAGGGCACCTTGAGCGCCATCGATCTTGGCCTCGATCTGCTGGTCGGCCCGGAGCGCGCTGTTGCCCGAGAGGTGGTGGAGCTGCTGAGCTACGAGGGCGCCGGCAACGTTCACTACATGGCGAACGGCCGGATCGCCCTCCTCGAATTGCCGCTCACGTCGGACTCGCCGCTAGCACACGAATCGCCCGCCGAGCTACGCGACGTGTTCCCGACGCCATCTCTCGTTGCTGCGATCAGCGGCGCACGAGGGGTCCGGATCCCACGCGGCAGTGATCGTCTCGGTGTCGACGATCGCGCGTACATCCTGACGTTGCCGAAGAACATCAACGAATTCTGGATTCTCTCGGGCAAGCCCTGGCATCACGTTCGGCACGTACTCATCGTCGGCTGCGGACAGATCGGGTTTCACCTCGCAACCGAGCTCGAGTCGCGCGGCCTGTATCCCACGATCATCGAGGTGAACGAGCAACGCGCCGAGTGGGTGGCCAAGCGCTTGACCAAGTCGATCGTCCTCCATGGTGACGCAACGGAACCCGAGCTGCTGCGCGAACAGCTCGAGGAGCGCGCCGACGCGGTCGTCGTCTTGCTCGAGGACAACGAGAAGTCGCTGCTCGTTGGCTTGTTCGCCCGCCACCTCGGGGCCAAGAAGGTCATCGTGCGTTCGGACAAGCCGGCCTACGCTCCGATCGCGCACCGGCTCGGCATCGACGCGTTGATCAGTCCGAAGCGGGCAGTGGCGGATCAGATTCTGCGCTTCGTTCGACGGGGCCACATCGAATCGGCGCACATGCTGGGTGACCACGAGGTCGAGATTCTCGAGCTACGTGTGCCCCTCGAACCCAAGAATTCCGCGCTCATCACGCGTCGGCTTCGGGATCTCGACCTTCCTGAAGGTGCCCTGGTCGGAGCGGTCCTCCGAGGCGAGCAGGTGATCATCCCGGATGGCGAGGCACAACTTCAGCCCAACGATGACGTATTCATGATCTGCACGACCGAGGCGATTGGTGGCGTCGAGCGCCTCCTGTCCTGACCATGCGCGCAGGCGTCATCCAACGAATCATCGGCCGAATGCTCTGGTTCGCGGCCGGTGCTCAGGTCGTGCCGCTGCTGCTCGGGCTCATCAGTGGTGATGGCGCATGGTGGGCCTTCGCTCCGCCCGGTGCCTGCGCTGCACTCGCAGCAGCTGGGTTCGTCAGGCTGCCTGCAGCAAAGACCACGCCCCTCGATTCTCTGCGCAGGCGAGAGGGCTTTCTCGCGTCGTCCTCGGGTGGTTGATCATCGTGTTCATCACGGCGGTGTCCTACCGGCTGAGCGGTGCGTTCGAGAGCTTCGCCGAATGTTTCTTCGAGTCGATGTCGGGCTACACGACGATGGGCGCGACGGTTGCGAACGACATCGAGGCGCTGCCGACCTCCGTCTTGTTCATGCGTTCCCTGTCGCACTGGATCGGGGGCATGGGGATCATCGTCCTCACGGTCGCGATCCTGCCGGAGCTTGCCGTCGGTGGCATGCAGCTGTTCGCGGCGGAATCGACCGGTCTGGACGCCGAGAAGCTGGCGCCCCGGATCTCTGCGACCGCGCGCCGGCTCTGGGTGATCTACGTCGGGATCACGCTCGCGGAGACGTTGCTCCTCGTCGTGGCCGGCATGAGCGTATTCGACGCGGTCAATCATGCGATGTCCACGATTGCAACCGGCGGGTTCTCGACGAAGAACGCATCGATCGGAGCGTACGACAGCATCGCGATCGAACTGATTGTCCTGGTCTTCATGTTCCTCGCGGGCATCAGCTTCACGTTGCAATTCCGCGTTCTCGCGAATCGCGATGCGCGCCCGCTGCTCAAGAGTCCGGAGGTCCGCCTCTACACGATCCTGACGCTCGGCGCGATCGTGCTGCTCTCGATCGACACGCTCGCACGTGGTCCCTTCGACGATGTGTTCGAGGCGCTGCGGAAGGCTAGCTTCCAGGCCGTCGCGATCATCACGACGACCGGCTTCGGAACGGCGGACTTCGACCTGTGGCCGGAGTTGAGCCGGCTGGTTCTCGTTTTGCTGATGTTCGTCGGTGGCTGCGCAGGCTCGACCGCCGGTGGCTTCAAGGTCGTGCGGTTCTACGTCGTGATGGAGTACGCGTTCGTTCAGCTGAGACGGCTGGTTCGGCCTCGGCTCGTCCAACCACTCCAGCTCGGTGATCGCAGCATCTCTCGCGAGACCACGGAGGCTATTCTCGGGTTCTTCCTGCTGTATTTCATGGTGCTGGTGGCGTGCAGCTTGGCGATGACCGCGCTCGGACTGGACATCGTCAGCGGGACGACGGCATCGATCAGCGCGCTCAATTCGATCGGGCCAGGGCTAGGCAGTGTCGGTGCTGCCGAGAACTTTGATGCGGTTCCCGAGGTCGGCCTCTACGTCTTGTCGTTCGCGATGTTGCTCGGCCGACTCGAGATCTACACCGTGCTGGTTCTGTTCTCGCGACACTTCTGGCGACGCGGCTGATTGGCGGCGGCTAGCTGCCGCTCTCGGGGCTGCCGCGTAGGCGCTCTTGGCCGCCGGGGATCATCCGATCCGGTTCGCACGCGCGCTCGCATGGACAACGCGGGTAACCCTGTTCCGCGTGAGTTGCGCGCGCGGATGACCTCGGTTTAACCGTGGCCTCTCGAAAGGACGAGGATAACTCCGTACTGCATCGCGATCGAGCGCAGCGGAAACTGCCGGGCATGGGAATCGAACCATGCGAGTCCGGTCAGAACGCGCGAGCCCCGGAGCCAGCGGCAACCGGGGCAGTCGTCTCCAGTGTAACTTCGGCTCGATGTCCAAGGTGGGAACGCTGCTATTCGGCGTGGTCGTGTGCTCTGGCGGCGCCGCGTCTGCCGGTGGGTTGTATCTGCCGGGGTCGGGTGCGATCTCGACATCGCGCGCCGGCGCGGCGATCGCGTCGACGGACAACGGCGAGGCCCTCGGGATCAATCCCGCAGGGCTCGCGAAGACCACGGGGACGACGATCACGCTGTCGATGGCGTTCATCGACTACGCGATGAAGTTCCAGCGGCGCGGCACGTACGACGACGTTCCCGATGTCGACCTGGCCTACGAAGGGCAGCCGTACCCGCTCGTCGAGGACGCCTCGGGCCCGGCGCTCGGCATTGGCGGCTTTCAGCCGATCCCGGTGTTCGTGGTGACGACCGACCTCGGCGGCGTCGTGCCGGGTCTTCGGCTCGCGGCGGGGATCTACGCGCCCAACTCGTATCCGTTCCGCGACCTGTGCACGCACCAGCCGGGCGCAGGCTGCCAGAAGTACGAATTCGATCGCGATCCGGACGAGTTGCCGAGCCCGGCCCGCTACGATGTCGTCACGCGCGACGCGGTGCTGTTCATGCCGACCCTCGCCGCGAGCTATCGCATCTTGCCGAACCTCGACATCGGTGGGCGGTTCGGGTGGGGGTTCGCTGACGCCTCGTCGTCGGTCCACGTCTGGGCGGCACCTGGCAACGTCGTCGAGGATGTCGGCGGCGACGGCCTGCTTCAAGTGCAGGGCAAGGACAACTTCGTGCCGTCCTACGGCTTCGGGCTCACGTACCGGCCGACGCCGGCGATCGAGCTCGCCGCCGTGTACAACTCCGAGATCTCCATCGACGCGAAGGGCACCGCCAGGACCACGCTCGGCCCGCGGTCGGGCTCGTCGGGGATCGAGGTGATGGTCGTGCCCCTTCCCGACGATGCCGCGCAGTGCGCCAAGGGTGGCGTGATCGGCGCGTTCAAGGCCTGCATCACCGCCGAGTTGCCGCGGAGCGCGACGATCGGCGGCCGCTACAGGTTCTTCGGCGTTCGCGACGAGGAGCGCGGCGACATCGAGCTCGATGTCGGCTGGGAGAACTGGGGCAACCCCGCCGCGACCGACTACCGCGTGCAGATCGACTCGGAGATCGTGACCGCGATGGGCGGCGGGCTCTCGATCAAGAAGAACGTCGTGCGCCACGGTTTCCAGGACGTCTTCAACGCGCGACTCGGCGGCAGCTGGCGCTTCTCGATGGCCGACAACGTGCTGATCGCTCGCGGCGGCATCGGCTACGACAGCGCGGCCGCCAAGCCGGGCTGGCAGCGCGCCGACATCGACGGCGCCGCGCGAACGACGATCACTGCCGGCGCCGGGTTTCGCACGAAGCGATTCCAGATCGACGCCGGGTTCGGCGTGGTGCTCGAGGGCTCGAACAATAATCCCGGCGACTGCAATCCAATCTCGCCGTTACCCGCAGACCTCGGGTGCAACCGTGATGGCGTGCAGGCGTCGCTCGACGATCGCCAGGGTCCAGATCCGATCAACCCGCTCGTCGTGCCGGAGCAGCAGCTTCAGGCGCCGGTCAACCAGGGCGTGTTCGAGTCGCACTACATCATGTTCATGCTCGGCGCGACGACCTGGTTCTGACCGGTCCACCAGCAGCTACGATGCGGCCCTCAACGAGATCGCCGCCTGCCTCGCACGGAAGGCATCGACCGTCCGCAGGAGGATGGCATCGTCGAGGCCAAGCCGGTGCTGGAGATCGCGGAGCTCGCAGTCCGTCATCGTCGTCGGTCGTGCCACCCACACAGTTCCAGGAGCCGAGTTCCGGCAGGCCGGGCAGATCTGCCGGTAGAGGACGAGCCGGTCCCCCACGACCGCGAGCACCACCGAGTCGTACGGTGTCCGGGCCAGGATCTCTGCCCCGGCTGGCTGGAACGAAGTGTAGATGCTCGAGAAGTACGCCGGACCGTCGGCCGACAGAGCCAGCAACTGGGGCCCGAAGGTGGGCCGCCCCTCGCGCGAACCGATGTGGCTGACGAGCGCCGCGCAGCGTCCAGCCGCCAAGGGCAGCCGGCGCTCCCCGATGTAGACCTGGTCTGCGTGGCAGCGGTCCTCCAGCGTGAAGGACCGTCCGTCGTCCGAGGCGCACATCACGGACATCGTGCTCACCAGCGACGTGTCCCGGACCAAGCGGAGCGCGCCACCATCGAGCACGACGGTCAGGCTCCCGTCGGCCCCGATCGCGACTGATTCGACCTTGCCGCGCGATCCGGCAGCCTCGAAGCCACCATCCACGGCCCGCAGCTCCAGCGTCATGCCGTCCTTTGGCGCCGCTCGGCCGGAGCCGCCGGCGCGGAGCACGAGTCTGCTCCCCAGGATGGCTGCCGGCCCCTCCTGGCTCTTGCCGAGGATGGGTTCGGGCGAGCGGTAGCCGGTGACGAACCAGTCGCCCGCCATCGCCGCCGGCGTCACGGGGCGCGGTGACGAAGACTGCGTCGGCTTTGCCGCCACAGCACAGGCGCCCGTGGAGAACAGGAAGGTGGCGAGGGTCAAACCGAAGCTTCGGGGCGAGGTCACCGAGCCATCCGACCACGGACGCGGTGCGTCCGCTGTAAGACGATCGTAAGCGTGGGGCCGCTCCCCGGTCGCGTAACAAGCGCGTAAGGGATCGGGAGGCGAAAGATTCCTAATATGTCGATCGTTATATTTAACTTGCGAACTATACCAATCGGTATAATCATCGAGTCATGGTCCAGACACCGCTCGCCGCTCCCCTCGTGTTGCGCGCCGGCGCGACCATCCCGAACCGGCTCGCGAAGGCGGCGATGTCCGAGGTGCTCGGCGACAAGCTGACCGGCGGGCCGCGCGAGGAGCTGATCCGGCTCTACGAGCGCTGGGGGCGGAGTGGGGCGGGGCTCCTGATCACCGGCAACGTGATGGTGGACCGTGGCGGGATGGGCGAGCCCGGCAACGTGATCGTCAGCGACGATCGCCACCTCGGTCAGCTCGAGCGATGGGCGACCGCGGCGCAGGCGCATGGTGCACGGCTGTTCATGCAGATCAATCACGCCGGCCGCCAGGCACCACGACGGCTGGTCCCCAGGCCGGTCGCGCCGAGCAGCGTGGCCATGAAGGGCTTCGGCGGGATGTTCGCGAAGCCGCGCGCGCTGAACGAGCCGGAGATCGAGGCGCTGATCGCGCGGTTCGCCACGGCCGCGCGGGTTGCCCAGCAGGCAGGCTTTGCTGGCGTCCAGCTCCACGCGGCGCACGGCTATCTGGTGTCGCAGTTCTTGTCGGCGCGCACGAACCTCCGCGACGACGCGTGGGGCGGTGACCCCGAGCGGCGGAGCCGGTTCCTGCTCGCGATCGTGCGCGCGATCCGCGTCGCCGTGGGGCCCGGCTTTCCGATCGCGGTGAAGCTGAACTCGGCGGACTTCCAGCGCGGCGGCTTCACGATCGAGGAATCGATGAACGTCGCGCGCTCGCTCGAGGACGCCGCTGTCGATCTGCTCGAGGTCTCCGGTGGCAATTACGAGAGCCCGGCGATGGCGGGCTCGGGCGAGCTGCCGGCGGAGCAGCGCGCGTCGTCGCGTGACCGCGAGGCGTACTTCCTCGAGTACGCGCGACAGATCCGCGGGGTCACCACGATGCCGATCATGCTGACCGGTGGCATGCGGAGCCGCGCGGTGATGGAGGCGGCGCTCGCGTCGCGCGCGGTCGACGTGGTCGGGCTCGCGCGGCCGATGACGCACGCGCCCGAGCTGCCGGCGCGGCTGCTCGACGGCACGCTCGACGCCGCCCCGACGGTGAAGATCCGCAGCCGGTTCCGGCTGATCGACGACGCGCTTCAGGTGATGTGGTTCCAGGCGCAGATCCACGAGCTCGGTGCGGGCCGCGAGCCCGACCTCGCGCTCGGCACGTGGACCGCGATCTGGCGCGGCTTCCGCGCGAACATGAAGGCTGGCAAGCACGCGCAGCAGGCGCTCGACACCGGCACCTTGCCGAAGGTCGCATGACGGAGCTAGCCATCGGCAAGGGCGAGCGCACGCGCAAGAAGCTCGTCGACGCGACCGCGGCGCTGCTGCGGCGCCAGGGCTATCACGCGACGGGCCTCGCCGAGATCGTCGGCGAGAGC
>JACCTC010000009.1 GCA_013812655.1 Deltaproteobacteria bacterium | reverse complement strand
CTCGCCGACTGCTGCCGCCGCCCCGCCGGCCACGCCGATCGCGGAGGCCCAGCCAGCCGAGCCGAGTGACCCACCGTCGCCGATCCGGATCTCCGAGACCCGCGCCGCACCACTGCCAGTCCCAGTTCCCGCGCCGTCGGAGACCGTCGCAATCGTGGTCAGCCCGCGTGAAGGCAGCGCCGCCCGCCCCGGTCTCGCGCCGCCGACCGCCGCGAAGAAGACCGTCGCGCGCCCCGCTGGCTCGGGCTCCGCACCACCGCCGACCGCGAGCGGCTCCGCGCACCTCGATGTCCCGGTCATCCCGGGCGCGCCCGCGCAGAGCTTCCGCGGCACGCCGTTCAGCCGCGGCCGCGCCGAGGCATCGTTGAGCTGGTGCAGGTTGCCGATGGATCCCAAGAACCCGGATCCGGCGCTCGGGCGTGCCGTCCTCGACTGGGGGCGGGTCACGCGCCGCGAGGTCGTGATGGCGATGCTCGTCGATACCGAGCACCGGATGATGCTCTACGAGGTGCGCGGCACGCGCGGCACCTACCGCTTCAACGGTGGCAGCCACGACAACACGCACGGCACGCTCGACGTCCCGGTCGGTCAGCTCGTCGTGTTCTGCGAGGATGCGCTGCGCGAACCGAGCGAGCTCTACGCGCTGCCGGCTGCGTGGAAAGGCCCGCTCAACCTGATGACCTCCGTGCTGCCGATCTCGGCGCCACCGAAGCTCGCTGCGATCGCGAAGCACGCGCCGCTCCACATCGACTGGATCACGCTGCTGCGCGACGGCACCGACGGCAAGAGCACGCTGCTCGCCGGTCGCCGTTACCTCGTCTACGCGAAGGTCGAGGCCGTCGACGGCACGCGCCTCGACATGGGCAAGTGGACGATCGAGCTCCCCGCGAGCACGCCCGGCGCGAATCTCGCCGCCACCGGCAAGCGCCTGTGGTTCGTCTTCGAGAAGCCGATCCTCGAGGCTACCGACGATCCGAAGAAGCCACACCTCGTCGTGCACGCGCTGCACGTGCAGGCGGACATGTTCCCGCCGTAGCACCGCGATCCCCGTGAGGCCACCGTGTGGTCGGCGGCGGATGCCATGCCGCCGATCACCGCGCGCGCTAGCCTCGATCGTGCTCGATGCGTTCGTCGTGGTGACCCAGGGCGGCGGGCCGATCGTGGCCACGGCAATCCACGATGGACACGCGCTGCGGCCCGAGTGCGCCGCTCTGACCGGGCTCGACGAGGCCGAGCGGCTGCGCGAGGAAGATCCGTTCACCGGGCGCATCGCATCGATCGCGCCGTCCCGCCTCATCGCGAATCGCTCGCGCTTCGAGGTCGATCTCAACCGCCCGCGCGACCAGGCCGTCTACCGCACTGCCGCGGATGCGTGGGATCTCGACGTCTGGCGCGAGCCGCTCCCACCCGAGGTGATCGAGCGCTCGCTCTCCGAGTACGACGCGTTCTACGCCGAGCTCGAGCGCGTGCTGCGCGCCCGCGAGCGCCGCCACGGCTCGTTCGTCGTGCTCGACGTGCACTCGTACAATCACTGTCGCGAGGGCGTCGGTTGCGCGGCACCCGCGGCCGACAACCCCGAGGTCAACGTCGGTACGGGGAGCCTCGACCGCGCGCGCTGGGGAGCGCTCGTCGATCGGTTCTGCGAGGACCTCGCCGCTGGTGGCGACGGGCCCCCGCTCGACGTCCGCGAGAACGTGAGGTTTCAGGGCGGTCACATGTCGCGCTGGATCCACCAGACCTTCCCGAAGACCGGCTGCGCCCTCGCGCTCGAGTTCAAGAAGACCTTCATGGACGAGTGGACGGGCGTCGTCGACGAAGCGCGCCTCGCCAGGCTCACCGGCGCGGTCGCCGCGACGTTCCCCGGGCTCCTCGAATCGTTGCGCACATGACCGACGACGATCACGACGGGGTGGATGGCGAGAGCCTCGTCGCCGCCATCGCCGCGCGCCTCGATGCCGGCAAGCCGATCCGGCGCACGCTCGCGGTGAGTGGCCGGCTGCACGTCGACCGCCCGCTGCCGTTCCTCTGCGTGTACCGCACGCCCGACCGTCCCGATCCGGGCACCGCCGACCTCGTGCGCACGCAGGCGTCGTACCTGATCGCGCCCGCCGGTCACGATGTCTCCGAGCTCGTCGCCGCGGTGGTGACGAAGCTCGCGTCGGCCTGCGGCGCGTGCCTCGTCGTCGAGCTGTGGAGCGGAGAGCCGACTGCGCCTCCGTGCTTTCGCATCCGCACCGCCACGGCCAATCGGCTCGCGACGACGATCGACGCGCTCGCGGACGCACTTCGCAAGATGAGCATCCCCGGCACCGCGCCCACCGTCGAGGTGATCGCGGCCGCGTCCGCTTCACCCTCCGGGGCGCCACCGCTCCTCGCGCCCGAGCTCGCCGCGCATGCCGGCATCCTCGCGATCGGGCTCGAGGTACCGCCGATCTATCGCTCCGCGCGTAGCGTGTATCCGGCGATCTCGCGGACGTTCTCGCGCGAGCTGATGCACGCGCTGCAGCGTGCCTTCTTCGAGTTCACGCGCGTCCAGACGCCCGCGAAGCCCGAGCACTTCCAGGTGCTGGGCCGCCGCCGCATCGTGCACGCGGTCCGCGAATCCGACGCCGCGCTCGCCGAGATCAGTGCCTCGTTCGACTTCTTGCTCGCGGTGTCGCCGGTCAACACCGACGCCGCCTGGCAGGAGTTCTGCGCGAATGGCCGCACGCGCGCACCGACGCTGCACTACCGGATGCTCGAGCTCGATCCCGAGCTCGGCAAGCGCCAGCTCTACGCGCTCCCGCTCGAGCGCCTCGAGGATCCGGTGCTCGCCCAGCTCCTGCGCGACAAGCGCCGCGAGCTCGATCGCCAGCTCGGGCTCCTCGAGGATCGCGACACACCGCGCTTCCTGCTCGGCAGCCTCCAGCTCTACGGCGGCGTCGACGACGCGCTGCTCGGCGAGGCGCTCTCGATCCTCCGCGACGTCGCGCCCGCGCGCAGCCGCACCGGCGCGCGCTGTGACGCCGAGGCGTTCGCGGCGCGCGCCACCGAGGAGCTCGAGCACTACCGGCGCCATGATCCCTCGCTGACCTCCACTGTCATCGTGCGCGACGACATCAGCTCGCTCATCGTGTCACACGGCGATCTGCTGATCCCGGCGAACCTCGACGTGCCTGCGCATCGTGTCGACGCGCTGCTCCACCACGAGCTCGGCACGCACGTCGTCACGTACGCCAACGGCCGTGCCCAGCCACTGCTCGTGCTCGCGGCCGGGCTGGCACGGTACGAGGCGCTGCAAGAAGGCCTCGCGACGTTCGCCGAGTACGTCGCCGGCGGGCTCGACAGCGATCGGCTGCGGCTCGTGGCCGCGCGCGCGGTCGCGGTTCGGCGCCTCGTCGACGAGGTCGCGTTCCCCGAGGTCGTCGCCGAGCTCGTCGACCAGCATCGCCTCGCGCCGCGAATGGCGTTCCTCGTCGCGGTGCGCGTGTTCCGCGGCGGCGGGCTCACCAAGGACGTGATCTACCTGCGTGGTCTCCTCCAGCTGCTTGGCTATCTCCAGGCCGGCCACGACCTCGCACCACTCCTTGTCGGCAAGCTCGCGCTCGATCAGGTCGCGTTGATCGAGGAGCTGCTGCGCCGCGAGGTGCTGCGGCCTCCCTTGCTGCGCCCGCGCTGGCTGGACGCGCCGACAGGCCGACCGCGTCTCGAACGCGCGATCGCCGGGCTCCGGCCGATCGATCTCCTCGAACCGACTGGAACCGCCGCATGAAGATCGGACTCGTCTGTAATGACATCGCCACCGAGGAGGCCGGCTACACGACCACCCGCCTCGGCCTCTCGGCCCTCGAGATGGGGCACGAGCCGTGGTTGATCGGCGTCGGCGACTTCGCCAACGATCCGGACGACAGCGTCCGCGCCTGGGCCCGCGCTGTCCCGCGCAAGACCTACCGCACGACCGCGACCTACCTCGCCGACCTCCAGGGGCCGAAGGCACGCATCGAGCGCATCGCCGTCGACGATCTCGACGTCCTGTTGCTTCGCAACGACCCTGCCGCCGATCTCGGTGCACGTCCGTGGGCGCAGAGCGCCGGCTACATCTTCGGCCAACGCGCCACCACCCGCGGCGTGATCGTCCTGAACGATCCCGAAGCCCTCGCCGCGTCGATCAACAAGCTGTACTTCGAGAGCTTCCCGAGAGTTGTCCGCCCGCGCTCGCTCATCTCGCGCAACGCCGACGATCTGCGCAAGTTCGTCGAGGACGAGGGCGGGCGCGCCTGCCTCAAGCCCCTGCAGGGCTCGGGCGGCACCAACGTCTTCGTCGTCAAGCCGACCGCCAAGGGCAACCTCAACCAGATCATCGAGGCCGTTACCCGTGACGGCTACGCGATCGCCCAGGAGTTCTTGCCTGACGCCAAGCACGGCGACACCCGGTTCTTCCTGATGAACGGCCAGCCGCTCGTCGTCGGTGGCAAGTACTGCGCGTTCCGGCGGATCTCCGCGAAGAACGACGTCCGCTCGAACCTCCACGCCGGCGGCAAGCTCGCGAAGGCCGTGATCACCGACGAGATGCTCCAGATCGCCGAGATCGTCCGGCCCAAGCTCATCGCCGACGGCATGTTCCTCGTCGGTCTCGACATCGTCGGCACCAAGCTGATGGAGATCAACGTGTTCTCGCCCGGCGGCCTCGGCAGCGCCGCGAAGTTCGAGAAGGTCGACTTCTCGCACGCCGTCATCGCCGCCCTCGAGCGCAAGGTCGCCGCTCGCCAGCACGCCGGCCGCAGCTTCACGAACCGCCAGCTCGCGATGATCTGAGCGGGCGCTCCGTCGACTCACCGACTTACACGCTGGCAGCATCTCGATCGAACAGCGCCACGATCGCACCAGCGGCCTCTTCATCGAGACCGTTGAGCGGGCTCGCCCGAACGAAACGTGCAGCGAGCTCGCCCATGTCGTAGCCGTCGTCGACGATAACGACATCCTCTGGGCCAACGTCGTGCTCGATCATCCACGCCTCGATCTCGCGCCAACGCGCCTGACCGGCAAGTGTCGGAGTCACGCCCAGCAACGAACCTTCGACGCCTGTCGCACGGAGCTCGTCGCGAAGATGCTGCAGCGCGCGACCACGACGCCAATCCGAGGCGAGCACCAGCTCTGCGCCGGTCTCACGGGTCACTCGAGAGAGTCGTCCCGCGAGATCTGGCTCGATCCAGCTGCGCAGCCCGACCGAATCACCCGGATGCAACCGGTGCGATTCAGGACGCCGTCAACATCGAGGACACAAGCCCCGCACCTGTGCAGCGTACAGACTCACGAGCTACCTACGGCTCCACGGATTCCGGCCCGCGGGTTTGATTTCCGGCACTGATTCGGACACGCGGAGCCGCACCACGCGGTTAGGAGCGAGCGGTCGCCGAACCCAGGCCTCGACGCGAAGGAGCGTTCCTGGCGTCTGTAGCCAGCTCGGCACGAGTGCCAGCGAGCAGTGGGGGCGTTTCACGGCCGACGCGAGGCGGTGCGACCAGTCGCGAGCGAACTCTCAGACGAACTTCGATCGGTCGACGCCGAGCTTCCGCATCTTGCTCTGCAGCGTGCCGGGCTTGAGCCCGAGATGTGCCGCGGCGCCGTCGACACCGTAGATCTTGCCGCGCGTCGCGCGGAGCGCTTGCTCGATCGCGTCGCGAACCGCCGCCTCGAAGCGCGGCCCCCGAAGTGCCTCGACGCCGCGCCGGCTGGGGCGTCGCGCCAGCTGCTCGGGTAGCGCGAGCGTGCGCCCGCCACCGACGATCAGCGCGGTCTCGAGGACGTTCATCAGCTCGCGAACATTGCCCGGCCAGTCATGTGCCGCGAGCTGCGCGAGCACAGCACGCGATATCGACGGCGCCGCGATACCGAGCTTCGCTGCAAGCTCGCGCGTGAGCGAAGCGACGAGTGGCGCGAGATCGACACGCCGGAGCTCGAGCAGACCGCCGACCCCAAGAAGCCGCACCTCGTGCGCCGCGCATGCACGTACCCGCCGTAGCCGCAAATCGCCGCCTGCGAGCGATGACGTGAATCGTGAGCCGAGCGACCTCTCGACGCGTGCTTACCTGAAGAAGATCGATCCGGTCGCGCTGCGGCTCGGCTAGTGTCCGCGCGTGCAGTTCGTTGATGCGCGGATGCGGCCTGGTTGGCCGATCGATGTCAGCGCCGCGTCGTTCGGCGTGGCGCTGCTGGTCACGGCCGCGAGCTGTGGAGGCGGGGATCCGGCGCCTGTCGATGCGGCGCCGGTTCCCGGATGGAGCGCGACGATCGCGTTACCCGAGCCGACGTCGAATAACGCGGTCGCCGCGATCGTCGGCGCGGACGGTTGCACCCTCGTCTCGGCGACCGGGATCGGCGCCTCGCGCGCGGCCGCCGGGATCCACACGCGCGCGTGGCTGCTCGCGCCCGACGCGGCTGCGTGGTCACCGCTGCCGGATGCGCCGGGTCCGCCACGGATCGCGGCGTCCGCGGTCGCGCTGCGCGGACGGGTGTACGTGATCGGCGGCTACAGCGTCGCGACGAATGGTTCGGAGACCACCTACGACGGTGTCGCCGTCCTCGAGCCGGCGACGGGCTGGACCATGGCCGCGCCGCTACCGCTCGCGATCGATGACGCCGTCGCGATCGCGTGGCGCGATCGGTGGATCGTCGTGGTCAGCGGGTGGTCGCACACCGCGCCGACCACCGCCGTGCAGGTCTACGACGCCGACACGAACATGTGGACGATGGGCACGCCGTTCGCGGGTACACCCGTGTTCGGGCACGCGGGTGCGGTCGCCGGCGACGAGCTGGTCGTGTTCGACGGGGTCGCTGCGCGGCTCGGCGGGTTCGGAATCGTGAAGCAGGCGTGGCGCGGCGTCCTCGATCCCGAACGGCCGGGTGAGATCGCGTGGTCGGCGCTCGGCGAGCACCCCGGGCCACCGCGCTACCGGGCAGCGGGCGGGACGATCGGCGGTCGCGTCGTGATCCATGGCGGCACCGCGACGCCGTACAACTTCGATGGCCTGCGGTACGACACCAACGCAGCGGCCGAGCCGCTCGGCGATTCTTTCGCGCTCGAGCCGGCGACGGGCATGTTCGCCGAGGATGTGCCGGTCAAGCGGACCGCGACCATGGACCACCGCGCGCTCGTCACGTGTGGCGACCTCGCCTTCACGATCGGCGGCATGGCAAGTGGCCCCGAGGTGACCGCTACCGCCTCGCAGCTCCGGTGATGCACCGAGAAGCTATCGTCGGCAGTGATGCACGTGCAGGCGGACATGGATCCGCCGCAGCGCGGGTCCTCAGCAGCCGTGGACCTCCGCGGTGAAGGTCGTCACCAGCGATCCGACCTGTGCCTTGATCGAGTCGGTCGCGACGGAACCATTCCCGCCCGAGATCGCGGTGCGATAGCGAACCTCGGCCTTACCGCCATTATCGACGCCGACCGTCAGCGGCGACGAGCAGCTGCTCCCCACCAGAAAGCATCCCCCCGTCGGCGCCGTGAACGTGATCCCGACGTTGGTGACCGCGTTGCCGAACCGGTCCTTGATCTGAGCGACGAGCCGATTCGGAAGCTCTTCGCCGTCGCAGATGGTGACCTGTTGATCCCCCGAGACCTTCGTCAGCGCAAACGGCGCATCGTGGGTGCCGGTGATATTGAAGAAGATCTGTGACACGCCTGAGGCGTTCGCGAGTCCGGAGTTACCGCCTGCGACCGTCCCGAGCGTCCACGTGGTCTGCGCACGGCCGAGGCTGTCGCTCGTGACGGTCGAGCTGCTCATCGATCCGCCGCCGCTGTTCACCACGAAGGTCACGCTCACACTGGGGACCGGGTTCGAATTCTTGTCGCGGACCTGTACGACGATCGGACCGACCGTGCTGGCAACCGTCGCGTTGGCGGGAATTGCAGTCAGCCCGACGAAGTGGGTGGGCGGTCCCGGAATCGTCGTCGTCGTGAACGCGATCGTCGGTAGCCCTGCGACGGTCGCATGCACGGTATTGGTGGCGACCGTCGTCCCGGTCGTGACGATTGCCTGCGCCCGACCGAGCGAGCTCGTGGTCGGTGCGCTCGGCGAGACGCTGCCTCCGCCACCAACCACCGAGAAACCGACTGCCAGGTTGGGAACCGGGTTGTCGTTGACGTCGGTGACGAGGACAACGAGCGGCGCAGCGACATTGCCGGCGACGATGTTCGGCTGCGCGTTACCAGAGACCGCCGAGAACTTGGCCGGTGCACCGACGACACCCGTCGCGCTGAAGACTGCCGGCGCAAGCGTCCCCGAGCGCGCCTCGACCGTGTTCGTGCCGACCCTCGTGTCGAGGGTCAACGTGATCTGTGCGCGACCATCCGCGCCGGTCGCGAACGTCGACGTCGTGGGCAGCGCGCCGTTGCCAGCGGTGATCACGAAGGTGACGGTCGTCCCGGGCCGTGGATTGTTCGAGGAATCGAGCGCGGTGACGACGAAGGGCTCGGCGAGCATCGTCCCGGCGACCGCCGACTGGTTGTTGTTGCCACTGGTGACAGCGAGCGCCGCCGGTTCCCCGGCAACCCCAGTCGCACGCAGCGTGACGACGGTGCCCGGCAGGGCCGCTGCGCGTGCTTCGACGGTGTTGTCACCCGCCATCGAGCCGAGCGTCAGACCGGTGCTCGCGAAGCCGTCCGCGTCCGTCATGACCATCGACGGCGACAGCAACCCGTTGTTCGCGACGACCGAGAAGTCGATGCGTTCGTTCGCGATCGGGTTCTGGAACCTATCCTCGAGCTTGACGACCAGCGGGCTCACCAGCGGGCTGGTGACGGTGCCGAACTGATCGTCACTGACCTTCACGAGCGTCGCAGGTGCTGCGGCAACGGCGGTCGCTGTGAACGTCACCGGTTCGGATGCCAGGCCGCTCGCGCGTACCTCGACGGTATTCGTCGCGACCTTGGTACCGAGCGTCAGCACGGCCTGCGCGAGCCCCTGCACGTCGGTGCGGAGGGTCGTCGTCGAGAGCGTGCCCGCGCCGTCAACGACGGTGAAGTCAACTGTCAGGTTCTCGATCGGTCGCTGATCCAGGTCCGCGATCAACACGACCAGTGGCTGCGCGAGCGGCTCGCCCACCGCGCCGCGTTGCTGATCGCCCGAGACGATCGAGATCTGCCCCGGCGATCCACTGATTCCGCCATCGATAGCGGACGGCTCGTCATAGCTACATGCCGCTACCATGACGGTCGCGATCAGCCCCATCCAACACGTTGCTCGAGTCGACATGCGCATGTTCCCTTTCGTCTCTAGAAACGATTCGTAAGCTGGAGGCCCGACGCAGTCGTCGTGACAACCGGCTCGATGGCGAAGCCGCCGATGCGAGCGACCGGCTGGGCTTCATGCGGGTCGTCACCGCGCAGGTACAGCCACACCGCGACGCCGGCGGCCGCGACACCAACGCCCGCGAAGACCTGTGCGGCGTAGTGTCGGCGATTCGCAGCCCGGTACAGATCGATACGTCCCGCATCGGTCGGCGCCTGCCGGGCGTCTTCGAGCTTGGAGCGGCCCCATAGCTCGAGTCCGGCCGCGCTGCCGATCAGGCCGAGCGCACTCGCACCGAGCACCAGCGGCAGCGTCTTCGATCGCGGCGCGACCGATCCCGTCGAGGCGAGTCGCGGCGTCAGCGCCGGGACCGCCACCGACTTCATGTCGGCTTCGCCACCGACGATGACGGTCGTCGTCCACGATGCGTACGACGGAGCCCGAACGGTGACGGCGTACGTCCCACCGTCGACCGGCAGCGCGCGCCCCCAGCTGCCGGGATCGACGATATCGGTCCCGAGCAAGATCTCCAGGCCGTCGACACGATGCTCCAGGGCCACTTCGATCGTCAGCTTCGACAGTCGCGGCTCGAGCTTCGCCGCCCGCGCGACCGCCACCTCGTGCAGGCTCTCGAGCTCCGGATCGCCGAGCTTTCGCGTCTTGCGCTCGCCTTCCAGGAACAAGCCCCACGCCGTCGCGTACTGGCCGTTCGCCTCGCGGCAGCTCGCCTGGTTGAACAGCGTCGAGATCGAGGGATCGAGCTTCTGGCTGGCGTCGAAGGCACTGCATGCCTCGCCGTACTTGCCGCTGTCCATGAGCTCGCGGCCCTGCCGAAACAGCGCCTCGGCTTGCGCGTTGGTCGACTGGGCGTAGGCCTGGCTTGTCGGGATCAGACAGACCGTCACGATGAAGAGTGCAAATCGCATGATGTCCTCTGGGTGGTCGGCTAGAAGCGCTTGTCCGGAATGCCGTCTCTGGTGACAGGCGTCGGCGCGGGTCTCACAGGCTCGGCGCGCGGGGCGTCCGGAAGTAACGGCACGACCGTCGCGCGCGGTGACGGCGATGTCGCCGGCAGCTTCGCCGGCCGGCCCTGCGTTGCCGCTCGTGGCGCGGGCTTGCGTCGAACCGACTCGCGCTTGACGGCGGGCGGCAGCTCGACGGGGGTAGCCACGACCGCGGGCGACCACGCGATCACCGGCTCGAGGACTTGCTCGATCTCGACCGCCGTCGGCACTGGTTTCACCACCGGCACGATGCGCGGCGGAGGTTCCGGGGCAGCGTCGAGCGTTGCTTCGCTGCTGGTCACCGGAGCAACGCGTGGTGGCGTTTGCTCGGCGCCGCCGACGCGCCAGACGCCGAATCCCACGATCGTCGCGATGATGGAGATGCCGACCACCGCCTTCGGAATGCGACGGGACGGCTGGTGGGCTCGCTCCCAGCCGCGCGCCGATCCCGAGAGCGTCGTCGGCGTCGCGATCGCTACGGCCGGCAGCTGGGCCACCGAAACCTCGAGGGTCGGATTCGTGTTGCCCAGCAGGCCCCCGAGCGCCACGGCCAGCTCGGTACCCGATGCATAGCGTTGCGCCGGATCCTTCGCGAGGCAGCGCGCGACCAGGTCGTCGACGGCGGGCGGAACACTTGGAACGACAGATGACAGACGCGGCGCCGGCTGCGTGACGTGCAGGATGATGAGGTCACCCGTGCCGTCGGCTTCGAACGGTGGCCGACCGGCCATGAGATTGAACAGGACGCAACCCAGGGCGTACACGTCCGACCGTGCATCGACGAGCGAGGCGCCGCGACACTGCTCTGGCGACATGAACGCCGGCGTGCCCATCACGGCCGACGTCTGCGTCTTGACGTTGCTCCCTGCGCCGAGCTTCGCGATCCCGAAGTCGAGGATCTTGGCGCGCTCGCCGCCAGGAACCTCGGCGTCCGCGACGAGGAAGATGTTCTCCGGCTTGAGGTCACGATGCACGATCCCGCGCGCATGTGCGGCACCGAGTGAGGCAGCGACTTGCCGGACGATCCGCACCGCCTCCGTGTAAGCGAGCCGCGATCGCGCCCGCCACCGCGCATCGAGCGTCTCGCCCTCGAGCAACTCCATGACGATGTAGGCAGTGCCGTCGGTGTGATGGCCGAAGTCGAAGATCTGCACGATCCCCGGGTCGGCGATCGCGGTGGCCGCACGCGCTTCATTGAAGAACCGAGAGACGATCTCGGCGCGTCCCGAGAACATGGGATGCAGCAGCTTGACCGCGGCACGACGCCCGAGAAGCGTGTGCTCTGCCAGCCAGACCTCGCCCATCCCGCCCGCACCGATCCGCTTGAGCAAGCGGTACGACCCGATGCTGGTCTCGTTGCCGACGGTATGTTGGGTCTCCATCATTGGTTCGCTCCCGCTTCATCACGGTCGCGTGACCGGACGTGAAGTCACCATCGCGTCGGCGTGAGCTCCGCGTGATCGCCCATCGAGATCGGAGGCCGGGGACGCCGGCTGAAGCGTCACGGTGCCGAAGCATTCGTGGCGACGATTGCCGATACCTCAACAGATTCAACGATCTGGACAGGCGTCCTCGTCGACGACGCCGGGCTCGCGCCTCTTGCTCTGCAGCGCGCGACGCGCCGGCGGTGCCATTCTCGGGATCAGCTCAGTGGTCGTCGCTTCGACCGGGACCGCGCGGTCCCGTACGCGCCTACACGGGGCTGCACTCGACGTAGAGCAGCGAGGTCCCGCGAGGTACCCGGCACCTCCCCATGCGGCCGGGGATGACGTGAACGAGCACGCGATCACCGACCCGCCAGCCGTACGGCTCGAGCTCCATCATCGAGACCGTCGTGACGCCGAGGCGCTCGCCGTCTCTGACGCACAGGTCGACGAGAGTGACGTTCCCCATCCAGGGCTCGCGGATCACGGACGTCACCTTCGCTGCGACGTAATAGCCATCGCGGCCATCGCTGCTTGGTAGAGCCACCAGGTCGTCCGCGCGTGGCAGGCAGGTGGTCGCCGCGGTCGCGACCAGCGTGGTGTTCGGCGTGGAGATCCGCGGCGGCGGCGCGGCGCGCGGTGCACACGCGATCGCGATGCCGAGGGCAATGGTGGTCGCGGCGGCGAGATCGATCGCGCGGAGCGGTGCGATGTCGGCCAGGGTCATCGCGGCAGCATCGTCCTTCGCGGGCGCCGTGGCTGTCAGGCGTGTGTAAGGGCCGCCATCACACGACGTCGCGCGCGAGCTGCATCTGGTCGAGCGACGCACGGCGGCCGCGCTCCCGGCCGGCGCGGAACGCATTGATCGTGCCGCTCTTCGACTGCACCTGTCGTCGGCGTGCGCCGCCACGCGCGACGCCGCGTTCTTCCGGCGATGAGCCGGATCAAGCGCCGACGTATTGCCCCACCCACGCTTCGAAGCTGGCGCGGATCCGCTTCCAGTGATCCAGCGCGAGGCCTTCCGGAAGTGGTTGGGCCTCGGCATCGCCAAAATACGCGAGGCTGCGTACGACATGACCGAGGTCTTCGACGGGATATTTTTGTCGAAACGCGTCGAGGAACATCGCGAGTGGGCGCCCATCCGCCGCGACGAGCTCGTGAAGATCCCAGAAGTCACGAGCGAGCCCGCGCCCGGCAACCGCCGACAGCTTCATGCACACGAGATCGTCGACGGATGCCAGAGAGATCGGCAAGTCCGCGACGGTCTCGGGGGCTCGCAGCACGCGGTACGGATACTGGAGCAACGTGACAGGCACGTCGTCGAGCTTGAGATGCAGCGTGCCCCGCGAGCGCGAGAGCACCACGAGCCCGACGAGCTGTTCGAGTGAAGCCTGCCGATCGATCGGATCGGTCTCGCTGAACAGATCCAGGTCGCGCGACTGCCGATGACGCAAGCGTGCCGCGATCGCAACGCCACCAGCGAGATAGAAGACGTCAGCCACCACGGGCGCGAGCTTCGCGAGGGCGGACCGCTGTCCGGGCGTGATCGGATCGCTCGTCATCCCGCCCACAACGGTCGTCCACCGCCAGAACCGGTGTCGTTCGGCAGGCCGCTGACGAGGCACCAGAACGCACGTTCGCGCGGTGTCAGCCGGTGCCCGCGTCGTCGCAGAAACTCCGCTCGCGTCGCCCGCTCGAAGCTCTTGATGAGCCACTGCATGGCGGCCCAGTCACCGCGCGCCATGGTTCGTTCGAGCACGTAGTCGCGGTGCGCGATCAGATCGATCTTCGTCGGATCGGCATCCCAGAACAGCCAGTGGTGCTCGCTCGGAATCACATCCCATTATCGCACGTCGATCACGATGCGGAAACGCTCGCGATCTGGCGACCCTATCGGTTGGGCGCGAGCTCGGTCACCACGGACGGATCGAGGGCAACGCGCAGCGCGCCGACGTTCTCGTCGAGGTGAGCGATCTTGCTCGTGCCCGGGATCGGCAGCATCACGGGAGACCGCGCGAGCAGCCACGCGATCGCGAGCTGCGCCGGCGAGCAGTTGTGACGCTTCGCGGAGGCCTCGAGCGCGCCGCTGCCGGTCGCGAGGCTGCCCATCGCGAGCGGGAAGAACGGCAGGAACGGGATGCCGTGCTGCTCGCAGGCGGCGAGCACGTCGTCCGGGCTCTCGCCACCGGCGGCGCTCTGGCTCGCGGGGTGTGGCGCGACGTTGAACATGTTCTGCACGCACGCGATCGGCGTCCTCGCGAGCGCGGCGTCGAGCTGTGCGCGGGTGACGTTCGAGAGCGCGATGTGGCGGAGCTTGCCTTCGGCCTGGATGTCGACGAGCACGTCGAGCGCCTCGGCGAACGTGACGTCGGGCTGCTCGAACCAGCGCAGATGGACGACGGGCAGCTGCTCGAGCTTCAGCGTGCGCAGATCGTCCTCGATCCCGGCGCGCAGCTCGTCGGGCGCGAGCGCGGGGACCCAGCTCCGGTCGGGCGGCCGGCGGGCGCCGAGCTTGGTCGCGATCACCAGATCGCTCGGGTATGGATACAGCGCCTCGACGATCAGCCGGTTCGCGACGTACGGGCCGTAATACCAGGCGGTGTCGATGAAGTTGATGCCGTGCTCGATCGCGCGGCGCAGCACCGCGTGCGCGGTCGCCGGATCATCGGGCTCGCCCCACACGCCCTTGCCGGGGAGCCGCATCGCGCCGTAGCCGAGGCGACGGACCACGAAGTCACCGAGCTTCAGGGAGTCGGGGCCGTGGGCAAAGCGCATGTGAAAACCATGCCCCAACCTGCCGCGGCTCGCAGCCACATCCGCGCGTTCTCACCGCCGCGCGAGTCGGATCCCGAGCGGCCAGCTCACGATCCGCGGCTCGGCGTCGGGCCAGGTCGCAGCGAGCCGGCGGGCAAATGCATCGAACGCGGATGGCCCGTGCTGCGCGACGAGCCGTGACGTCGCCGACCATGTCGAGGCGTAGCCCACGAGCTCGTCGCGCGTCCAGATCACCGTCATCTCGATGGCCGGCGCGTCGATCTCGGGCCACGGCATCACGAGCTCGCGATAGCCCGAGACGACGAGCGCCCGCTCGGGCAACCAGTACGGTCCGGCGACGTCGTGGTAGTAGTGCGCGAGCTCGCGACCCGGCTCACCGGCGAGCGTCGGGATGCCGTAGCTGACGAGCGCGATCAGCGCGCCGGGACGGCCGATCCGCGTGGCCTCGTCGCAGAACCGCGGCCAGTCAAACCAGTGCGCGGCCTGCGCCGCGACCACGAGATCGACGCTCGCGTCGGCAAGCCCGCTCGCCTCGGCGGTCACGCAGCGATACTCGACGCGCGGGTGCCGGA
>JACCTC010000499.1 GCA_013812655.1 Deltaproteobacteria bacterium | reverse complement strand
CCGGCGCACAGAAGGGCGTGGGCTCGAGCCGCGAGACCGCGGCGCAGTGCGAGGTGTTCTCGGGGAGCAAGCTCGCGATCGCGTCGTCGTTCGCGCCGATCCACGCGCGCAACAACATCAACATCGGTCAGCTCATGGGCGATCACGCGATGCTCGCGCGCCTCGAGGCCGGCGAGTCGATCGCGCTGTCGGAGTTCACCCGCGGTCACGACGCGATCACCGCGCTGATCATCGAGCACGGCGGTCTGTTGCCGTTCTGTGCGCGACTCGCGAAGCACGAGCTGGTGGTGCCGGCGACCGGCACCGGTCCGCGGCCGATGAACCTGACCGAGAAGATCCTCGCGGCGAAGCTCCTGCCCGGCCAGGGCACGCACGTGAAGCCGGGCGACGCGGTGCTCGTCAAGGTCGACGCCGGCTACTCGCACGAGTTCACGACGGCGCAGGTCGACTTCTTCCTCGCGGCCGAGTACGGCGCCGACTACCAGCTCCAGAACCCGGCGAAGTTCGCGGTGTTCGAGGACCACCTGATCTACGCGACCGGCGTCGCGTCGATGGCGAAGTACGCCGACAAGATCGAGCGGCTGCGCGAGCTGCAGCGCGCGTTCGCGGCGCGCACCGGCGTGCGCAACTACAGCGCCATCGACGGCGTGTCACCGGGCATCTGCCATCAGGTCGCGCGCGAGCACATCATCGATCCGGGCGACTTCGTGCAGGCAACCGACAGCCACACCTGCATGGGCGGCGCGTCGGGCGCACTCGCATGGGGCGTCGGCTCGACGGAGTACGCCGCCCTGCTCCACTGGGGCTTCACGCCCCTGGCCGTCCCCGAGTCGATCCGCTTCGAGCTGACCGGCCGGCTGCGCGCGGGTGTCACCGCCAAGGACGTGATGCTTCACATCCTCGCGACCTACGCGAGGCGCGAGGAGACGTTGAACCGCGTCATGGAGTTTGGCGGCGAAGGGCTGTTCGCACTGTCGCCCGACGAGCGCGCGACGCTCGCGAACATGGCGACCGAGTGCTCGGCGCGCGGCTCGGTGATGGAGGTCGACGACACGATGCTGCGCTGGATCGCCGAGCGGCGGCCCGGCGTCTCGATCGATGCGCTGCGCGCGAAGGTCGTCATGCCCGATCCCGGCGCCCACCACGACGGCGGCGTTCATCGCATCGATCTCACCGCGATCCAGCCGATGGTCGCGACGCCGGGCGATCCCGATCGCGGCATCGCGAGCGATCCCAAGAACGGCGCGCTGATCCCCGAGATCGGCCAGGTCAAGATCGACATCGCCTATGGCGGCTCGTGCACCGCGGGCAAGCGCGACGACATCGACATGTACGCGCGCGTGATGGCGGACGCCGAGCGCGCCGGCAAGCGCATCCCCGAGGGTGTCCACTTCTACATCCAGTTCGGGTCGCAAGAGGTCGAGGCGTATGCCCGGGCCCAGGGCTACATCGATCTGTTCAAGCGGACCGGCGTCGAGGTGATCAAGCCGGGCTGCGGCGCGTGCATCGGCTGTGGCCCGGGGGTCTCCGAGCGCGGCGATCAGGTCACGGTGTCGGCGATCAATCGCAACTACAAGGGGCGGTCCGGCCCCGGTCGGCTCTACCTGGCCTCGCCACTCACGGTCGCTGCCTCGGCGGTCAGCGGTGAGATCGTCGAGTACAAGGACGGGATGTTCGCGCCGAAGAAGTGAACGTTGTAGCGTCATGGTTCGCATGGCGAAGGCCAAGGCAAAGCCAATGAACAAGTCCACGGCGAAGCCGACCGCGATGCCGCCTCGCAAGCCCGTCAAGGCGAAGGCTGCGAAGGCCAAGGTGGCGCTCGAGGCCAAGGCCAAGGTCCGCGCGAAGGCGAAGCTTGGCCAGCGGTCAAAGACGAAGGTCACGGCCAAGGCAAAGCCGTCGAAGCCCGCCGCCAAGACCGCCGCCAAGACCGCCGCGAAGTCGAAGTCGAAGTTGCAGGCGCCGACCGCGAAGTCGGCGACCAAGGCCCAGCCCGCGCGCAAGCCCGCGAAGCCCGCGAAGCCGAAGTCACGCGCGGCGGCAGACGCGCCGGACGCGCCGCACAAGGCGATCACCGGCGGTGGCGAGGTCGTGAGGATCCTCGACGCCGACGATCCGATCGCGGCGCTCCGCGCGTTCCTTCACAAGATTCCAGCCGGCGCGACGCCGCAGCAGGGCGAGATCGCGCTCGGCGCCGCGCAGCTCCTGCTGCTCCCGATCGCGCGCGAGCATCGCGGTGGTCCCGAGGTCAAGCAGCTCCTCGACCTCGTGCTCGGGCGGTGGTCGAGCTTCCCCGAGCGCACCGGGTTTCACGCCCAGGAGTTCCTCCGCAACGCGTTCGCCGCGATCGGTGATGATCGCGAGCGGATCGCCCGCCTCACCGCGCTGGTGCCGCTCGATGCGAGCCCCGAGCTGCGCTTCAACGTCGCCTGCGCGCTCGCGGTCGCTGGTGATCGCGACGCGATGATGCGCGCGACCGATGCTGCGCTGTCCTCCGGAGTCAGCGCGGCGCAGTTCCGCCGCGACGAGGACTTCGCGCCGTATCTCGACGATCCGCAGTTTCAGGCGCTGCTCGATCGCTCCGCCGCCCCGGCGATCCCGGTCGACATCGCGCGCTATTTCGGCAGCGTCCGCGCGTCCCTCGACTCCGCCGTCCGCACGCTGCGCGAGTTCGGCGAGGTCGCGAAGCTCGAGCCGCCCGCGACGCTCGACGCGGTGCTCGCCGCCGAGCGCGCCCGCAAGATCCAGCTGCCCAACGACTTCCGCGCCCTGCTCACGATCTGTGACGGCATGACGCTGTGGGATCACGTGTTCTTCGGCACGGTCGACTACCGCAACGACACCGATCTCGCGAAGAGTGCCCGCGCGTACCTCGAGAGCTCGGTCAGCCTCGGCGCGACCGGCCTCGACGAGTGCGTACCGCTCGCGAACTGGGGCCAGCCCAACGACTGGCTGCTCTACGATCCACACGGCCGGTTTCGCGGCGGCACGCCCGGCTACCTCCTGATGCTCAACGCAGACGAGTGCCCGCTCGATGGGCTCTCGCACGCACTCGATCGGTTCGAGCGGATCGCCCGCGACGTCCTCGGAACCAATTAAGCCGCTGGAGGCGTACGTGTCTCGCGCGGCGGCGCCTTGCGCGGCTTCGCCTTGCGCGGCTTCTTCGTCAGCTTGTCCTCGGTCGCGGCCTCGCGGAGGTCACGGCCGCCGACGTAACCCTTGCGGCGGAACCACAGCACGATCACGAGCGCGACCACGGCCATCAGCGAGAGCGCAAACGGGTAGCCGTAGAACCAGCCGAGCTCGGGCATGTTCCACGGCGACTGGTCGGTCTTGAAGTTCATGCCGTAGATGCCGGCGATGAACGTCAGCGGCAGCATGATCGTCGACATCAACGTCAGCGTCTTGATCACCTCGTTCATCCGGTTCGACTGCACCGAGAGGTACGCGTCGAGCGCGGACGCCACCATGTCGCGATAGCCCTCGGTGATGTCCTGGACCCGGAGGAAGTGATCGTAGACGTCGCGAAAGAACGGCAGCGCGTCGGCGGGAATCTCCTCGTACTCGCCGCGCGAGAGCCGCAGCAGGATCTCGCGCTGGTGGATGCTCATGCGCCGCAGCTCCTGGAGCGTGCGCTTGAACGCGAGGATGCGGGTCAGCACGCGCTTGCCGCGCGACGTGCCGGCCCTCTCGAGGACGTCGTGCTCGAGCTCGTCGATCTCGGTGTCGAGCTCGCCGATCACCGGCAGGTAACGATCGACGACGCGATCGAGGATCGCGTGCGCGAGCCACGCGACGCCCTTGCCGAGCAGGCGCGGCGAGTGATCGAGATCGGTGCCGACGTCATCGGCGACGAGGCCGACGCGGTCGTGCGTGATCAGCCAGTTCTCGCCGATCAGCACGTCGACCTCGACGAGATCGAGCTTCTTGCGCCGCGCCGAGCCGATGCCGTGAAGCACGACGTAGAGGTAGTTCGGGAAGTCGTCGATCTTGGGCTGGCTGCCCGAGCTCCAGATGTCCTCGATCGTCAGCGGATGGATCTTGAGCTCGGTGAGCAGCGCGTCAGCCTCGGGTGACTGGCGCTCGAGCTCGAGCCACATCCGCTTGCCGCCGAGGAGCGCCTCGCGGATCTCGGGCGCGTTCGTCGTCGCCACGATCTTGCCGTCCTCGAGAATGCGAGCGAGCACGCGGCATAGTCGAACGCCGCCGGGACCGGCGCAACTACCCGAACTGAACGGATCGCCGGGTCATCGCCCCGCCCCACCACCAGCCCGTGATCGGGAATGTGACCGTGCCCTCGGGTGCCGCGCCCGCCGAGACGATCACCGGCACGAAGTGCTCGTAGGTCGGCAGCGATTCGCGGACGCCCGGTGCACCGGCGCGGTAGTCGAGGAGCGCGCGATGATCGTGACGCGCGATGACGTCTGCGGCCCAGCCGTCGAAGTCGCTCGCCCACGCCGGGGTCGCGCGCAGGCCGAGTGCGCGCAGGTTGTGCGTGAGAAATCCGCTGCCGATCAGGAGCACGCCTTCGTCGCGGAGCGGCGCCAGCGCCTGCCCCATCGCGAACAGCTCGGCCGGATCCTCGCTCGGCAACGAGATCTGGAGCACCGGCACGTCGGCCTCCGGGTACATGCACATCAGCGGGATGTACGCGCCGTGATCGAGGCCGCGCGCCGGCTCGTCGACGCTCGCGATGCCCGCACCGCGCAACAGCTCGCGCACCCGCGCCGCGACGTCGGGAGCGCCCGGCGCGGGATACTGCAGGCGATAAAACTTCTCGGGAAATCCGTAGAAATCGTAGATCAACGGAACGGGCCGCGTCGCGCCGATCGAGACCGGACGCGCCTCCCAGTGCGCGGAGATCACGACGATCGCCTTCGGGCGTGGCAACGCCTTCGCCCAGCCCGCGAGCTCGGCGATCCAGCCCGGATCGTCGAGCAGCGGAGGTGCGCCATGTGCCTGGAACAGCACGGGCATGCGGTTGGTGGTCGTCATCGGGTTCTCCCTGCCACACGCGACGAGGAGCGAGAGTGCACCGAGCACCTCACGTCGGGTCGGGCGGGCCACGTCCAAGCTTCGCGTGTTTCGCGATCGTCGCAAGCCTGCGTTTTGGAACGGTCCGTTACTCGCGCTGCTGCTCGCCGCGGACTTCTCGCACGATCTGCTGCAGCACGGTGATCAACGCGCTCGAGTCCTGGCCCTTGCGAAACATCGGCCGGCCGGGAGCAACCGTGCCGGCGTCCTCGCTCTCGGCGCCCGACAGGAACACCAGCCGCTCGGCGAGCCACGGCTTGCGTGACGCGAGCCAGCGATACAGATCGGCGCCGCTGCCATCGTCCATCTGCCAGTCGGCGACGATCGCGTCGAAGTCCTCGAGGTCCATGCGCGCGATCGCCGCGTTGCCGCTCTCGACCTTGGTGACGGTGAAGCCGGCCTCGGCGAACAGATCGCCCATCACCATCAGCAGCACCGGTTCGTCGTCGGCGATCAGCAATGTGGGCTTGCCGCCGTCGAGCTCGGAGAATGCGGCATCGCGCATGAGCTCGAGGCTCTCGGCACGCCGGAAGATCGCGTGCGCGATCCGCACGACCTCGTTCGGCCGCAACATCGACACCGCGAGGCAGCGACCGGCCACGACCCGATCGAACTCGGGAGGCACCTCGGCTGCGAGGAACACGAACTGGTCGCGCAGATCGTAGCGCCGCTGCAGCACCCAGCGATAGACGTCGGCGCCGACCGCATGGTCGAAGTCCCACGGCGCGACGACGACATCGATCCGGCGGTCGCCCTCGAGGTGCGCCTGCGCCCGGAACCCGGTGACAGCGGTGACCACCTCGAAGTTGCTCGCCTCGAACAACCGCGTGAGTAGATCGAGCGAGTCGCCGTCGTCGTGGACGACCAGCACGGTAGGACGGCCCAACGACACCGTGGCGCAGAATATAGCCGTGCTAGTGTTTCGGCCATATGCGATGGATCTTCTCGCTCGGCGCGATCGTCGGAATCGCCGGGCTCGCAGGCTGTCCCTCCGGGGGTAACGGCCGAACCAAGAACGGCCCCGGGCCCATCGCACCAGCCGAGATCCAGGTCGATCTACAGTCGATCCCGACGAAGATCGACACCACGGCCAGCGCGCCGACCGAGGGCAACTCGCCCGACAAGCGGTCGCCCGTCCTCGATATTCTCAAGGCCGAGAACGAGCGCGAGATCGCCGCACTGAAGACCCAGAAAGATCCCGCCTATTACCTCGCGTACCAGCTCGTCGAGCAGCGGGTCGTCAACCTGGAGGCCGAAGGCGGCGCGCTGATCGCCGACAGCGATGACACGGCTCGCAACCTCGACGTCGAAGTGCGGGTTGGCAGCCCCAAGCTCGACAACACCCGCGCCCTCGCGGACGACAACAACGGGCTCAACGCACCGCTGACCCGCCGCGGCGTGGTGCCGTTCGGTGAGGACAAGCAAGCCATCGCGAACGCGCTGTGGCTCGAGACCGATCGGCGCTATCGCGAGGCCGTCGTCGCGTACGGCTACGTCCGTCAGGATCAGGCGACCTTGAAGGCGCGCGATCCCGTCGACGATTTCTCGTCGGCACCGGCGGAGATCTACATCGAGAAGCCGGCCGAGCTGAAGTTCGACAAGCAACAGTGGATCGATCGCCTGAAGCGTTGCTCGGCGAAGGCGCTCAAGGAGCCGGCGACGCGCGGCACGTGTCAGGTCCTGTTCCAGCTCAACACCGCGTACTTCGTGAACAGCGAGGGCACACAGCTCCAGCTGTCGTGGACCAACGCGCAGTTCTCGGTCTCGGTCGGCGTCAAGGCCGACGACGGCATGAACCTGTCGCGCCTCGAGCAGCGGTTCGGCCGCACGCCCGCGGACCTGCCGACGGATGCGGACATCGACACGATGATCAAGGAGGTCACGACCGACCTCGACGCGCTCGACGACGCCCCGCTCGCCGAGCCCTACGTCGGCCCGGCGATCCTCGAAGGTCGCGCCTCGGGCGTGTTCTTCCACGAGGTTTTCGGTCACCGCATCGAGGGTCACCGCCAGAAGGACAAGACCGGCGGCCAGACCTTCGCGTCGTACGTCGGCAGGGATATCGCGCCCGACTGGCTCACGGTGTTCGACAACCCGTCGCTCATGACACTCAACGGCGTCCAGCTGAACGGCTTCTACCGGTTCGACGACGAGGGCGTGCGTGCGCAGCGCGCGAACCTGATCGACAACGGCAAGCTCGTCGGCTTCGTGATGAGCCGCAACCCGATCAAGGGTTTCGAGAAGTCGAACGGCCATGGTCGCCACTCGCCCGGCCTGCCGCCGGTCGCACGCCAGGGCAACCTCGTCGTCGAGGCCTCCAAGACCGTGCCGCGTGCCGATCTCGAGAAGATGCTGATCGAGGAGATCAAGCGCCAGAAGCGGCCGTACGGGATGATCTTCACCGACATCAGCGGCGGCTTCACGAACACCTCGGCGTTCGCGCCGCAGGCGTTCAAGGTCAACCCGGTCATGGCCTACCGGATCTACGCGGATGGTCGCAAGGAGCTGGTGCGCGGCATCGACATGAGCGGCACGCCACTCGTCGCGCTGCAATCGATCCGCGCCGCGAGCCGCGAGGTCGAGACGTTCAACGGCGTGTGCGGCGCCGAGAGTGGCTGGGTACCGGTCTCGGCCTCCGCGCCGAGCCTGCTCCTCGAGAAGATCGAGGTCGAGAAGGGCTTCGTCCCGTCCGATCGCCCGCCGGTCCTCCAACCGCCCGCGATCCGCGACACCCATCAGCACGGAGGCCCGCGATGAAGCGCACTCTGGTCACGGCTCTGGTCACGGCTCTGTGCACCGCTCTGCTCGCGCTGGTCCCCGCCGTCGCCACGAGCGCGCCCAAGCAGACGCCGCCCGCGAAGGACGCGAAGGATGCGAAGCCCGCGAAGGAGCCGCTCGGGCCGCCGTCCAAGGCCGTGACCGACGAGATCGTCGACGCGATCGCCGAGGAGATGAACCGAGCGATGACGTCGCTCGAGATCGAGGGCTTCCCGAAGCCCTATTACATCTCCTACAAGATCACCGAGGTCGACGTGAACGACGTCGCCGCGTCGCTCGGCCACACGACGAGCAAGCGTAACCGTCACTTCGTGAACCTCGAGGCCCGCGTCCGCGTCGGCTCGCCAGCGTTCGATAACTCGAACTTCGTGGTGCCGCAGGCCGAAGAGCTCGATGGCGTCGTCGCGCTCAACCTGCCGCTCGAGGCGACGCCACGGATCGCGCGCCGCGCGGCATGGCTCGTCACCGACTCGGCCTACAAGGAGGCGCTGATCCAGCTCCGCCAGAAGCTCGAGGCCCGCCGTGCCGGTGGGGCCTCGCGGCCGAGCGACGTCCCGGCCTGGACCCCCGAGAAGGCCGTGATCAGCGAGGAGCCCGTGCTCGTCGCGCCGCTCGAGACCCTCGACGAGCTCGAGGCCCGCGCGAAGTCGGTGTCCGCCGTGTTCCGCGATCACGCCCAGATCCGCGACTCGCGGGTCGCCGTCACGAGCTACCTCGAGCGCCGCTGGTACCTGACGACCGAGGGCACGAGCGTCACCGATACGCGCCGCGCGAGTGGCGTCGTCGTCGTCGCGAGCGGCCTCGCCGACGATGGCCAGGCGCTGAGCCAGTCCTTCCTGCGCTATGGCCACACCGCGAAGGATCTGCCGACCGAGGACGAGCTCAAGGGCGAAGCCAGGCGGCTCACCGACACGATCCTCGCGCTCGCCAAGGCACCGGTGATGGAGCGCTACAGCGGGCCGGTGATGTTCGAAGGTGAAGGCGCGGTCGGGATGATCCGGTTCTCGCTCGCGCCGAACCTCGGCGGCACGCCGGTCCCCGAGGGCCTCACCCCGCAGGAGGCCAAGACGTTCGGCGGTGCACTGACCGACAAGGTCGGGTTGCGCGCGCTGTCCGAGCGGCTGTCGATCGTCGACGATCCGACGGCCAAGACCGGTGGTGGCAAGGCACTGATCGGCGGCTACAAGATCGACGACGAAGGCGTCGCTGCCCAGAAGGTCGAGGTCGTCAAAGACGGCACGCTGAAGACGCTGCTGCTGAGCCGCACGCCTTCTCACAAGGGCATGATCTCCAACGGCCACGCGCGCCGCACCGCCGCGGGTGGTGCCTTCCACGGCAGCGCGACGAACCTGTTCGTCAGCGGCAAGGGCGCGGTCCCGCGCAAGGCGCTGCAGCAGAAGCTGGTCGCCGCCGCGCGCGCCGAAGGCCTCAAGTACGGCCTCCTGATCAAGCGGTTCGACGACGCCGCCATCACCAGCGCCCCCGAGTTCTCGCGCCGCGAGCTCGTGCAGATGATCAAGAGCACCGACCAGCAGCTCCCGCCGCCCTCGATCCTCGCCTACCGGGTGTATCCGAACGGCAAGCAGGAGCTCGTGCGCGGCGTGCAGCTCGCCGAGATCCCGATCCGCGCGTGGAAGGACGTGCTGGGCGTCTCGAAGGAGCTCACGACGTACAACTTCCTGGCGGCGAGCGAGAGCCAGCTCCAGCTGCGGCTCAGCGGCGGCACCGACGACGGCTTCGTGCCCTCGGGTGGCATCGAGAGCAGCGTCGTCACACCGGACCTCCTGCTCCAGGAGATCGACGTCACCGGGGTGACCACGGGCGAGCGCGCGGCGCCGCTGCTGCCGAAGCCCGTCGTGAAGTGAAGCTGCGCATCCACGACTTCGAGACGCGAAGCCGGGCGAACGGACCCGGCATCCGCTTCGTCGTGTGGATGCAGGGCTGCACGCTCGGCTGCGCCGGCTGCTTCAACCCGACCACGCATGACACCAGCGGCGGCCGCGAGCTCACGATCCCCGAGCTCGCCGGCCACCTCCGCACGGCCCGCGATTCCGGCACCGCTGGTCTCTCGCTCTCGGGTGGCGAACCGCTGCAGCAACCCGCCGCCGCCGCTGCCCTGCTCGACGCCGCGCGCGCGCTCGGGATGTCCACGCTCGCGTTCTCGGGCTACACGCACGACGAGATCGTCGCGCTTCCCGGCGGTGCCGACGTGCTCGCCCGCCTCGACGTCCTGATCGACGGCCGCTACGTCGCGAGCGATCGCCTCGCCACCGGCCTCCGCGGCTCCGCCAACCAGCGCATCCGCCTGCTCACCGATCGCTACTCACTCGCCGACGTCGAAGCGACGCCTGTCGGCGAGGTCCGCATCAGCCCGACCGGCGAGGTCGTGCTGACCGGCGTCGATCCGCTCAAGCTGAAGGTGTTGCGTTAAGCTCGCGAAGCGTAACTGGCGACACCAAGAATTCACGCGTGGACGATCCGCGGCGGAGGAGCGATTTCCCGACATCAGCCCGGGGGTAGGGTCGTCGATGAAAGGGGGCTTCATGCTCCGCATCCTCAGCATCGGCATCGTGCTCGCGATCACCGCGAGCACCACGCGCACCGCGCAGGCTCAACGCGCGCCCGACATGGCCACGCTCGATCGCGGTGACGGCATCTCGAAGTTCGGCGTCGACCTCGGCTTCACGTCGCTCGATACGCCGTTCTACAGCTCTGCCCTGCGCCTCGAGCTGTCTGGCCAGTACGTGCTGGACAGCGGCCTCGGCTTCTACGGCGCGCTACCGATCTCGCGGTCGTTCGGCGATGCGCCGCCACCCTCACCGCAGGCGGCGACTGCGCTCGGCAACCTCGAGCTCGGCCTCTTGTTCGTGGTCAGCTCGTCACCGACGGTGTCGTGGGTGTTTCGCGGCGGCGTGGCGCTGCCGACCGCGGACGACGACGTCGACGGCGTCACCACGAACTACTATGCGGCCTGGCCGCGGATCACCGACCTCGCGCTCGCCGCGCCGAACTCGATCTACGGCAGGCTTGGCATCTCGCCGCTCATCCACGTCGACCGGGTGTTCCTCCGCCTCGATCTCGGGCTCGACATCGGCGACGACGACAACGACGCCGCCGACGAGCTGGTGCGCATCAACGTGGGTGGCGGCATCGACCTCGGCGTGGTCGCGCTCAGCCTCGAGCTCGCCAACATCGCGAGCCTCGACGACTTCGACGAGGACGAGCGGTTCCTCCACTCGCTCGCGTTGACCTTCCGGTTCATGGGCGAACAGCTTCAGCCGTTTCTCACCATCGGCGCCCCGCTCGACGACAGCACACGAAACGCGGTCACGTTCTTCGTCGCCGGCGGGATCCAGTTCGCGCCGTAGGTGCCTCACCGCCAAAGATCGCTGCTCATCGAGGAACGCGAGCAAGCGGCCTGTGCAACTGCAATCATCCGACTGGCACCCGACGGGGTGGCGAAGCTGATCGCGATGGACACGAGACAACGCAAGCAGTCCGTGCGTGACCTTATAGAATTCTCGACAAGCGTCCGATGGCGAGCGAGGTGGGGCCGGGACGGCGCTTGTAACTACAGCGGCGGACGCGCGTCCGCACGGACCTTGCCCCCGCCACGCGACCAGCACGAACGTGTCATCGGCAAGCGCCCGGACCGACGCCCACCCGCGAGCAGGCCATGGCGCGCGAGCGCGTTGGCGCTCTCCGCGGGCGCATTCACGGGTCTACAGGCGTCAGCTGACGACGCCGTAGACGTTCTTGTGCTGGCGCTGCATCTCGATCGAGTCGCGCAGGTTCTCGAAGAGCTGGCGCGAGGCCGGCAGCCCGACGATCTCGAGGTGCGGAGTCGTCGCATCCTGCGCGAACACCTCGATGTGCGCGATGCCGAGCATCCGGTCGATCAGGTTCTGGCGGTAGCGCACGTCGCGGCAGCGCCAGAGCTGGAGCACGTCGATGTGCTTCGAGAGCAGGCCGCGCTCGGTCTCGATCGCGGAGTTGCTGACCCGGAACTTGATCGACTTGCGGTACAGCGTGACCGCGAACATGTAGATCGCGGCCACGGCCGCCGGGATCGCGGCGTTGAGGACCTTTGTCATCGCCGGCGCGCCGGCGCCCGAGATCAGGTTGAGGATCGCGATCAGCACGCACGCGCCGAACACCGCGACCACGTAATGGCCGATGAACGCCTTCCACGACGGCACGCCCTCGTAGAACAACTTGCGCGGGTTCGACTCGTCCTCGCGGGTCCCGGCCGCGCGGGCGAACGGGGGTGCCGCGTCGTGAGCGGCCGGGGCCGTCGGTGCGACGGCTGCGCCCGCTGGCGGCGTCGCGGTCGGTGAAGACGCTGGAGTCGCCGCGTTGAGGAAGGAATTACAGAAGCGACACTTGATCGCCTCGTCCTGGATATCCTCCGCGCAGAACGGACATTTCTTCATCGGGCGGAAGCTTACATGCGATAGCCGAGCCCGACCATGAAGTCGAACGCGGTGATCGACTTGATGTCCTCGCTGAGGCCCTCCTTGGGAGGACTGTACGAGAAGGCGAGCGGGATCGTGGCGATCAGGTTCGGCGTCAGCTCGTAATCGGCCGAGACGCCGACGCGGACGTGGAACATCGACAGCGCGCCGGTTGTTGGCTGCCCACCCGTGAACGGGCTGCCGCTCGCGCTGCTGAGGAACAGCATGCCAAGGCCGAGATCGCCGCGGACCGCCATCTTCGGCGCGACGCCGTAGGTCAGGCTGCCGTTCGCGAGCACGGCGGTAAGACCCGCAGTGCCCTTCGTGCCCGTCGACATGCTGTTGTACGGGATCGGCGTGAACGTGAAGGCCGCGCCGACCTCGACGCGCATCTTCGGGTCGATCAGGATCGGATAGCCGCCGATCAGCGCGCCGGTCGGCTGGATCGGCACCGACGAGGCACCCATCGTGACCTTCGCGCCGCCGAAGCCGACCCGCGCGGACAGCAGAGCGAGCTCGGTGTCGGTGCGCTTGGTGATCCCGTCGTCGTCGTCGTCACCACCGTCGTCGCCGTCGCCACCCGTCGCGACATCCTTCGGGTCTGGCTTCACCGTCTCGGTCTTGGTGTCTGGAACGACGCCGCCGTCGTTCGGCGTGAGGCTGCCATCGGGCGGGCGATTCTTGATCGCCTCCTGCTGGCGCGCGCACTCCTCGAGCTCCTTGATGCGCTCCTCGACGTCCTTGCGGGTCCTCTCGGAGAGCGGCTTCGCGGTGTCGGCATCCTTGAGCGCGAGGAACCGCTTGTAGAAGAACTGCGAGTTACTGCAGTCCTTCGCCTGCCGGTACGACTGCGCGATGTTGTAGAGGTACGCGCTCTTCTTGCTCTCGTTGGTCTCGAGCGCGAAGCCCTTCTTAAAGGCCTTCACGGCCTCCTCGAAGTTGCCGAGGTTGTACTCGTTCTCGCCCTGCTTGTACCACTCGTCAGGAGTAGTCGGCTCCGCCGCCGCGAGAGTGGGCGCCAGCAACAACGCGCACGCCACCATCATGATCCGACCCTTGATCCGCTTCATCGCATCTCTCATTCCGGGACCATGAGGCCCGTGTCGTTGCCCGTACCGGATCCGCGGGTCGTCCCCGAGCCCCGGGTTGTACCAGAGCCGCGGCTTGTCCCCGAACCGCGACTTGTCGTGGTGCCGCCGCTCTTCTTCTTGAATGGCGGGTACTGCGTCGTGATGTCGTCGGCCACGAGGAAGTTCTTGATCGAAATGTCCTCGTAGCCGTCGCGACGCAGCGTGATGATCTTGATCGGCTTCGAGCGGATCGGCAGCTCGAACGGCTGTGGCGTCACGACGTCCTCGATCGGGATCCCGTTCACGAGCACCTGAGCGCCGACCGGTGAGGTGATCGTGATCTTCGCGGTCGTCTTCTTCACCGGATCGGGCTTCGCGCTGCCGGAGCCCGCCTGCGTGATCGCGCTGCCTGCGGCGCTACCCGCGCTGCCGACGGCATCGCTCCCACTACCAGCCGCGAGCACCGTCTTGGCGCTGCCGCTACCGACGTTCGTGTCGCTACCGGAAGCGACGAGGGCGCTACCGCTGTCCGTCGTGCCACCCGCCGGCTGCGTCGCCTTCTTGCTGCTGACCACGAAGATGATCGCGCCGATCGCGGCCGCGATCACGAGCCCGCCGGCGATCAAGAAGCCGGTCTTGTTCTTCTTCGACGTGACCTGACCCGCCGCGCCGCCAAGCGTCGTCGGGACCGGTGTGCCGATCTGCGAGAGGTGCTGCATCCCGAGCGGCGTCATCTGGCCGGGGATCGGGGTCGTCATCGGGGCCGGCGTCATCCGGACCGGCGGCAGCGGTGCCGACGACGGTACGAGCTGGCGCTGGATGAAGTTGACGATGCCACCATTGGCCTCGACGTAGCCGACCGGGTCGGCCATCGCGCGCATCATCTCGTCCATCGTCGGGTACCGCATCTCGGCCCGCTTCTCGAGGGCCTTCATGACGACGGCCTCGACGTGGGCGTTCATCATCCGGAACTGCGAGGGCGGCACCGGCGTGCGGGTCAGGTGCTGGACGAGCACTTCCCCGTAGCCGTCGCCGACGAACGGAACGCGACCGGTCAGCATCTCGTACAACAAAATTCCGAGCGCGTAGATGTCGGTACGGTGATCGACGTTGCCGCGACCCTCGCACTGCTCGGGCGACATATAGGCCGGCGTGCCCATGACGATGCCGGTCCGGGTGCGATGCGAGGCCGAGACGTCACCGGTCAGCTTCGCGATGCCGAAGTCGAGCAACTTCACGAAGTCGCGCTCGCGGTGGCGGGTGACCAGGATGATGTTGTCGGGCTTGAGGTCGCGGTGAACGATGCCGCACTTGTGCGAAGCCGATAGCGCGTCGCCGACCTGGAGGCCGATCGCGAGGGCGCGCTCGGGTGGGAGCGGGGCCTCGGTCCGGATCAGCTGAGCGAGCGCGGTGCCCGCGAGGTACTCCATGATGAAGTACACGAGCTGCTCGCGCCCGCCGCCGCCCTGGAGGATCCCGAAGTCGACGATGTCGACGATGTTCGGATGTCCGATATCGTTGACGGCCTTCGCCTCGTTGAAGAATCGCGCCGCAACTTCCTGGTTCGCCGAGAACTCGGCGTGCAGGACCTTGAGCGCTACCTTTTTTCCAATTGATGGGTGCTCCGCAAGATAGACGGATCCCATCCCTCCCTCGCCCAACTTCTGGGTGACCAGATAGTTGCCGATGGTTTGCCCGATGAGAAGGTCTGTTTGCGGGGGCCCTTGTTGAGGGTCCATGAGGTCTCCGCGACGCATCATATTAGCCACACCCGGCTGAAAAGTCGCGACCCCAGGTACCACGTGTTACGACGATCATGATGACAGTCCTCACGCTTGGGGCCACGGCCCTGGCTTTTGGGGTGCTGAGTGTGCTCGCTGGTCCGACATTTGCGGATGAGCTCCCGGACGTGAAGTCGAGGGCCGCCGTAGTCTTGGACGCAGAGACCGGCGCAGAGATCTTCAGTAAAGACGCCGATCAGATCCGGCCGATCGCATCGACGACCAAGATCTTCGTCGCGATGGTTGTCCGGAGGCGCGGCATCGACCTCGACGGCTGGACCCGGATCACCCGGACCGACGTCCGCGCGGCCCGTGGAGGCGCCCGGACCCGGCTCGACATCAACGAGACGTTCAAGAACCGCGACCTGCTTCGCGCGATGCTGATGTCCTCGGACAACCGGGCCCCGACCGCGCTCGGCCGGGCCGTCGGGCTCGAGCCGGACGAGCTGATCACTGCGATGAACAAGCTCGCGCGAGAGCTACATCTCAAGCGGACCAAGTTCACCGATACCTCGGGCCTGCGCGGCAACGTCTCGACCGCCCGCGAGATGGCGATCGCGCTGCGGGCAGCTCTCGACGACAGGGTGCTGCGCGACATCATGGGCGAGGCGCACCGCGAGGTCGTCTCCAAGGACGGTTCGGCGAAGCTCGGCTACAACACGACGAACCTCCCGCTGATCACGAAGCGTCACCACGTGCTCGGCGGCAAGACCGGCTACACCCGGCAGGCCGGCTACTGCTTCATCACCGGCGCGCGCTTCGATCGCCGCGAGGTCGTGATGGTGTTCCTCGGCGCGAACGAAAAGCTGACGCGATTCGGTGACTTCAATCGCGTCGCCGACTGGATGGCCCGTGGAGCCCCGGGCTCGAAGATCTCGCTGAAGCGACCGAAGCGCGCGACGCCGAAGCTCGACGTCGAAGTGCGCGGCCGCGTCGCGAATCCGTAGTCGTGGCATGCTCGCGCGGTGACCCAGACCCGCCGCGAGCTCCTCGGCAGTCTCGGAATCGCCTCCGCCGCGACGCTGCTGTGGGCATGCGGTGCGACGACGCCGACGATCCGGCGCGACCCGCTGGCGCGCGACGATATCCGCAGCTGGCTCCGCGACGCGGTGGCCCGGCTCGCCGCGGTGTATCCGGCGGTGCACGTTCTCGCGGTTACCGGCCAGCGCACGACCGCGGCGATCGACGTGCTCGGCACCGGGGTCGCGCGCATGCGTCGTGATGGCGTCGTGCTCGGGGTCCGCGATCGCGACGGCATGTGGCGCGAGCAGGTGACCTCGGACCTGTCGGCGGCGGGCGTGCTCGCTGCTGTGCGGTTGCTCGTCGGACCGGCGCGCCAGCGCGCGACGATCAGCTTCCCTGAGCCCCCGCCGCGTCCGAAAGCGCCGGTCGCGCTGAACGATCTCGCGCTCAAGGCGCGCGTCGCCGAGGTCGTCAAGCGCGACGACATGCTGAACAGCCGGATCGTCTACGCCGCGTCGCAGATCGATATCGACGACGCGCTGGTGTGGTCGATCTCGCCGCTGCACGATCGCGAACAGCGGCTCGTGCGGGTCCGCAAGCGCGCCGTCCGCGCGGCCTGGAGCGGCTCTCGCCCCGTCGTCTGCCAGGCCGAACGCGGCTGGATCGGCGGCGTCGACGATCACGCGATCGCGCAGGCGGACATCGAGGCCGCGACCGCGGGCGCGCTGCTCCTGACCACACCCGGCGGCTTCGACGACGGCGAGCGCGACGTGATCCTCGACCCCAGCGTCACCGCGAGCCTCGTCGACGCCGGCACGCGCGCCGTGTTGACGACCACCGCGGCGAGGCGGCCCGAGGTGGCTCGCCGCCTCGCGATCGGCGCGAGCTTCGCGGCACCGATGATCACGCTGGTCGACGATCCGACCGTGCGCGGGGCGTACGGCAGCTTCGCGTTCGACGACGAGGGCGCGCCGGCGACGCCGCAGACGCTGATCGAGGGCGGCCGCGTCGTCGGCATCCTTGGCGATCGCGGGCGTGGTCGCGCACGGCGTCCCGGTCATGTCGGCGGGCTCGAGCCGGCACCTTCGCACCTGCGCGTCGCGCCCGGCACGGTGAGCCACGAGGCGCTGCGCGAGGATGGCTTCGCGCTCGAGGGCGGCCACTTCGCGGTGATCGATCCGAGCACCGATCGGGTGGTGATCGGGGCGGCCCGCGCACGCGAGCTCAAGGGTGGCGTCGAGACCGGCCGGGTGTTCGCGGAGGTCGAGCTGGTCGGCAGCCTCGCATCGATCCTCGCGGGGGTCCGCGGCGTCGGCAAGGAGACGTCGGTGTTCCCGTACCGCGACGAGGTCGACGGCGAGCCGCGCTGGCGCTCCGTCGAGGCGCCGTACCTGCGTACGCGCGGCTTCGTCCGCGGCAGGCGGAGGCGGACGTGATCACGCGCCGCGAGCTGATGCGCGCGCTGTCCCGGCACAAGGTGTCGGACTGGGTCGTGATCGAGCGGACGCAGGACCTCGCGATCGCCGACGCCGTGCGCACGACCCGGCGTCGCGAAAACCGCACGCGGATCGGCCTGGTCGTCCATCACGACGACAGTCGCGGCCGCGGGTCCGCGCGCCTCGAGATCGCTGGCCACGAGGATGACGCCAGTGCAGTCGTCGATCAGGCGATCTCGCTCGCGATCGCAGCCGTGGGGCCGTCGTGGAAGAGCGTGCCGCCGGCGGCGCCTGCCCAGGTGCAGCTGTTCGATCAGAAGCTCGCGAAGCGTGACCTCGCTGATGTCGCCGCCGAGCTCGCGCTGCACATGCGCCGGCCGCAAGGCGCGAAGGTCGAGGCCGCCGCGCAGGTCATGGTGGAGCGTGTCGAGGTCAGCTCGCAGTCGGGTCTGACGACGCGGTGGACGGCCAGCGAGCTCGTCGTCGAGGCGCTGGTGAGCGCCCACGATCGGAGCCTGGCGATCCGGCGCAGCGCACGCCGCGAAGCCGATCTCGATCTCGACGGCGGGATCGCCGCCGCGGTCGCCGACCTCGGCTCGCTCGCGGACGCCACACCGGCAGTCCCCGGTCGCTGCGCGCTCGTCATGACCGCGGAGGCGTTTCTTCACGGCGACACACCCGCCGGGGTGTGGTCGGTGTTCGCGGCGCAGGCCGACTCGGTGCTCGAGCGTCAGGGCCTCACGCGCTATCGCGTCGGCGCCCCGGTCGCCTCGGGCGCCACCGAGCTCGACGAGCCGCTGACGATCACCAGTGACGGCGCACGCGACTACGCCCTGCGGTCCGCGCCGCTCGGCGATGATGGCGATGCGGTGCGCAGGTTCCCGCTCGTCGAGCGTGGCGTCGCGAAGGGGCTCGGACTGTCGACGCGCGAGGCGGCGCTGCGCCAGCGCGATCCCAACGGCGGCGTCCGCAACCTCGTCGTCGCGCCGGGTACGTGGGACGCACTGCTTCCCGCGGTCGGCGCACGTGGTGCGTTGCCGCGCACGATCGAGGTCCGGCGGCTGCGCGCGCTCTCGCTCGATCCGTTCACCGGCGACGCCAGCCTCGAGCTCGCCCTCGCGGTCGAGCACGCCGGCGCGAACCGCCGTGCGTTCCTCGGCGGCACGATCCGCCTCGATCTGATCACCGCGCTCGCGCGGGCTCGCCGGTCCGCTGCCACCGTCGAGCGTAACGGCTACGCCGGCCCCGTCGCGATCCTCATCGAGGACGCCGAGCTCCTCGCGTAGTGGTCAGGCGAGCATGCCGGTCACGATCGCGTCCATGAGCGCCGCGAAGCTCGCATGCGAGAAGTCCGAGCTGCTCGTCAGCCAGTCGCGGTGGCGCAGCGCCGGCTCGACGTCGTCCTGATCGTCGCGGTAGTGACCGAGCACGTCGAGGTGATCACCGAGGCCGGCCCAGATCAAGTTGCCCCAGAGCTGCGAGCGGAGCGGGACGACGCCGTCGTTGTCCTCGAGCGTCGGTGCGCGCCCGAAGATGCGCAGCAAGGTTGCTTCGCTGACGTCGCCGGCGGAGGGCGTGGTCCCGACCATCGCCGCACAGGGATAGCGCTCGCCCACGTCCGCGGTGATGTGGTGCAGGCCGAAGAAGATCGCGAGCGAGATGGCCTGCCAGGGATGGCCGATCGTGCGCACCCACCTGCGCGCCTTCGGGCTCGGCGACATCGAGGCGGTTGCCTGGTACCGGACATCGTCGCGATCCTCGAAGCTCGCGACCACGAGGTCCATCGACTCGGGCGAGAGCTGCATCATCGAGCCCTGGTCGTCCTCGATCGCGGTCAGGAACGTTCGCACCTCGGGGCTGCTGGCGTCATCGATCAACCCGACGAGCGATTCGACGGTGCGGTCGAGCATCAATAGCTTGAACGGGACCGCAAGATCACCGCGGCGGAGAAATCCGAGGATGACGCTCGCGGCTCGCAGCGGCCGCGCGCCGAGCGTCAGCCCGGCGAACGTGAACATCGAGAGCGCTGCGAGCACGCGCTGACCATTGGACGTCGTGAAGAAGCTCGCGAGCGGCGAGCCGTAGTGCGGGGTATTCATCGTCGTCACGCTGCGGAGACGCCGTAGCCAGGTCAGCTGGTCACCGGGGATCGAGCGGGTCGAGGGTGATGCCGCGAGGCGCGCGTCGAGCCCACCCGTCGAGTGGCCGAGCAGGTGGATGACGTCGGCCTGCCCGCCCGTCTGTGTCACGACTTCGGCGAGCCGTGTCGAGCGCCGGCGGATCGACGCGGTCGGCAGGTCCTCGACGACATGTGCGTGGAGCTCGTGGCCGGCGGCCGCGAACCGCGCCGTGAGCTCGCGCTGGACGTGCGCAAAGTAGTTGTAGGAACCGAGGCGGCCAAAGCCGAACATCCCGGGAGAGCAGTAGACGTGATGGCGCATGCTCGCCGGCGACGATACGCCCGATCGCGGGTAGCGCCGCAGCCGCACGCCCACATGCAGCCGCCGACCATCGAGATTCTGGTCTCCGATGTGCATCTCGTCGATTTGCTCGCAGGACCGACGGCCTTCACGCCCCCGGCCCTGCCAGCACTCACCAGGAAGGCTCTCGTTCCATGCAAGCTCATCGATTGCTCTCGGGCGTTATCGCCCTCGCCGCGCTCACTGCCCCCATGATGGCATCGGCCAGCCCGGCCGCCGCCATCACCCACACGCGGCCTGTCAGCGATGACGTCGCCAAGCCAACCGCCGCACCTGTCGCAGAGGCCGAGAGCTATGCCGAGCGCGAGCAGCAGACGCCCGCAGCCGCGGCGTATGTCGGTGGCCGCAGCGGTGTCTACATCGGCGGTGGCGCGCTCGTTGTCGTGCTCATCATCCTGGTCGTCATTCTCCTGATCTAACAGCCAGCTCGCCGAGCAGGCGATGCGCCCGGAGCCGGCTCGGCAGCAGGTAGATCACGGCGCGGGCGCCGGCAGACCAGGCATCCTTGCCGAACATGCCGGCGAGCAGGCGCTCGGCGTCGAGCCGGGCCGTCCGCGTACGCATCATCCGGCGCCAGATCCGCATCGCCGCCGCCCACCGCCAGGCCGGGTGATCCGCGAGCTCGCCGACCCGGCGAACCGTGCTGCGCTCGTAGCGCGGGAGATCGTCGTGCGGATCGCCGGCGCGCAGCACCCGCGACGGCAGCGCACCGCCACCGGTCTCGATCAGCTTCTCGAGATCGGTGCGGACCGCGGCGGCCGCGAACAGATCGACCATCCGCACCCAGCCGCGCGCGAACCGCTGCTCGGCCTCGGGCATCGCGCGATACTCGCGCTCGTGCAGCGTGACGGCGAGCGTGATGCTCGCGAGGTGCGCGCGCCAGATCGCGACTCGCGCGGCGTCGTGATCGCAGACCGCCGCGGTCATCGTGGTCATCGTACGAAGGGCTTCGCGCCACGCGGTGAGCGCCGGTTCGTACGCGCGTGCGACGTCGACCGCGAGCTCGGGTACGAGTCCGAGCTGCATCGCCGCGACGTACGGCACGACGCACAGCGCGTAGTTGCAGGCACCCCACCAGCTCGTCGGTGCGATCGCGTACGGGCTCTCGCCGAGCCGGCCGCTGCGATGCTGCCAGGCGAGCTGCGATGCGTAGCCCCAGAGCGGATTGAGCTCGTCATGGGTGCCGAAGCCGCCGTGCGGGTTCGTGCGCTCGACGAGTAATCGGTACATCCCCATCCGTACGCGAACGTCCATCGGATCGGAGCTGGCCAACCAGGCAGGGTCCAGGGTCAGCCAGTCCTGACCGAACGCGATGCGCGCCAGCCGCGCGGGATCGGGTCGCGTCGAACGATAAGCCACGTACCAGGATATTAGATTTCGGGCTGGAGCGTCGGCGACGAGGACGCCGCGGAAATCCCGCAGTTTGCGTGCGTTGTGCTCGTCGAGGGGTTCGCGTAACAATGGTGGAGATGGGGATTCCCGCGGCCGAGATCGCCGGGCTCGCGGCCGAGTACGCGACGCGGACTCCCGTCGAGATCCTGACGCTCGCGCTCGAACGGTTCGACAACATCGCGCTCTCGTTCAGCGGTGCCGAGGACATCGTGCTCGTCGACATGGCGAGCAAGATCCGTCCCGGCGTCGCGGTGTTCAGTCTCGATACCGGCCGGCTCCACGGCGAGACGTATCGCTTCATCGAGAGCGTGCGCGAGCGCTATCCGATCACGCTCGACGTGCTCGCCCCGGACACGATCGCGGTCGAGCGGCTCGTCCGCGAGAAGGGCCTGTTCAGCTTCTACAAGGACGGCCACACCGAGTGCTGCGGCATCCGCAAGGTCGTGCCGCTGAAGCGCAAGCTCGCGACCGTCGACGCGTGGATCACCGGCCAGCGCCAGGATCAGAGCCCGAGCACGCGCGCGAGTGTCCCGGTGATCCAGGCCGACACCGCGTTCTCGTCGGCCGAGCATCCGGTCGTGAAGTTCAACCCGCTCGCGAGGTGGTCGTCCGCCGAGGTCTGGCGCTACATGCGCGAGCACGACGTCCCGTACAACCAGCTCCACGAGAAGGGCTTCGCCAGCATCGGCTGCGAGCCGTGCACGCGCGCGGTCCTGCCAAACCAGCACGAGCGCGAAGGTCGCTGGTGGTGGGAAGAGGCGACGATCAAGGAGTGCGGGCTGCACGCCGGGAACCTCAAGGGCGGCCGGTGATGCAGACGGTCACGTTCGTCAAGAAGATCAAGGAAGACGGCAGCCCGTGCCGCAAGTGCGCCGAGGTCGAGGAGCGGCTGCAGAGCGCCGGGTTGATGCCGCGGATCGATCGCGTCGTGATCGCCGACGAGCGCGATCCAGCCTCGGAAGGCATACAACTCGCAGCGGAGCTCGGCGTCGATGCCGCGCCGTTCTTCATCGTGGTCAAGGACGGGGTGCAGATCGTTTACACCTCGTACGTCAGGGTGCTCAAGGAAGTGCTGACCGCGAAGACGACCGAGGAAGAGGAGGCCAAGGAGATCCTGGAGCGGAGTGACGACCTCGACTTCCTGTGATCGCGTGGTCGCGAGGCGGCCGGCACCGTGAACGTGGACGTGGTCAACGTCCTCCTGGTCGCGTTCTCGTTCTTCTTCGCGCTCAACATGGGCGGGACGAGCTTCAGCCCGTCGTTCTCGGCGGCGCTCGGCGCCAAGCTGATTCCGCGCCTGGCAGCGCTCGCCCTGTTCACGGTCAGCGTCGGCATCGGCGCGCTCGTCGTGGGTGGCAACGTCACGAAGACCCTCGGTAGCGGGTTCGTGCCCGCGGGCACGATCGATCGACAGGTCGCGCTCGTGATCGTCGCATCCGCGTCCGGTGCGCTGTTCATCGCGAACCTCGTGAAGATCCCGCAGTCCACCGCGTGGGTCACGGTGTTCTCGCTCACGAGCCTCGGGCTCATGGGTGGCAACCTCAACTCGGACACGATCTTCTACAAGCTGCTGCCGGCGTGGATCTCGGTGCCGCCGATCGCATTTTTATTGTCGTGGTTGATGTCGAAGCGGCTCTACCCGCTGCGCGGCTGGAATTACCGGCTGTACGAGCACCTGACGAAGCACGAGTGGAAGCTGCGCGCGCTCGTGATCGGCTCGTCGTGCTACGTCGCGATGGGGATCGGCGCCAGCAACGTGCCGAACGTCGTCGCGCCGCTCTCGACGGCTGGCGTGTTCGACGTGCAGACCGGCATGCTGCTGTTCACGCCGGTGTTTGCGATGGGCGGCTTCGTGTTCTCGCGCACCGCGATGACGATCGGCAAGGAGGTCGTGCCGATTGGCCTCTACTCGGCGACGATCATCAACATCGTCGTCGGGACGCTGATCCTGATCTGCGCTTGGATGGGCGTGCCGCAGTCGCTCGTCCACGCCCAGGTGCTCGCGGTGTTCGGCATCGCGTACGCCAAGGAGGGCGGCCACGACCTGATCCGGCACCCGCTGCTTCGCAAGATCGCGGTGCTCTGGATCATGTCGCCGTTGATCTCCGCGGGGCTCACCGCGCTCCTGCTCCTCCTGCTCGGCTGAAACGCTTGTACGCTGCCACCGGGTGCGCATGGACCAACACCAAGCCAAGAAGACGGGCCAGGAGATCGCGAACAACGTCACCGAGCTCACCGGCAACACGCCGATCGTGAGGATCAACCGGCTGCACGAGAGCGGCTCGGCGGAGATCCTCGCGAAGCTCGAGCTGTTCAGCCCGACCGGCAGCGTCAAGGACCGCGTCGCGCTCAACATGATCGAGCGCGCCGAAGAGGAAGGCCTGATCCAGAAGGACACGGTCATCATCGAGCCGAGCTCGGGAAACACCGGGATCGGGCTCGCGATGATCTGCGCCGCGCGTGGCTATCGCTGCATCATCGTGATCCCCGACTCGATGAGCCTCGAGCGGATCTTCTTGCTTCGCCGGTTCGGCGCCGAGGTCGTGTTGACGCCGGCGCGCGAGGACATCATGGGCGCCGTGCGCAAGGCCGAGGAGCTCGCGAAGAAGCACCCGAAGTCGTTCGTGCCGTTCCAGTTCAAGAACCCGTGGAACCCCGACGCGCACCGGCGGACCACGGCGCTCGAGATCCTGCAGGCGACCGGCGGCAAGATCGACGCGTTCGTCGCTGGCATCGGAACCGGCGGCACGATCACCGGCGTCGGCCAGGTCCTCAAGGAGCGCGTGCCGGGGATCCGGGTGATCGCCGTCGAGCCGGCGCGGTCGGCGGTGCTTGCGGGCGGCAAGCTCGAGTCGCACCGGATCCAGGGCATCGGCGCCGGGTTCATCCCCGAGGTACTCGACCGCAAGGTGATCGACGAGGTCCGCAAGGTCGCCGACAAGGAAGCATTCGACCAGATGAAGCTCCTCGCGTCGCAGGAGGGCATCCTCGCCGGCATCAGCGCGGGTGCGGCGTTCCAGGTCTCGAAGGAGATCGCGCGCGAGCTCGGGCCGGGCAAACGAGTCGTCACCGTGTTCGCGGACACCGGCGAGCGGTACCTGACGATCCAGCACTACTTCGAATTCTGATCGCGTACGTTGCGGCCGTGACGGAAGCCGAAGCCGAAGCCGAACTGGATCGACTGGCCGCGACCGTCGCGGATTTCGATGCGCAGAACGCGCGCGATCCACGCTCGCTCACCGTCGATGGCGTGGCACGGCCGCAAGAGCTGGTCGATGCCGAGCGGCTCGCTGTCTGGATCGATCGCCTCGCGCCGGACGCCTCCGTCCCACTGCGCCTCGCCGCGCACTGCCAGCACCTGCGCAGGTGGGAGACGCCGCGAACCAGCTATCCCGACGATCGCGCGGGCTACTTGAAGTGGCGCGCGGCACTGCTGATCACGCACGCCGAGCTCGCCGCCGAGACGCTGCGCGCCCACGGCTGGGACGCCTCGACGATCGACGCGGTGCGATGCATCGTCGAGAAACGCCGGGGTCCCGACACCCAGCACATGGAGGACGCACTCTGCCTCGCGTTCCTCGAGCACGAGGCCGAGGAGTTCGCGAGCAAGCACGACGAGGACAAGGTGGTTCGCGTGCTGCGCAAGACCTGGCGCAAGATGAGCCCGGCCGGCAAGCAAGCCGCACTCGAACTCGCGCTCTCGCCGCCGGTGGCAGCGCTCGTGTCCCGCGCCGTCGCCGACGGTGCCAGCGCCGACGCGACTTGAGTCAGCGCGGCTTCGGCCGCGACTGCCCGAGTAGCTCGACGAACCGCGACGCCGCGGGGCTGCGCGACTTGCCGCGGAGCTCGACGAGGTGCAGCGCGCGGCGGATCACGAGGTCGGAGACCTCGATCGCGACCAGCGAGCCACCGACCAGCTCGAGCTCGACCGCGAGCCGCGAGACAATGGCGATGCCGAGGCCGGCCGCGACGGCGTTCTTCAGCGCCTCGGTACTGCCGAGCGACATCACCGGCTCGACGACAAGCCGCTTCTTCGCGAACGCCGCCTCGATCACCTCGCGCGTACCGGAGCCTCGCTCGCGCATCAGCAGTGGCAACGCGAGGAGTTCCTTGGTCGTCAGCGGCGTCCGCGCGAGGACCGGATCACCGGGCGCGGCGATCGCGACCATCTCGTCCTGATCGAACACCTTCGTCGTCAGGTCGTCGTCGGTGACGAAGCCCTCGGTGAGCCCGAGCTCGACGACCTGCTGGCGGACGAGGTCGTGGATCGTGGCCGTGTTTCCGATCTCGAGCTCGAGCCGCAGCGCGGGATGGAGGCGACGAAACGCGCCGAACACGCGCGGCACCAGGTAGCTACCGATCGTCGTGCTCGCGCCGAGCGAGAGCTGCCCGCGCCGCACGCCGAGCAAGGCGGCGAGCTCGACCTCGGCTGTCTGCTCGACGCCGAAGATGCGCGCGGCATGCTCCGCGAGCACGCGACCGGCCGTGGTCAGTCGCACCCCGCGCGGCAGGCGATCGACGAGATGCGTCCCGAGTGCCCCCTCGAGATCGCTCAGCTGCTTGGACACGGCGGGTTGGCTGACCTGAAGGGTCCGCGCAGCTGCCGTGATGCTGCCTGCCGCCGCGATGGCATGAAACACACGTAAGTGGTTGAGATTCATCGAGTCACTGTCGTTTCCGCCATAGCGGCGCCATGCCTTTAGATTATGTCACCTATCAACGTTAGCTCTTATTCTTATTTCGCGCGTGCGCGTAGGATGGTCCTGTGCCTCCCGCCACTCACTGGGTCGTGACCGCCAGCTTCACCGATGACGGCTCCAACGCGTATCGACGCGCCGATGGCACGTGGTCGCGAGCCCTCGCAGAGGCCGGCCTGCTGACCGAAGAGGCCACGGGCAAGGTGCACGCCGCGCAGGCGGTCGCGGACGAGCAGCGGCTGATCTCGGATCCCTACGTGATCGAGGTCCACGCGAGTGACAGCAAGGTCGAGGCGCTCAGCGCGCGTGAACGGATCCGCGCGACCGGTCCCACCGTACCTATCCGACGCCCCGATAGCGGCCTTCGCCGCTGACTGGAAGCCCGACCATGTACCAGTACGACGACCACGACCGCCGCATCATCATCGAACGCGCCCAGCAGTTTCGCGGGCAGGTCGCGCGCCGCCTCTCGGGCGAGATCACCGAGGAGGAGTTCAAGCCGCTGCGCCTGCAGAACGGCCTGTACATGCAGCTGCACGCATACATGTTGCGCGTCGCGATCCCGTACGGGCTGCTGAGCTCGACGCAGGTCCGCCGGCTCGCCGACATCGCGCGCAAGTACGACCGCGGCTACGCGCACCTCACGACGCGCCAGAACATCCAGTACAACTGGCCGAAGCTCGGTGACGTGCCGAGCATCCTCGACGACCTCGCAGACGTCGAGATGCACGCCGTGCAGACGAGCGGTAACTGCGTCCGCAACATCACGTCCGATCCGTTCGCCGGCATCGCGCCCGACGAGCTCGAGGATCCGCGTCCGTACTGCGAGATCATGCGCCAGTGGTCGACGTTCCACCCCGAGTTCGCGAATCTGCCGCGCAAGTTCAAGATCGCGGTGACCGGCACGCCCGGCGAGGATCGCGCCGCGGTGCGCTTCCACGACATCGGGATCCGGATCGTGGAGAACGCGGCGAAGGAGCGCGGCTTCGAGGTGCTCGTCGGCGGTGGTATGGGACGCACGCCGCACATCGGCGCGGTGATCCGCGAGTTCCTGCCGAAGCGTCACTTGCTCTCGTACATGGAGAGCATCCTCCGCGTGTACAACCTCCACGGTCGCCGCGATAACAAGTTCAAGGCGCGCATCAAGATCCTCGTCGTCGCGCTCGGCGTCGAGGAGTTCCGCCGCCGCGTCGAGGAGGACTGGGAGGCGACGAAGACGCCGGAGCTCGAGCTGCCGGACGCCGAGGTCGCGCGGGTCACCAAGTTCTTCGCGCCACCGGCGTACGAGAAGCTGCCTGCAAGCGCCGACCAGCTCACCGCGCTCTCGCTCGGCCGCGACCGCGAGCTCGGCAACTGGATCAAGAACAACGTCGTCGGCCACAAGGTGCCCGGCTACAGCGCCGTCGTCATCTCGGTGAAGATGCCTGGTGTCCCGCCCGGTGACGTCTCGGACACTCAGCTCGATGCGATCGCAGGCGTCGCCGATCGCTACTCGTTCGGTCACGTCGTGGTGACCCACACCCAGAACCTCGTGCTTCCCGACGTCAAGACGTCCGACCTCGCGAAGCTGCACGCGGAGCTCGTCGAGCTCGACCTCGGCAAGGCGAACGTCGGCAAGCTGACCGACGTCATCACCTGCCCCGGCCTCGACTACTGCGACCTCGCGAACGCACGCAGCATCCCGCTCAGCCTCGAGATCGCCGAGCGGTTCGACCGCATCGACTACCTCAACGACGTGGGCGACGTCAGCATCAAGATCAGCGGCTGCATCAACGCGTGCGGCCACCACCACGTCGGCAACATCGGCATCCTCGGCATCGACAAGCGCGGCGAGGAGTTCTACCAGCTCATGCTCGGCGGCAGCCCGGGCAACGACGCCTCGATCGGCAAGATCCTCGGCGCGGCCCTGCCGCAGGACGCGATCGTCGACGCCGTCGAGAAGGTCCTCGATCGCTACCTCGTCGTGCGCGAGTCCGCCGACGAGCGGTTTCTCGATACGGTCCGCCGCGTCGGCTTCGAGCCGTTCCGCCAGGCCGTCTACGGTGACGCGCTGTTCGGTGCCGCTGCCGAGAAGGGAGCGGAGTAGTCATGCAGATCATCCGCAAGCGCGAGATCACCGAGGACGACTTCGTGCACGTGCCGGACGGTGCGCCACTGCCCGAGGGTGGCAAGCCGATCGTCACGCTCGCGCGCTACACCGCCGAGCGCGACGCGCTGCTCGCGCGTTACTCCGCGCTCGGGGTTCGCGTGCCGCCCGACAAGCTGCCGTCGGACATTCCTGATCTCGCGCGGCTCGCGCTCGTGGCGCTCGAGTTCCCGAAGTTCACCGAGGGCCGCCCTTACTCGATCGCGCGCCAGCTCCGGGACCGTCACGGGTTCGAGGGCGAGCTTCGCGCCGTCGGCTGGGTGCTTCGCGATCAGCTCCGCTACATGGAGCGCTGCGGCTTCGACGCCTTCGAGCTCAAGCCCGGCAAGCCGCTCGAGAGTGCGCTCGAGGCGTTCGGCGAGCTCCAGCTGACCTATCAAGCCGCGGCCGACGATCCACGACCGATCTACCGTCGACGCTGACGCCCGTCACTCCTCGCCGCGACCCATCATCCGAAGTGCTTGATGAACGGACCGGCGACGGCGATTACGACGAGTAGCAGACACATAGTTCCCGCCAGCCGTTCTCTGAACCGGCCAGGTCCCCCACTCACCGTGCTGGGCTGCAGGCGTGTCTCGCAGCCGGCGGGTGCACGACTGATCGAGGCAATAAAATCATTTACGCGAAGCTCGTTACCGCCGAGATCGACCCACACGACCCCGCGCGCATCCCGCGACATCCATCTACGACTAACCCAGGTTCCGGTGTGCCCCATGGTCCCCATCTCGACCGTCGGAATCGACGATTCAGCGCACGGTAGTCAGAGCCCGCTCACTTCACAACTACGGAAAACCGCAGGGTCTTCGAGTAGCCAGCGGACCTTCGGGTTCCCGTAGTCGTCGTCGACCGGCAAACACGTTATGGGTAGATGGATGCGAAGCCGGATCACCCTGCGTGTCGTCATCGCGAGGGCCGGCGCACGCGACACCCGCCGGTACCATGTAGAGGGTCAACTCGCCGAGCCGCGGACAAGCACGAAGCCGTACGTCCATGTCGCGCGAGCAAGCGTGCCCGCACGCATCCCGCGAGCTACCCCACGTCAGCGTACGGGCTGAGCCAGGACAGACGTAAATACGGTAGGCTGCCGGTACATGTACGTGCGTGATGTGGGGATGGGGATGGGGCCGGTCGTACTGCTGCTACATGGCACGCCGTCACCTGCGGAGGACTGGTTGCCGCTCGTCGAGGTCCTCGCCCGGCGATACCGAGTGCTCGTTCCCGACCTTCCTGGATACGGTCAGAGCTCTCCACTCGCAGACCCCCGCGTCGAGCTCGAGGTCGTCGCGGACCGTGGACACGCGCTGTTGATCGAAGATGCGAGCGCCACGATCGCTGCGGTCTGCGAGCGGATCGCTGCGCAGGGAGCGCAGCCTTGACGGTCTCCCAGGCGCAGGCGGATGACGCGCGCGTTCGTTCGATCAAGTCCGAGCTACAAACGCTACAGCTCGATGGCCCGCCGTTCGCGGACGCGGTGATGCCCCAGCTCCGGGCCTTGCTCGGACTCGAGAACGTGTTGCTCTACTCGATGCGAAATTTCACGGGTCGCTGGGAGATCGAACGCTGGAACGGCGATGGCCTGATGCGGGCGGCCGAACCGCTCATGCGCGGCATTCTCGGCCGCGCCCAACAACTGCCGCTCTACTACGACCCGCTCGTGCCGCGACCGGATCAACGCAATCGCGTCGTCGACGCGCGCTCGTGGATCGACACGCACGCACCGGGAACCTGGGAGCATAGCCCGATGTGTGTGGAGATTCTGGAGCCGCTGGGGCTGCACGAGTCGCGACAACCTCGGGCGCTGCTCTGCGACGAGCGCTCGGTCGTGGGCTGGTTCGGGGCGCTCACCCCGGCACCACTGACCAGGCGACAGCACCGCTTGCTCTCTGCCCTCGTCGAGCCGATGCGGCAGCGCTTGATCGCGGAGCGCCGGCTGCAGGACTCGCCGGCGGTTTCCGCGGCGCTCGACGTCATGCTCGACCGGCTCGGCAGCCCGGCCTTCTTGATCGATGCGCACGGTGTCGTCCGGGAGGCCAACGAGGCCGGTCGGTCGCTCGCCGACGACCACCAGGCCGACGTGGCGGTCGCGCTGCGAGATGCCATCGCGCACCGGCCGAACGCAATGAGCTTCGAGCTCATCGAGATCAGCGCGAGGGGCTTGCCTGTCCACTGGCTTGCGGTCCAGCGCGTCGACCCGCTCGAACGGCGAATCGTCACCTGCGTCCAGGCATGTGCGAAACGCTGGCAGCTGACACCTCGCCAGACCGAGGTGCTGGACCTGCTGGCCCGCGGACTCGCCAACGCGACCATCGCGTCGTCGCTGGGCTGCGTGGAGCGAACCGTCGAGCTGCACATCACCGCGATCTTCGATCGTGCAGGACTCGATAGCCGCTCCGCGCTCGTGTCCACGGTGCTGACGACCTGCGTCTGAGAATTCGCATGGTGTTGCGGATGTCGGCTATGGCCGCCACCACGCGCGGATCGCGTCGACGTAGGCCGCTGGCTCCTCGACGAACGGAAAGTGACCGCTGCGCGCGAGCTCGACCACCGTCGCGTTCGGCGCCTCGGCGGCGAGCCGGCCCGCCTGCGATGGCGGCGTGATGTAGTCATCGCGGCCGACCAGCACGAGGATCGGCATTGCGAGCTCGGCAAGCCGACCCACCATCGTGAACCCCTCGAGACAGCGCATGCCGTGCGCGAAGCCCGGCGCCGAGTAGCGCGTGGCCGCGAGCACGTCGGAGCGCGGTTCGCCATGGAAGTAGAGCGGCAGGATGTCGTGCCACAGCTGCTGCAGGCCCGCGTCGGTTGGCACGCCAACCTGCATGCCCTCGAGCAGCGCACTCGCCGCGACCGGATTTCGCGCCTGCGCTCTGGCGATCACCTCGTCCGCGTAGTCGAACGCCGGCGACGCGCCGCACAGGATCAGTGACGACACGCATTCCGGGTGAAGCGCCGCGAAGGCGAGCGCGAGCCACGCGCCGTACGAATGACCGTAGATCGTCGCGCGGTGCTCGCCGAGGTGATCGAGCAGGCCCGCGGCATCGGCGATCCAGGTCGCGTGATCCGCCGGCCCCGTGCGCTCGCTACGACCGTGCCAGCGTTGATCGTAATAGATGACCCGCGAGCGATCTGCGAGCTCGTCGTGCCACGGGCGCAGGTACGTGTGGTCAAGGCCGGTGCCGTGCATCATCAGCAGCGGCGGCCCGCTACCGACCGCCTCGTAGTACAGGTCCGTGCCGTTCACGCGGGCCGTCGCCATCAGGCGCCTTCGAGCACGGCGATCGCGAGCGCCGTGCGGCTATCGAGCTCGAACTTGCACATCATCGTTGCACAGTTGCATTAACTCACTCATCACAGTCCCCGACAACCACGCATCGCCGTACGCGTTCACGGGTTGGAGTCCGGATCTCCCCACAAGAAAAATGGATCGGCAACGATCGACCTGTGGCCTTGCGCGTGATCAAACGTATGGGTGAGCGTTGCCGACGAGCGGATCGAACGCCT
>JACCTC010000495.1 GCA_013812655.1 Deltaproteobacteria bacterium | reverse complement strand
GTGCGAGCCCGTGATCGATCGCGATCACGACGACGTGCGATCCGCCGGCGACGTCGATCGCGGCGTCGGCCAGCGCGATCGAGTCCGCACCGCCCGAGCACGCCACCGCGTACAGGCCTGGCCCGGCCGCGGCGATCGCGGCCTTCACCGCGCGCGTCACGAGATCGACGGCCGTGCTAGTCATGGTCCCCGGTCAATCTACCCATGTCTCGTGACGACGTCCCACCCAGCGGTCCCCTCGCCCGCCTCCGCGCCCACATCGTGGGGCCGCGCGGCTACCGCCGGATCGACGCGCTGCTGTCCTCCGATGATGCGGAGGGCGCGATCGCCGCGCTCTCGCCGAACGAGGTCTTCGAGCTCGTCCACGAGGTCGGCTTCGAGGACGCGGCCGATCTGATCCACCTCGCGACGCCGGCGCAGATCCAGGGCTGCATCGACCTCGACGGATGGAACAAGGACCAGCTGGACATCGCGCCGCTCAAGCCGTGGCTGTCCGCGCTGATCGACGCGGGCTTCGAGAAGCTCGGCCAGGTGTTCAGCACGCTCGACAGCGAGCTGCGCGCGCTGATCTTGCAGCGCCAGGTCAAGATCTACGACTGCGAGCAAGGCGAGGAGCCGGCCGAGGACAACGAGTCGGCGATCGTCGCGACCCCGGACCGGTTCTTCATGCTCGAGCTGCTCGGCGACGAGGACACCGGGCGCCTGATCCAGCAGCTCGTCGAGGATCTCTATCGCTACGACATCGTGTTCGCGCGCCACGTGATCATGGCCGCGCGCAGCGAGCCCGCCGCCGAGCTCGAGGAGATGAGCTATCGCTGGCGATCAGCGCGGCTCGCCGACATGGGCTACGTCGACTTCTACGAGGCGCTCGATCTGTTCCGCCCGCTCGACCTCGACAAGGTGTCGATCGGCGAGGGCTCGCAGGAGCGCATCGTCCCCGAGGAGACGAGCCGGATGCCGCTCGCGATCGCCCAGGAAGTGCTCGGGCGTGGCTTCCTCGCGCGCGCGATGGCGGCGATCGACGACCCGGTCGAGGCCGAGCGGCTCGAGGGTGCGCTGATGATCCTCGTCAACAAGGTGCTCGCGGCAGGTCGTGCGAAGCCCGGCAACCCCGAGGTCGTGCAGCGCGGCGCGCTCTACGCGACGGCGACGCTATCGCTCGGCCTCGAGGCGGTCTCGCGCGGTGACCTCGCCCGCGCGCAGCAGGCGCTGTCGTCGGTCGGGCTCGCCCGACTTTTCCGCGTCGGCTACACGGTCACCCACAAGCTCGCACGGCTCGCGCAGGCCCTCGCCGCGCGCTCGGTGATCGCCGGGTCTCCCACGAGGGAGCTGGTCGCCGCGCTGTGCTCGCCGCGTCCACTGTTCGCGCGCGCCGCCGACGAGCCGGCCACGGCCGGACTCCGGCCGTTCGAGTCGTCCGCGGATCTGCGGCGTGCCGGCGAGATCCTCACCGGGCTCACCGTCCGGATCGCGCTCGTCGAGAGCCTCGGCGTCGACGTCATCGCGAGTGGTCAGGCTCCGGAGCCGCGGCCGACGCTCGACGATCACATCCGCACCGCCCTCGCGCGCGCCGTCGTCGGCGGCGGGTTCACCGGTGAGGCACTGTCGCAGGCCGAGCTGACGACGCTGCGCGATCGCGGCATGGTGACCGGCGAGCTGACGCCGGCTGCACGCGCGTCCGGGCTCGAGGCCGTGCAGAGCAGGCTCGGCGCCGCGCAGCTGCAGGCGTCCGGGATCGTGCTCGCGCGACTTGTCACCGGGTGGCTCGACGAGCTCGAGGCAATCCTCGGCGAGGTCAAGGACGCCGAGATCGATCCGCGCTTCGTCGAGGGCGTGCTCGTCGAAGTGAAGCGCTCGTGATGCGCCGCGATTTCGGATGACCTCGACGACCTCGGCGAGCTCGCCGGATGCGAGCCCGCCGATGGGCTCGCTCTCGATCGAGTCCGTCGATGATGGGTTGACCTACGTCGGTGGCCCGCCGATCCAACTACGCGCGCACCTCGCGATGGCCGGCGCCGCGACCGTCGACGTGACCAGCGTCGTGGCGTGGAGCGCAGACGTGCCGGTCGTCACCGTCACGACCGGCGTCGTCACCGCGACCGCACCGGGCACCGCGGTCATCAGCGCCGAGCTCGACGGTCAGGTCGCGACGTTCGATGTCCGCGTCGCCGAGGCGCGCGTACTGTACGTCACGCACGGCGGCACGATCGCGACCTACCCACCCGACGTCGACGGTCGCGCCCAGCCGATCCGCAAGTTGATCACGACCCATATCCCGCGGGCATTCTGGATCGAGGGTAACGAGATCTTCATCGCAGATGACGACATCATCTACGTCTACCCCGCGACCGCGAACGGTGAAGCTGCACCGACAAGGCGAATCTTCACGAAGGTGTCGGGCTCACCATTCTCGGCGCGCGCGATGCAAATCGTGAATGGGGAGCTGTTCGCGACCAACGTCAACCTCGCAGTGTTTCCGCCCACGGCGGATCTCGCGACCGAGGCGACGCGGCATGCCGGGAACACGGCGTCGCCGGCCACGCCATGGGGCACCTTCGACATCATCGGCAACGAGATTGTCCTCGCGCAAGCGCACTCCACGATCGACATCGTGCCGATCACGGCGAGCGGCCCCACCACGCCGACGCGGTCGATCCGTGGTCCAGCGACCGGCCTGACGGAGCTCGACGGCATCTACGGCGTCGCGGCCAGCGACTCCGAGATCTTCGTCTCGCTTGCGAAGATCGGCGAGCTCTGGGTGTACCCGCTGAGTGGCAACGGTGACATCGCCCCGACGCGAAAGATCACCAACTTCCCGACCGGCGGTCGGCAGATCGGGCGGCCGTGGGTCGTCGGCAAGGAGCTCTACGTGCCGGTCTTCGACCCAGTCGAGGAGGGCGAGATCTGGCTCGTCGATCGCGACGCGTCGGGTGCGGCCGTGCCGCTGCGCAAGACTCGCATCTTCTTCAGCGGGTTCATCGCACGCTGAGGGCACGCCGATCTCCGGGCAGCCCGCCTTGATGTGGCGGGATGTGATAATCCAGCGGCGATGTTCGATCGAACGTTCGCGCCGTATCGCAGCGGCCTCGCGACCGGGCTCGGCGTGGTGCTGCTCGCGGGGCTCGTGCTCGCGATCGCCGACGTCGTGCACACCGGCGCTGGCGTGTTGCCGCTGCTCGGCCTGTGGGCGCTGATCGCGCTGCCCGTCGCGATCGCGACCGGCGTCGTGCTCGGCGCCGGCAACGCGCAGTGGGGTGCAGGCTGGGTGCGCGGCTGGTTTCGCAAGCTTCGCGAGGAGCCCGAGCTCGACAAGTCGGTCTCGGCGGCGCTGATCGCGGCGGCGATCGTCGGCGGCATCCTCGCGATCGCGATCAGCAAGCTCGCGGTCGGCCTGGTCGGCGACGTCAGCCGCAAGAACATCGGTGCGCTACTGCTCGGCGTGGTCGTGGTCGTCGCGATCCCGGTGCTCGCGCTCGGTGCGCTGCCGCTCTATCGCGGGGCCCGCAAGCTCACGGCGCTCCTCCCCGCGATCGGACCGCTCTCGCGCGTCGTGCTGCTCGTGGTCGCGGCGGCCGGCGTCGCGGTGCTCGCGGCGGCGTGGATCATCTTCCGGAAGCTCGACTACCAGGCGTTGAACCTCGGTTCGCTGATCGTGCCGGCGCTGTTGCCGGTGGTCGCGATCGTGATCGCGATCGTCGCGTACGGCCCGCTCTCGCGTGTCCGGGAGCAGATCCCGCAACGGGGCGCGAGCGTTGCCGGTGCCACGGTGCTCGCGATCGCGCTGCCGGTGCTGCTGATGCGTGCGCCGTCGCCGGAGACGCGGAACGCGGTCACCGAGCACTCGTTTGTCGGCGCCCGGCTCATCCCGTTGCTTCGCAAGCTTGTCGATCGCGACAAGGATACCTACTCGGGCTTCTTCGGCGGCCCGGACTGCGACGACAGCAACCCCGACGTGTTTCCCGGCGCGACCGAGATTCCCGGCAACGGCATCGACGACAACTGCGTCGGTGGCGACGGCACGGCCGATGCAGGAGACACCACGACGCCACCGCCAGCCACGGATGCGGGACCGCCCGCGCCGCCCGCGGTCTCCGGCGGCAAGAACGTGCTGGTGATCTTCGTCGACACGCTGCGCGCGGACCGACTCGGCGTGGCCGGCTACCAGCGCGACGGCAAGTCGCTGACGCCGCGGCTCGACGCGTTCGCGAACCAGTCGGTCGTGTTCACGAACGCATACGCGCAGGCATCCAACACGCCGCGCTCCGTGCCGTCGTTCCTCGCCTCGCGTTACCCGTCGCAGCTCGTCGTCGATCGCAAGACCCGCGACTATCCGCGCAACGACGAGGCGAATGACTTCCTGTTCGAGGTGCTCAAACCTGCCGGCCTCAAGACGATCGGCATGACGTCGCACTTCTACTTCTGCGACCGCAAGCGTGACCCGAACATGTGCCCAGGCGTCGCGAAGTATATGGACACGAACGTGCTGCAGGGCGCCGACGAGTGGAACAACGACGGCGCGCTCACGGTCCACGATCCGGACGGTCCGGACTCGAACAAGGACATCGCCGGCCCGCGGATCGTCAAGAAGACGGTCGCGCGGCTCGAGGAGCTCGCGAAGGCCGACGACAAGTTCGCGATGCTCGTGCACCTGTTCGAGCCCCACTCGACGTACATGACGCATCCGGGCTATCCGATCACGACGCGCGGCGACGAGTCGCTCGTGCAGAAGTACGACTACGAGATCACGGTCGTCGACAAGCACATCGGCGAGCTGCTCGATGCCCTCGATCGGACCGGGCTTGCGAAGACGACGACCGTCGTCATCCTGTCCGATCACGGTGAGGCGTTCGGCGTCCACAAGTTCGCCGGCACGCGGATGTTCTTCCACGGCCAGACCCTCTATCGCGAGCTCCTGCACGTGCCGCTGATCTTCCGGGTGCCCGGCGTTGCGCCACGGACCGCGGATGACGTCGTCGAGCTGATCGATCTCGCGCCGACGATCGCAAACCTCTTCGGCGTCGCGCCGTCGCCGAGCTGGCGCGGTCGCAGCCTGGTTCCCGCGCTTGCGGGCAAGCCCCTGGAGCCAAAGCCGGCGTACTCCGAGCTGTTGCCGGCGGATGCGTGGAAGCACTCGGCGAAGTCGATGATCACCGCCGACGGCAAGAAGCACGTGTTCTACCGGATCAGCGACTCGGCCTGGGAGCTGTTCGATCTCGTCGCGGATCCCGAGGAGCGCAAGAACGTGATCGCGAGCGATCCGGACGCCAAGCAGCTGCAGCAGGAGATGGCGGCCTGGATCGAGGGCCCACTCTCGGCAGGAGGTCAGTGATGACCGGCGACGGCGAGTTCAAGAATCCCAAGCCCACCGTCGACATCTTGATCGAGCTCGACGGTCACCCCGGCGAGCTGGTGTTCATCGAGCGCGGCAACGAGCCGAAGGGGCTCGCGCTGCCCGGCGGGTTCGTCGACGACGGCGAGTGGGTCGCCGATGCGGCGATCCGCGAGGCCAAGGAAGAGACCGGGCTCGACGTCGAGCTGATCGAGCTGTTCCACGTCTACTCCGACCCGGCGCGCGACCCCCGCAAGCACACCGTGTCGACAGTCTTCATCGGCCGCGCGAGCGGCACCCCGGTCGGCGCCGATGACGCCGAGCGCTGCATCGTCTGCAAGCCCGACGCCCTGCCCGCGCGCCTGGTGTTCGATCACGCGCTGATCGTCGCCGACTACATCGCGTACAAGTTGCGCGGCGTCCGCCCGCCACCGCGTCGCTAGTGCCAGTCGCTAACCTAGCGCAGCGCGCGGAGCGCCGCGTGGGCGCGCTCGAGATCGCGATCGCCGGCGAGCACCGCGAGCTCGGTCTGGACGTTGCGGCGGCGCCAGTCGTCGACCGCGAGGGCCTCGAGCAGCACCGCGCGGATCGCGACGTCACGTGGGTTCCAGCGCGACGTCTTCCACAGGTCCGTCGCGGTCTCGGGTGACGGGCTCGCCCGGTAGGCCTCGATCGCGCCAACCGGATCGGTTGGATCGGTGGGCTCGCCGGTGCGCGGCGCCGGCGGCGGCGCGACCATCGCCCGTCGTGCCCGGAGCCCATCGGCCTGCGCCACGCGGCGCATCGC
>JACCTC010000405.1 GCA_013812655.1 Deltaproteobacteria bacterium | reverse complement strand
CGCCGACGTTGTATCCGGACACCATGTCACTGCGCGGCAGGATCACCGCGATCTCCTCGCCGCCGTAGCGCGACGCGGTATCGACGCCGCGGAGCTGCGCCTTGACGGTGTTCGCGATCGAACGCAGCACGCGATCCCCGATGAGATGCCCGTGCTCGTCGTTGAGCTTCTTGAAATCGTCGACGTCCATCATCACCACCGAGAACGGCGTGCCGTACCGCTTCGACCGCTCGATCTCCTCCTCGATGCGGGCATCGAAGTAGCGCCGCATGAACAGGCCGGTGAGCCCGTCGACCATCGCGAGCTCGTAGAGGTGCGCGTTCTGGAGCGCCGCGGCGATCTGCAGCCCGAGCGACTCGAGCAGCGTCTGGTGATCCGCGCGAAACGCGGCGATGTGCGTCGACTGCACCGCGATCACACCTTCGCACCCGCCGTACATGAACAGCGGGACGCCGAGCCACGAGCGAATCCCGCCCGCATCGTCCATCGGGACGTCGCTCGTCGACACATCGTCGATTCGTCGCGCGATGCCTCGCTGCATGACCCAACCGGCGAGACCTTCGTCCTCCGCCATCGACTGACGGAAGAACCGATCGCTCGTACGGTCGAAGCCGTCGAGTACGAAGCCGAGCTCGCCGCCCGCGCGCCGATGTACCAGTGCGACAGCTTCGGCCTCCGGAATTGCTTTACATGTTTCGCGCGCGACCGCCTCGACGAGCTCCTCGAGCTGCAGCGACGCGCTGAGTCGGCGTGCGGTCGCGGTCAGGATCTCGAGATCGTGCACGCGCTCCTCGAGCTGCTTCTGCGTCCGCGACAGCCTCGAGAACACGAGGTTGATGAGCAGATACGTCAGCGACAGCAGCATGAAGCCGAGCGGCTGGTCCGGATCGTAGAGCAGCACGAGCACGACGCCGATCGGCATCAGCGACGCCTCGGCGATGATCCCGGGCAGCGCCATCTCCGTGACGTACGCGCGCCAGCTGCGACCGAGCAGACGCAGCCGAACCCCCTGCAGCGCGTAGTGCGTGACGAGCAGCAAGAGCGCGATGGCGACCACGCGCAGCGTGACCTCGACGACGTCGGGCCGTCCCGACATCGGATGGATCGCGCCGAACGCCCAGCCGCACAACACGACGAGCCCGCCGCTCATCCCGCCGAAGTAGAGGACGTAGCCGAGCTCGGTGAACCAGTCGCCCGGATCGATCTTGTGTCGCTTGCGCGCGAGGTAGAGACGCACGGAGGCGTCGAGTGTCAGTGCCACCGCGACGAGCCGGCCCGCGCCGACCGACCCAACACAGACCGCCGCTGCGACGTAGTAAGCGGAGTCGAGCGAGAGCACCGTGCCCTCGACGAGACGGAACGCGAGCCCACGCGCCGCGAGGATCACGACGACGAAGAGCGCGATCCACGGCGCGGTCGTCTGCGCCGGCTCGGGCAGAATGCCCGCGGCCGGAAGCCCGAGCACCACACCCCATCCGAGGACGCCCAGCGCGATGGTGAACCAACGTGCCACAGCGGGTACTTAACGCAGATAGCAGCGGAAGTCGCGAACTGTCCGAACCCTCCGAAAAGCGCGAACGGCCCGTCCAGCAGTGCCGGAGGGCCGTTCGGTGAACTGGGTTGGGTCAGATGTCGATGATCATCACTCCACGCTCGCCCTCTTCACGAGGTGGCGTGACCGTCGGGCGCGGGCCCGTATCGCGTGGCCGGGGCACAGGCAACTCTGCGTGTTGCTCCTGCTCACGACGTTTCTCCTCTTCTCTCTTGAGGATCTCTTCGATAATCCAGGGATCCAGCATCGGGACCGCCTTTCACGGGTCGGAGTGACTGACTGCCAACCTAACTAATGATCGCTTCGTAGCTCCTGCCCTATCTAGCTGCAACCTACGGGCCTTTGGACACTGAACCCCGCATCCTTATTCTAACGCATCGTAATTCGGGCGGCTCCACTTCCTGACTACGAAATCATCATGTGTAGAGATCGACCGATGCGCGTAAATGTCGAGACAGTTCTCAGGCCTGTGGACCTCACTGACGCACGGTGACGTAGCGTTTACCGAGGAGCCACCAACGCTTGCCGCTCCACGTCAGCACTATGAACTTTTTGCGCGGGTGGGTGACGAATGAGGCGCCTGTGCGATCGAGCAGGTGGGCGCCTGCGGGCAAATTGTCCACACTGGTGGCAACTGGACTCGCCACCCGGCGGGAGTCACTGCATCAGTTGTCGAGGTCCTTGAGCTTCCACGCCCCATCTTCACGCACGAACGTCACGGTGAAACGATCGCCGTAGCTCATCCGCGCGTCGTTCCCGCGCTCGATGATCGGCTCGTCGACGTTCGCCTCGAGCGTGTTCACGAGGTTCTCCATCTGCTCGCGCGACGGCCCGGTGAACTGCGCCTTCATCTTCGCGGGATCCATCTTCTCCCGATACATGTTCGGGACGAAGCGGAGCATCACGTCCCAGCGCTCCAGCCGGTAGGCGCGAAGGAACCCGCGGAGTGCATTGCGCGGCGTCGACTGGTCATAGAACCCGAGCGGGTTCGCAGCGATCCGCCAGCGACCACCCTCCTGCACCAGCAGCATCCGATCGCCCAGGCCGTACTCGAACTCGGCGGACACCTCGAGGCTGCCCTTCTTGCCGCGGACGCGATCGGCCGTCTCGGCGACCTCGCGCGGGTTGTCGCGCATCATCCGGACGTAGTCCTCGCGCGAGACCTTGCCGCGGAAGCTCGAGGACATCAGCTCGTAGGCCTTGCCGAAGTCCTTGCTCTTCAGCGCCTTGCCGTAGTGATCGAGCGTCTGACTCGGTCCCGTGTTGCGCCCGCACGCGACCGCTGCGAGGAGCAGGAGACACAGGGCGAGGGCACGCATCGCGGTGGTTATAGCGAAGCCCCGGGAACACTGCCACCCGACGACGGCGGTTCGAGGTCGCCACGGGGCTGGGCGCGTGTGCCCCCCGCTGCGGCGCGATCGGCGGCAAAGCTGAGGGTCGCGATCGCCATCGCGACGGCGGCGACGATCAGCGCCCCGGTCGGGACCCACATCGCGTCGTGCAGCGAGGCCATCTCGGACACCTGACCGACGACCCACGAGGATGGCGCGGTCCCGATCATGTGCATCATGAAGATCACGAGGCCCTGCGCGGCGACGCTGAGCCCGCGTGGCGCGAGATCGTCGACGGTCGCCGCGACCGGTGCGTGATACCAGGAGATGAAGAACAGCGTCGCGATGCCCGCGAGGTCGAGCCCGGCTCCCTTCGGCAGCATGATCGCGATCGCGGCGCACGGGGCCGTCAGGATCATCCCGACCACGATCGTCCACAGGCGCCCGGTCGAGAACCGCTTGCCGAGCAGGTCGGAGACCCGGCCACCGACGAGAATCCCGGTCAGGCCACCGCACAGCGACAGCGTCAAGAGCGTCGTCGCCTCGGCATCGGTCATCAGCTTGTCGCGGACCAGAAACTCCTTGAGCCACGCGTTGTAGCCGCCTGCCGCGAACGCCATCACCGTCGTCGAGACGATCAACCAGCGCAGCGTCCGGATCCGCAGCAGCACGCGGGCGTCGCGGATGAAGTGACGCAGCATGATCGTCTGGTGCTGGAAGCCCGATGTCGCCGGGTCGTCATCGCGCTTCGCGAGCGCGCGCGTCGGGATCGGCATGTGCCAGATCAGCGCGGCGAACACGAGGCCCGGCAGCGCGATCACGACGACGACGAGCGGAAACCCGAGTGCCATGCCGGTCGCGAAGCCGGCGACACCGCCGAGGAACAACCCGAGGTTGAAGATCGCGATCCGGCTCGCCTTCATCGGGCCATCGAAGACCTCCGCGAGGATCGAGTTCGCGACCGGCACGACCGCGGCCGTCCCGAACCCGACGAACGCGCGCGACGCCGCGAGCCCCAGGTAGCTCGAGCCGAGCGCGCCAACGGCGCCCGCGACACTCGCGATCAGGATGCCGACGACGATCACGCGCCGGCGGTCGAAGCGGTCGCCGGCCCAGCCGAACCCCAGCGTCGCCGCGGCATGCGGGATCATGAAGACGGTCTGCAAGAGGCCGATCTCGGAATCGTCGATGCCGTAGCGCGCGGTGAGATCGGGGTAGACCGCGAACAGCGCGTTGCGCGCCGCATACGAGATCAGATTCGTGAGCGCGAGGACGACCAGGATCTGTGTTGGTCGGATGCGCGTAACGGTCATGGCCCGCTCGCGGGACCTTCGCGCACGGTGAGATCGTAGGTGCCCTCGCCCGTCGCATCGGCGGCGCCGCGCACGCGCACGATCGCGGTGACGTTCGGCGGCACCGGTGCCGACAGCTTCTCGACGGTGCCCTTGCCCTTGAGCTCGCTCTTGGCGACCACCTTGCCATCGATCAACACCTCGAGCGACAGGTCGGGTTCGCCGTCGAGTACGAGGTCAAAGCTGCGCGCGGCGACGTCGGCCGCGAGCGCGTAACAATCGACATCACCCGCGCTCCAGTTGCCGTGCACGATCGTCCGCTCGGCCGGAAACGTCATCGGCTTGTCGACGAGATCGTTCGGCTCGATCTCGGCATCGAGCGCCTCGAACGGCTTCGCGGTGACACGGAGCTGGTACGCGGTCTCCGGGTTCGAGCGCTCGCCCTTGATCGTCACGTAGTGAAACGGCGGCGCGCCGCTCGGGACGACAGGCAGCACGTTGCGCGCGACGAGCGGCGCACCCTTCGGGGCCTTGCGAACGAGCAGCAGCTGACCGACGCCATCGGCGAGCTCGAGCTGCAGCGCCACGCCCTCGACAGCACCGACCTCGATGTCGATCGCGTTGTTCGCCGACAGCGCCTCGACCGAGAGCTTCCAGACGTCGACGTCCGCATTCCACCCGACGAAGCCGGTGACCGGATCGCCAGGGATCAGATCGTTGGCGGTGCCGCGATCGTCATCGGGCTCTCGCTCGACGTTCGCTGCGGGGGCCGCGAGCTGCGCGCTGATCTCGTACGAGACCGCCGGGCCTGCTGGCGGGGTCGTGGCAGCCGCAGCCTTCTTGCCGCGCGTCTTCTTCGGGGCCGGCGGCGGCTTCTTCTTGACGATCGCGGTGTAACGGCCCGGGGTCACGCCGAGGTTCGGCACGCCCTCGCGGACACGCACGGCGCCGCGATCGGATCGCGCGATCACCGTCCCTGCCCCGTCCTCGATCTCGACGATCAGATCAGCATCGACCGCCGTCGTCGTGACGGTGAGCGCGCCTGCCTGAGTGACGTCGATCCGGAAATAGTCGGCATCGGCGTCGGGCTCGATCTTGCCGCGCACCGTCCCCGGGATCGCGAGCGTCGTCGCGACATCCGAGCTGTCGTTGGGCTCGCGCTCGTCGCTCGTCCCACCGGCGCCACTGCCACTCGGCAGCGGCGCGGTGATCACCTCGACGGGCGCAGCATCACCGGTCCGGCGCTGGCGCTTCTTGCCGCCGCAGCCGCCTACCGTGATCGCGAGCGTGACCGCGACCAGCCAGGCGACGGAGATGGAGCGAGCCAGCGGCTGGCGAGCGGGGACCACCCGCCGCATCACGAGACCTTGGACTTCTCGGCGAGACCTGCGAGGAACTCCGCCGACGACACCACCGTACCATCGACGCGGATCTCGCCCTTCATCTTGAAGATCTTGCCCTTGCGAAGCGGCACGACCTCGATGATGAGCTGATCACCCGGCGTCACCGCCTTGCGAAACTTCACGGCGTCGATCGCCATGAACAGCATCACGTGCGTTGTCGGATCGAACGACACTGCACGCGACGCGAGGATGCCACCGGCCTGCGCCATGGCCTCGACTTGCATGACGCCCGGCATCACCGGCACGCCCGGGAAGTGGCCCTGGAAGTACGGCTCGTTGAACGAGACGTTCTTCAGCGCGATGACCTTGTCATCGGAGAGCTCGAGAACCCGGTCGATCAGCAGGAACGGGTAGCGATGCGGCAAGAGGCCGAGGATCTGCTCGGCCTTCATCACCGGTGCCGGCGGCTGCTCCATGCCGCCGTAGTAACACGCTGGACCCTCTACTTCATCTCGGCGTTGAGCTTCTGGGTCAGGTCGACGCTGGGATCGGCCCACACGGTGGCGCTCTGATCGATGATCAGGTGCACGCCCTCGGCCTTCGCGAGCGCCTTGATGCGGGGCTCGGCCTGCTTCAAGAGATCCTGGATCAGCTTCGTCCGATCCGCGGCGAGCTCGCGCTCGAGCTTCACGTACGTCTGCTGCAGCTCGATGAACTTCTTCTCGAGCTCCTCGCGCTTCTGCTTGAAGACGTCGGGCTTGAGGACCGCCTGCTGCTTCTCGAGGTCGGCGCCCTGCTTCTTCAGCTCGTTCTGCTTCTTGTCGAGCTCGGCTTGCTTGGCCTTGCGCGTCTTCTCGAACTGCTCGTTGGCACGCTTGCCAGCGGCGGTGGTCGACAGCGTGTTCTCGATGTCGATGACGCCGATCTTCGGGTTCGTGGGAACCGCCGTCTGACCGACGCCGAGCAGCGGCGAGACCATCAGGCCGAGACCGAGACATCCAAGGGCCAGGTGACGAGAAAGATAACGATTCATGGGGACCTCCGGCGCTTCATACGACGACTTCGACGGCTGTCAAAGCGGCTTGTTCAATTGCCGGTGCTCGCACGGCGAGATCCGCTGAAGGGCGCGCGACTGCTAGAAGAAGTTACCGATGGTGAACTCGAACACCAGCGGATCCTCGCCACGCTGGGCGTCCAGCGGGATGCCCCACTCGAACCGCAGCGGGCCGATCGGCGAGAACCACCGGAAGCCGAAGCCGACCGACTTGCGGATGCCCGCGATGAGCGAGTCCGGCATGCGGAAGCACGGGTCGAACTTGATCGAGATCGTCGAGTTCCGGCGCTGGAGACCCGAGCAGTAGCGATCCTCGAGGTTGTACGCGTTGCCCATGTCGAAGAACACGACGCCCGAGATGCCGACCTTCTTGAAGAGCGGGAACTCGACCTCGGTGTTGATGATGACCTGCATGTTGCCGCCGAGCGGCAGGCTGCCGAGCGACTGGCCGACGTCACCGGGCGGCTGGGTCAGCAGCTGCGGTCCGAGCGAGCGTGGCGCGTAACCACGGATGTCGTAGATGCCGCCGACGAGGTAGCGCTCGCTGATCGGTACGCCGAGCGGATCCGTGGAGGTCGTGATGCCGAGCTCGGCGTTGAGCTTCAGCACGAACGGCCCCCAGATCGGACGGTAGTGGCGGGCAAAACCACCCCACCGGATGAACTTGTTCTCGGAGCCCGTGTACTCGCTCGCGTACTCGGCAAACAGCGTGTGGTACCAGCCGCCCGTCGGAAAGAGCCGGTTGTTTCGCGAGTCCCACGACAGCGAGGCGCGCAGCGATGACGTCACGCCACCACGGAACAGGTTCGCGACGCTGGTCGCCGCGATCGGGGTGCTGGTCGCGCCGAGGTTCGCGATGCCGCCGGAGCCGGTCGAGATGCTGACATCCTCGAGCTTGTAGGTGAGGAACGCGCGGGCCTCGTACGAGAGCGGATAGCCCCACGTCAGCGTGCCACCCGAGGCATTGCGATAGAACGTGCCGAAACCGCGGCTCTGGTTGTAGAGGTCGAACGCGAACGTCCACTGGGTGTCGAGGAAGTACGGCTCGACGAACCGCAACAGGAACAGCTGGCGCAGGCTCGAGAGCTGGGCCTGGAGCGCGAGCGTCTGGCCGCGGCCAAACAGGTTGTTCTGCGAGATCTGCGCCTGCGCGATGAAGTTCTCGACGGACGAGAAGCCGGCGCCGATCTGGAACGTGCCGGTCGGCCGCTCGCTGACCTCGACGTTGACCTCGACGAACTCGTCGGAGCTGCCGCGCTTGGTCGACACCACGACGTTCTCGAAGAAGCCAAGCGCGTTGATCCGGCGCTTGCTGATCTCGAGGTTCGTGTTGTTGAAGAGCTCGCCCTCGGCGATCTTCATCTCGCGGCGGATCACCTTGTCGCGGGTCTTCGAGTTGCCGCGGATGTTGATGCGCTCGAAGTAGGCGCGCTTGCCGCGCGCGACCTCGAAGGTCAGGTTGATCTTCCGGTTCGGCAGATCGACCTTGGTCAGCGGCAGGACGTTCGCGTACGCGTAGCCCTGATCCTGGTAGTAGTTCGAGAGCTTCTCGCGATCCTCGGCGATCATCGTGCGCGAGAACGTGACCCCCGCGCGCATCTTGATCCGCTCGAGGTTTTTTTGCGCCGAGCCGATCAGGTCACCCTTGAAGCCGACCGAGCCGATCGTAAAGATCGGGCCCTCGTCGACGGGAATCGACAGGTACATGTACTGCTTGTCGCGCGACAGCCTGAGTTGCGGTGTGCCGACCTTGACGTTCGCGTAGCCGCGATCCCAGTAGTACGCGGACACCAGCAGGAGGTCGCGCTCGAAGGCTTCCTGGCTGTACGTGCCGGAGTCGTTGAGGAACGACATCGCGTCCTGCCGGCGAGTCGCGATCGCGCCGCGGAGCTCGTCGTCGGAGATCGTCTGGTTCCCGATGAACTGGACGTCGCGGATCTTGACCTTGGCCTTCTCGTCGACCTTGAAGTAGACGTCGACCTCGGCCTCGTTGACCGGCTTGATCTCGTAGTCGACCGTCGCGAGGTAGAACCCCTTCTGGACGTAGAGCTCGCCGATCTTGTCGCGGTTCTTCTTGACCTTCGAGATGTCGACGATCGCGTCGAGCTCGAGGTCGATGACCTCGTTGATCTTGTCGAGGCCCAGCTCGCTCTGACCGGCGACGAGCACCTTGCGGATCGCCGGCTTCTCCTTGACCGCGAACGTCAGCGTCACGCCGCCGGTGGGCCGGACCTCGGCCTCGACGTCGATGTCGGCGAAGAAGCCCATCTTCCACATCGCGCGGAGATCTTCGCGGAGCTTCGTCGCGTCGAGCAGGGTGCCTTCCTTCGAGAGCAGCTGCACGCGGATCGCGTCGTCCTCGACCTTGCGGTTGCCGCGGAACTGCACGCGCTCGATCGCGCGACCCTGGAGCTGGAGCGCGGCGGTCCCCTGCGGGCTCTGGTTCGCCGGGTCGTTCGCGTCGGGGGCCGGTGCCGGTGCCGGTGCCGGCTGCGCGGCGACCGGGGTCGCGAGCAGCGCGAGCGCGAGGATGCTGATCAGGCGCTTCACGATGCACCCTCTTCGACATCAGCAACGCTCGTGTTGGTTGCCTCCGGACCGAGCTGCGGCGAGGTCGTGATCGGTGCCTCGCCCCCGGCCTCGGCGGCGGCGGGATCGGCGTCGTCGGCGCGATAGTCCGGTGCGGTCTCCTCGACGAGCCGGCCACCGTCGATCATCCGCATCCGGCGCGGCATCAGGCGCGCGAGCTCGGGGTTGTGGGTGACGACGAGCAGCGTCGAGCCGCGCTCGCGGTTGAGGTCGAGGAACAGCTGGTGGATCGCCTCGCCGGTCGACCGATCGAGGTTGCCGGTCGGCTCGTCGGCGAGGAGCAGCGCTGGCTCGAGCACCATCGCGCGCGCGAGGGCAACCCGCTGCTGCTCGCCACCCGAAAGCTCGCCGGGACGGTGCGTCAGCCGGTGCGAGAGGCCGACGCGACCGAGGATGTCTCGCGCCATCGCGCGCGCCTTGTCCATCGGGATCCGCTGGATCAGCGCGGGCATCAGCACGTTCTCGAGGGCCGTGAACTCGGGCAGCAGGTGATGGAACTGGAAGACGAAGCCGATCTTGCGGTTGCGGAACTCGGCGAGCCGCGACGAGCTCATCGTGGTGATCTCCTCGCCGTCGAACTTGATCGAGCCGGACGTCGGGAGGTCGAGGGTGCCGAGGAGCTGCAGGAAGGTCGACTTGCCGACGCCGGATGCGCCGACGATCGCGACCATGTCCCCTGCGGGCAGCGACAGGTCGATATCCCAGAGGATGGGCAGGGCCTTGCCGCTGTGCTGGTAGGCCTTGCCGAGCTTCTTGATCTCGATCCGGGCACCGCGGAGGTGGTGCGGCCGGTGGTCGACCTCGTCCCTGGAGGCGCTGGAGGTCGTCGTGCCCGGTGTCGTAGATGTGCCCGCCGCAACGGCAGAAGACGAGGACGCGGCTGGGGAGGTCACAGGGGAATCTCTAAACGGCGCAGGAACTTACTCAGCAGCCCTGCGGGTGTCAACGCGCGTTGGGACCATTGCCGCGTCGCAATGGTTGCCTGCGCGGAACCTCAGATCCCGACGGTCAGACCGAGCGTCCACATCCGTACGCTGGTGTCGCCGAGCGTGGAGCGTTCACCCGTCAGATCTGCGCTGCTGTACTGGTAGTCGACGAACAGCGAGCCCTGCCCGAGCACCGCCTTGATCCGGTACTCGAATCCTGCGCCGAACAGCAAGCCGCTTCCTCCGACCTCGTGCTCTGGACGCTCGGCGGTCCACCAGCTCTGGTGCAGACCGACGCGACCGAATGCTTCGAAGTTGTTGCCGAGCGGCAAGCTGAGCTTGGCGGCGATCGAGGCCTGGTAGACGTCGTAGGCGATGGCGCCGCGGCTGTCCAACATGACCGTGTCGAAGCCACCGAGTGCACCCTCGACCGAGAACTGACCGAATCGCGAGCCGAGCAGCAGCCGTGCACTGCGGCCATCGGGTGACTCATCTGCGTCGGTTCCCGTGCTGATCGCGGGCGCAGTACCGATCCCCAGTCCAACATAGCCACCAGCCGATGCGACTCCGGAAGACATGGCGAGCAGGGTCACGGCGAGAGCGGCGCGCTTCATGTGCGCGTTCAAGAGCATCCGGCGTGCCACGAGGCAAGCCGGTGATTTCATGGCCCTGGCAAGGTCCGGTTGTGGCCGGTCTTTCACACGTCCGCCCACATACCGGGCGTCAGTGGCGCATTCCGGCTGCCGGGCGAACCCGGGCGGCGAGCAGCGCCGGATAGAACGTCGCTGCGATCGAGATCAAAACGCCAGCCGCGGCGGACGCGATCACCGACGCGGGGTCGACATGAATCGGCAGGCGATCGATGTAGTAAACGTCCGGGTTGAGGGGCAGTCCGAAGCGCTTGCCAGCCCAGCAACCGATGAGTCCGCTCGCGACGCCGAGCGCGGTGCCGATCAGGCCGATCAGGAGTCCCTGGATCGCGAACAGCTGCATGACGCCGACGTCCGACGCGCCGAGCGTCTTGAGCAGCGCGATCTCGCGGCCCTTCTCGACGACGACCATGATGAGATTGCCGACGATCGAGAACGATGCGACCAGGATCACGATCCCGAGCACGAGGAACATCGCGATCTTCTCGAGCTTGAGCGCCGAGAACAGGCTGCGGTTGAGCTCGCGCCAGTCCTGGACCCGGTAGCCCGGACCGAGCGCCGCCGCGATCAGCCCCGGCGAGTCATCGCTCGGGACATAGTTGCCGGTCTCGTCGGGATCGGTGATCCGGACCTCGATCCCGTCGATGGTGTCGCCGCGATCGAGGAAGTCCTGCAGCGACTCGAGCGTGACGTAGACGAACTTGAGGTCGTACTCGTACATGCCGGTGTAGAAGACGCCGGCCACGCGGTAATCGCGGTTGAACGGGATCGGCGTGCCGGTCGCGTCCGGGTTCGCCGGATCCGACAGCGGCGACACGATGCGGACCTCCTCCCCGGTATAGAGGTGCGTCTGCTTCACGAGCTCGCGGCCAACCAGGATGCCCGGCAGCGCCTGGGTGCGGCGCGACAGGCTCGGCTCGAGCGGCACGTCGATCACGTGGACCGAGCTGTCATCGATCCGGGCGTCGGGCTCGCTGTAGTCGACCGGCTCGTCGTCGCTCGATACGAGATCGTCGGGCGGATCGTCGGGCGGTGGAGCGCCGAGCGTGGGATCGATGCGATCGCGCTTGATCAGATCCGCGGCGTCGCCGCCGAACGGTGCGTCGGCAGAGCCGGCACGCGCGGTGCCGGAGCCAGATCCGAATCTTGCGGCGGGGGTCCCGAGCGCGCTGTCGTCGGGGCGCGCATCGGTCCCGGCGGGCTCCGCGGTGCCCGCGTCATCGAGGAAATCCTCGCCGGAGAAGTCGATCGGCTCGCCGCCATTGGGCATGTCCGGTGGCGGTGGATCGATCGTACCCGGCTCGACCGGGACCTGTGGGACCACGCGGTCCTCGCCCTCGTCGACGAGCGGCTGCATCCGATCGATCGCCTGCTTGTCCTCGAGGTCTGCGATCAGATCGGTCACGCCCCCCACGGACGTCGGATCGATGCCCTTGATGATGACCGGCATCCCGTTGTTGTTCGCCGCGATCACGACCTCGCTGACCGCGTAGGGCGACGAAGCGACGACCCCGGGAATCCGATCGATGCGCGCCTTGACCTCGCGCCAGTTCACGAACTCGCCGTCCTCGCGGGTGATCTGGATGTGCGCGTTCGAGCCGAGGATCTTGTCGCGGAGATCGGATTCGAACCCGCTCATCACGGCGAGCACCCAGACGAGCGCGCAGGTTCCGATCCACACGCCGCCGATCGGCACCGTCGTGAAGAACGTGAAGAACGCGCGGATCGATCCGAAGAACATCGCGAGGAACGCGATCACGCCGGCGACGAGGTTCGTGATCACGAGCGCCTTGACCAGCCAGGTGTTCGAGGTCGGCGGCTCGAACGGCGTCGGTGGCCGGTCGGGGACGAGCAGCCCGATCACGACCGTGCTGGCGATCGCGATCGCGGTCGCGCCGATGAACGTGTACAGCGCGAGCTTGGAGTGCGGGAGCAGGCCGAACACGACGGCCCCGAAGAACCCCAGCCAGCACAGGTTCGCGAGGACCTGGAGTGGATCCGTCGGATTCTCGGGAACGATGCCGACACCGAACACGCCCCATAACAAGATCCGCACCGCGAGCGTGCCCACCAGCAGGAGCTTCACGGTCGACGTCACCCGCGCCGGGTTGACGAGCAGGTAGCGCCACGCGACGAACGTCTTGTACTGCAGCCCGCCGCCGAACAGCTCGCCGCCCGTCTTCCAGAAGTAGATGACCGCCGAGATGACGATCAGGACGACGATCGGGATCGCGATCAGGCTCAGCATCGCTACTCCGGCCGCATCAGGGGGAACAGGATGACGTCGCGGATCGACGGCTGACCGGTGAGCAACATCGCGAGCCGATCGATGCCGATGCCCTCGCCCGCCGTCGGTGGAAGCCCGACCTCGAGCGCGCGGCAGTAGTCCTCGTCGTAATCCATGGTCTCGTCGGCGCCCGCCTGCTTGGCGCGCATCTGCGCTGCAAAGCGCGAGCGCTGGTCATCGGGATCGTTGAGCTCGGAGAAGCCGTTCGCGATCTCTCGACCGTTGCAGTACAGCTCGAAGCGATCGCAGAACGCGCCGTCGACGTCGTTCTTGCGCGCCAGCGGCGAGACGGCGAGCGGAAACTCGGTCAGGAACGTCGGCTGCACGACTTGTTTTTCGGCGGTGACTTCGAACACGAGATAGCCCAGGTGCCCTGCAGTGATGCGACGCTGCATCGGTGAGTCGTAGCGCTCGACGATCGATCCCGCCAGCGCCGCGCGGCGGGCAGGGTCCTTGAATCCAGCAACCACATCCGCGAGCACGAGATTCCCGCCGCGGTCAGAAGTCACGCCGGCGAGCATCACGCGGGCGACATCGGCCGCCGGCACGCCGTGCGTGATCGCGATCTCGGCGGCAAAGGCTGGATCCTCGAAGACGCGCGTCGCCTCGGCGATCCCGCCGAGCTCGCGGACCGCGTCGCGGATCGACAGCCTGCGCCACGGCGGCGCCAGCTCGATCTCGACGCCATCCCACGTCGCCTTCGTGCGGCCGTTCACGGCCATCGCCAGCTCGCCGACCATCGCCTCGGTGAGGTCCATGAGGTCGGTGTAGGTCGCGTAGGCCTGGTAGAACTCGAGCATCGTGAACTCGGGGTTGTGCTGGCGCGACAGCCCCTCGTTCCGGAAGTTGCGGTTGATCTCGTAGACCCGATCGAAGCCGCCGACGACGAGCCGCTTGAGATAGAGCTCCGGCGCGATCCGCATGTAGAGCCGCATGTCGAGCGCGTTGTGGTGCGTGACGAACGGCTTGGCTGCCGCGCCACCGATGATCGGATGCATCATCGGGGTCTCGACCTCGAGGTAGCCGCGCTCGTCGAGGAAGCGCCGGATCCCGCGCGTGATCATCGACCGCTTGCGGAACACCTCGCGGACGTCGGGGCTGACCGCGAGATCGACGTAGCGCTGGCGGTAGCGCTGCTCGACGTCGGTCAAGCCGTGCCACTTGTCGGGCAGTGGACGCAGCGACTTCGTGAGGATCCACAGCCGGCTCGCGAGGATCGACAGCTCGCCACGCTTGGTCCAGAACGCCGGTCCTTCGGCGGCGACGATGTCTCCGGCGTCGAGCTGCGAGAGCACGTTCGCGAAGTCATCGGCGGCGAGGTGATCGACGTTGAGGTAGAGCTGGAGATCGCCGGTGGTGTCGCGGATCGGCGCGAACACGGTCTTGCCCATGCCGCGCTTCACCATGACGCGGCCGGCGACGCGCAGCGGCGTGCCGTCGATCGGCGTGATCGCCTCGGGCGGCGCCTTGACCTTCGGCGCGCCGGGTGTCGCTTCGACCTTGGGTTCGACCTTCGCCTCGGGTGGCGGTGGCGGAACCGGCTTGGTCGCGGCGTACTTCGCGCGGACGGCGGCGATCGAGATCGCCGGTCCGATGTCATTGCGGTACGGGTCGCTGCCCGCGGTCCGCAGCGCGGTCGCCTTGTCCCGCCGCTCGCCCATGATGCGGTCGAGGGTGGTTTCGGGTTGCTCGGGGGACTCGCGCGACGACATGGCGGCGCACCATACAACATCGTCGTGCTAAGACGCAGGCCATGCGTCGGCTCGTCCTCGCGCTCGTTTCCCTTGGTTTCGTCGGCTCGCACGCCGCCTGCAAGAAGGACGAGGCCGCCAAGCAAACGGCCGAGCCCGGCGTCGCGAAGCCCGCGGTCGATCCGTGCACGAAGGCCCACGCCGAGGGCCCGCTCGCGTGGTTCCGCGATGACTACGCCGCGGCGCTGGCGTGCGCGCAGCAGAACAAGCTGCCGCTCGTGGTCGACCTGTGGGCGCCGTGGTGCCACACGTGCCTGTCGATGAAGTCGACGGTCTTCCAGGATCCGTCGTTCGCCGCCACCGCCAGCAAGTTCGTGTTCGTCGCGCTCGATACCGATCGCGAGGTCAACGCCGCCGCGGTCGACAAGTTCCCGATCGCGGCATGGCCGACGTTCTACGTCATCGGACCCGACGAGGCCGTGCTCGCGCGGTTCGTCGGCGCTGCGAGCGTCGCCCAGTTCCACGCGTTTCTCGAGACCGGCACGCGCGCGCTCGCCGGCGGTGCGGCCGGGCCCGACGCCCACCTGCTCGCGGCCGAGCGCGCCGTCGCCGCCGAGGACTTCGCCACCGCCGAGACCGAGCTGACCGCGGCACTCGCCGCCGCGCCGGCTGACTGGCCGCGCAAGGCCGACGCGCTGGTCTCGCTGATCAGCTCGAAGCACAAGCGCAAGGATCTCGTGGGCTGTGTCGAGCTCGCCGAGAAGGCGCTCGACGAGACCGGCACCGCCGCGAGCGCGACCGACTTCCTGTATCGCGCGATGGCGTGCGCGACCGAGCTCGCGAAGGACAGCACCGACGCCGCCGTGCTCGCGCGCGTGCAGAAGCTGCGCGAGCGTGCTGTCGCGCGCTGGCAGAAGCTCGTCGACGATCCCGCTGCAGCGCTCTCGATCGACGATCGCTCGGACGCGATGGCGAACCTCCGCGAGGCGCTGATCGTGCTCGGCCGCAAGGACGAGGCGAAGGCGGTCGCCGAGAAGCAGCGCGCCCTCGTCGACGACGCCGCGGCGAAGGCGCCGACCCCGATGGCCGCGATGACATACCTGTGGCCGCGCGCGGAGCTCTACGTGTTCCTCGAGCGCCCGCTCGATCTGGTGCCGGACGTCGAGAAGCTCGCGGCCGCGTTACCGAAGGAGTACGACCCACCTGCCCGGCTCGGCTGGCTGTACTTCAAGGCCGGCAAGCTCGACGACGCCGCGAAGTGGACCGATCGCGCGCTGCTGCTCGCCTACGGTCCGCGCAAGGTCCGCGTGTTGACCCAGCGCGCCGACATCGCGAAGGCCCAGGGCGATCGGTCCGCAGAGCGGCTGTTCCGCGAGGAGATCGTCAAGACGCTCGAGCGCTTGCCGCCCGGCCAGGCCACGCCCGCCGTGATCACGAAGGCGAAGCAGTCGCTCACCGATCTCGACAAGCCTCCGGCTCCGGCCGGCAGCGGTAGCGCACCCCCACCGAAGTAACGCGCCGTCGGCGCGCGACCGAGATGGGATGGCAACCGACACCGGCGACGATGAGCTCGTGACAACTGGCGCGGCCCTCGGCGCTAGAGTTCGGACATGCGGGTATGGATGGTCGGGGTCGGTGTGCTCGCCGCGAGCTGTGCTTCGAAACATGCGTCGGTGCGCCCGACGCCCGCGCGGCATGTCGAGCCCGAGCTCGCCAAGCTCGCCGCTGCCGATGCGACGCGGCCGTATCGCAGCGCGGATCCCGCCCTCGCGTTGCCGCCGCTCGCACAGCTGACGAGGGTGCCCGAAGCGCCCGAAGTACTCTCGCCAACCTGCATCGGCGGCAGATGCGACGACGGCAACGGCACGCGCTGGACCAAGCAGAGCGATGCGTGGGTGCTCGAGGTCGGCTACTTCCAGGCCAGTCGTTTGATCGACGGCGAGGCCCATGTCGCGCTCGCGGATCGCACCTACTCGATCACGATCGCCGAGGTCGGCGCGGTCGGAATCGTCGACCGCGCGAGGTACCAGATCCGCGTCGCGCTCGACGCGCAAGGCATGCTCGATGGCGCCTCGCCGGCGACCGTGACGGTTCGCGACGGCTCCCGGTTCCGCGTCCGGTGGCAGCACGGCATCGTCGACCTCGTCGATGACTTGCCGCGGCTCCGCGATCGCGCCGGCATGCCTCCGGACCTTGACGATGATCTCGCGGTGCTGCTGCTGGTCGCCGAGGATCTCGCGCTGCCATTCACCAAGCACACGCTCCACGCGAGAACGCTGGCGAGCAAGCCGGAGCTGATCGTGATCTCGCGCGGCAAGCTCGAGCTGCTCGCCGGGCTCGGTCGCGTCATCGGCGGTGGCCCCGGCCGCGTGGACCGCTGCATCTCGGTCGACCTCTGCCGGTTGACCATCGAAGGCGCGGGGGGGCGTGCGCGACACCGCCGTCTGGCAGCGCGGGATCCTCGTGCGACGGCCGGTGCTGATGCGCGGCCGCGCGGTCAGTCATCCGGAGATCGTGGGCGGCCGGCTCGCCCGCCTGCGCGACGGCCTTGCGGAAGCAAACAACGCGATCGTCGAGGCGCGGCAGCAGCTCGCATCGTCGATGGCAGTAACCCTCGTGCCGACGCGCCAGGCGATGACTCGCGCACGCGTGAACTTGCTCGACGCCCTCGATGCGCTCGACGATCTGTTCGGAGCGTTGCCGCTGGCGCACCCGGACAGCCTGGCGCTCGAGATCCTACGTGCGGCGACCCACCGCCAGCGTGCCCACCTCGAGCTCGCGCGCGCGGCCGTGGACGGCGCGGACTCGCCGCCTCGAAGCGTGCCGATCTGGCTCGAGCTGCGAGGCATGCTCGACATGCCGAAGCTCGGAGAGCTCGCGCACGACGCCGCCGCTCTGACGATCAAGCCGTAGGCAGCAGCTAATTCTTGGGCTGCGCGTCGGCAGCCTTGAGCAGATACGTGCGGATCAGCTCGTCGAGGTCGCCGTCGAGGACGCCGCTGACGTCACTCGACTTCAGCTCGGTGCGGTGATCGTTGACCTGCTGGTACGGGAACAGGACGTAGCTGCGGATCTGCGAGCCCCACTCGATCTTGATGCGGTTCTTCGCGTCCTCGGCGGCCTTCGCCTCGCGCTTGGCGAGCTCGTAGTCGTAGAGCCGGGCGCGCAGCAGCTTGAAGGCCTTGTCCTTGTTGGCGTGCTGGCTGCGCTCGTTCTGGCACTGCACGACGACGCCGGTCGGCAGGTGCGTGATCCGCACGGCAGAGTCGGTCTTGTTGACGTGCTGGCCGCCGGCGCCGCCGGCGCGGTAGGTGTCGATGCGGAGGTCGCCTTCGTTGATGTCGACCTGGATGTCGTCGTCGATGTCGGCGGTCACGGTGACCGCGGCGAACGAGGTCTGGCGGCGGCCGTTGGCATCGAACGGCGAGACCCGCACGAGCCGGTGCACGCCGTTCTCGGCCTTGAGCAAGCCGTAGGCGTAATCGCCCTCGACCATGAACGTCGCGCTCTTGATGCCGGCTTCTTCGGCGGGGGCCTCGTCGAGGACCTCGACCTTCCAGTTCTTGCGATCGGCGTAGCGGATCACCATCCGCATCAACATCTGCGCCCAGTCGGACGCATCGACGCCGCCGGCGCCCGCGGTGATCTGGACGATCGCGCCGCCGGCGTCGAGATCGCCAGACAGCATGCGCTTGAACTCGATGTCGTCGAGCGCCTTGCGGACGTTGGCGACGGACGACTCGGCTTCCTTCGCGGATGCCTCGTCGCTCGCTTCCTCGGCGAGCTCGAGCAGGACCTCGGCGTCGGAGAGCGCGCGGAGCTGGGCGTCGTAGCCGGTCACGATCTGCTCGAGTTGCTTCTTGGTGCGCAGCACGCCCTGCGCCTTCTTCTGATCGTCCCAGAAGTTCGGGCGCGAGGCGATCGACTCGAGCTCCTCGATCTTCAGGCGCTTCGCGTCGACGTCAAAGTAACCTCCGGAGCTCCACGGCCTTCTGGCCGAGCTCCTTCAGCTGCGCCCGCACGGCGCGTGGGTCCACGGTCTCGATCGGCATCGCCTTGCCTATACCCTGGCGCGGCGGAGCTGGACAAGGTCCGAGGTTCCGAGCGCGACCGGGTAGTCGCCGGTGAAGCAGGCGGAGCAGAACCCGGCGCCGTTCGGCGACGTTCCGACGGCGGTCATCATGCCCTCGTGCGAGAGGTACGCGAGCGAGTCGCATGTCACGTAGCGGCCGATCTCCTCGACCGAGTGCGAGGCAGCGACGAGCTCGCTGCGGGTCGGCGTGTTGATGCCGTAGAAGCACGGATGCGTCGTGGGCGGCGCGCTGATCCGGAGGTGGACCTCGCGAGCGCCAGCACCGCGCAGCATCTTGACGATCTTGCGCGAGGTCGTGCCGCGGACGAGCGAGTCATCGACGACGATCACGCGCTTGCCGTCGACGATCGACCGCACGGGAGACAGCTTGAGGCGCACGCCGAAGTGGCGAATCGAATCCTGCGGCTCGATGAAGGTCCGACCGACGTAATGCGATCGGATGAGCCCCATCTCGAACGGGATACCGCTCTCCTTCGAGTAACCGATCGCGGCCGGGACGCCGGAGTCGGGCACCGGGATCACGACGTCACCGTCGATCGGGGCTTCCTGCGCGAGCTTCTGTCCCATGCGCTCGCGCGCCCGGTAGACCGACTTGCTGTTGACGAGCGAATCAGGCCGCGCGAAGTACACGTGCTCGAAGACGCAGAACGTGGGCGGTTCGGCGGGTGCGGCGATGCGATGACTCGTCATCCCGCCCTTCTCGAAGATCACGATCTCGCCGGGCTCGATCTCGCGGATGAACTCGGCCTCGATCAGATCGAACGAGCAGGTCTCGCTCGACAGCACGTAGGAGTCCTTGAGCCGGCCGATCACGAGGGGCCGGAACCCGTTCGGGTCGCGGACGCCGATCATCTTCTCGTCGTTGGTCAGCAGGCAGAGCGAGTACGCGCCGCGCACGCGCTTGAGCGCCGCGTTGAGCTTGCCGAGGACGTCCGGCTCGCGCGCCTTGGCCATCAGGTGGACGATGACCTCGGTGTCGCTCGACGTCTGGAAGATCGATCCGCTCGCCTCGAGCTCGGCGCGGAGCTCGGTGGCGTTCACCAGGTTTCCGTTATGAGCGATCGAGATCGCCCCGCCGGAGTACTCGAAGACGAAGGGCTGGGCGTTGCGCAGCTCGGACGTCCCGGCGGTCGAGTACCGGATGTGCCCGATCGCGCTGGTACCTGGCAATTTGGCCAGTGCATCCCGGTTGAAGGCGTCGGAGACCAGCCCCATGGCGACCTGCTGGCGCAGCTTGTTGCCCTCCACGGCCACCAGGCCCGCGGATTCCTGCCCGCGGTGCTGCAGGGCATGCATGCCGAGGTACGCGATATTGGCCGCCTCGTCGTGCCCGTGGATGCCGAAGACGCCGCACATGTGCCGCTCACTTACCATGCGGGGCTGATCCCCAGTAGCAAACTTGTGGATCTGGTGGGACTGGCTTACCTTTTTCGGAAGTGGCCCGTCTGCTATGGCGCGACGCCCAAGGCATCGAGGGATCTCTCGATCTCGCCTCGGCGGAGATCAAGGTCGGCCGCGCCATGGACTGCGCGATCCGCACCGATGACGCGATGGTGTCGCGGCATCACGCACGGATCTTCTGGGGCGGCGGCGGTTACGTGCTCGAGGATCTGCAGTCGGCGAACGGTTGCTACTTCCAGGAGCAGCGCGTGCAGAGCCACCTCTTCAAGCATGGCGATGCCGTGCGCTGCGGGAGCTTGTGGTTGCGCTTCGTCGATCTCGCAGGCGTCGCGGCACCCGCGCCAGCGCCGGCAGGTGGACCCGCGCCGATGATGCAGCATCCCGGGATGGGCGCGATCGCGCCGATCGGTCCGACGGGTCACGTCGGCGCGCTCCCCAATACCCCGGGCATGAACCAGGCGCCGCAGCCGAACCAGCCTGCGATCTCGCAGGGACCGAGCGAATCCGACGTCGAGATCCGCGTGCTGCGCCGTCGCGTCGAGCAGCTGCAGACCGAGCTGCGCGTCTATCGCGCGAACAAGTTCAACCAGGACACCGCGCGGCGCATGGAGGATCTCGAGGCCGATCTCTCGACGATCGAGATCGAGCGCGACAGCCTCAAGACGCGACTCGAGCGCGCCGAGACCCAGATGACGCAGGAGGCCGGCAGCGTCAAGGTGCGCCGGGCCCTCGAGATCGCCGCGATGACTGCCGAGACGGCGTCGTCGCTCAACGATCTGCTGTCGAGCCTGCGCATCGAGGTGATGGCTGCCGAGGGCGAGTTCGAGCAGTACGCGCACAACATTCCGCGCGCGAGCTACGAGCTGATCCGGCAGTCGCTGAAGGAGGCTGCCGGCCGCTGCGACGAAGCGCGCGAGGCACTCCGCAAGCTACGCGAAGTCGCAGACTAACCGGCCGATCAGAGGTGCTTCGGCAGGTAGTCGAGGCCGAACCACAGCGCGCCGTGTGCCGCCGTGAGGATCAGCGCCATCCACAGCGTCGTCGTGATGCCCTGGATCACCAGCCACTTCTTCGACTGGAAGATCCGCACGGTCACGAGCAGTAGCACCATGTTGACGACGAACGGCATCGCGAAGCCGAGCGCGCCCAGCGTGGCGAGGTTGAGGATCGGCGTGAGCGCCCAGTAGAGACCGGTGTTGAGCGCGGCAAACACGAACGCGATCAGCGGCGTCGCCCACTTGTTCGAGAGGATCACCTTCGGGTTGCGTCGCGCCACGAGCCAGAACACGAGCCCGAAGATCACGAGCCGCGCGCCGAGCTTGATCAAGATGCCGGTCACTCCGTCCATGACAGCGAGTGTGGCACGCCGCTTCGCTCGCGGCGCGGATCGCGCGATTCAGTGGGACGAGATCCGGGAGATGATCGGTGCGCACGACCGCCGCGGTCACCTCAAAACTCGGCGTGAACCCGCGGCTTGGTAGATGTCCTGGGTCACTGGTCGGACCGTCCGAAGTCGACGTAGTCGAATGAGCGTCATTTCGTGCAGGTAAATTCTTAGGAATATCTCTAGTAATTCCGCAAGGTTAACGTTTTCGAATTGTATCGTTGTGCATACAACCCTCGACAACTGTCAGCCACCCGTTACAATTGACTCATATGGCGGACGTCATCGCCAAACCCCGACACCAGCGACACGTAACGTCCCGCCTCCGCCGCCGCCGTGACGACATCTGGATCGCGACGACCGCACTGGCCGCCGCGATGCTCGCCCTGCCCTTCGCGCAGAGCAGCTGGCACGGCCCCGAGGTCGCCTCGGTGCTCGCGGTCGCTGCGACCGCGCTGTTCGCCGGTCAGCGCTGGGCGATCGCCGTGATCGTGGTTGCCGAGCTGTTGCTGATGCCGACGATCTGGCCGCGTGCGTTTCTCGATGACTCGGGTGCGATGATGGCGCGAGTCGCGGCGCTCTCGACGCTGGTCGCGATCGTGCCGGGCATCCTGTCGATGCGGCGCGCCGCTGCGGCCCTCGTGCTCGTCACCGGTCAGCGCCGCACGCGCGAGAACTGCCGGCGCTTCCACATGGGCCTCGTGCTCAGTGGCCTGATCGCGACGATCCTGCCGCTGCTGTAGTCACAGCGGTGTGTCGATCGTTAGCGCGCGGGCGGCTTCGCCGGTGCCTGGAACGCGCGCGCGGCTGCGGCGAGCAGCGGCTTCGCGGTCACCGGCTTGCCGGTCGCCGCGGTCATCCACAGATCGGGAAGGATCGCGCCGAGCCGACAGATGCGCTCGAACTCCTTGGCGAACGTCGCGCTGTCCTTGCCGGCGACGTGCTCCTCGACCTGGAACGCGATCAGGTGACCGAGCACGTAGTTGAAGAGATAGAGCGGCGACGCGATCGTGTGGCTGTAGATGCCGAGCAGCGCGGTGTCCTTGCCGCCGAGGGTCGGTGCGTAGTAGCGGTTCCAGGTGTCCTTCGCGATCTGCACGGTTGCCTCGCGGAGCTGGGTCGCGGTCGCCTCGGGGTTTGCGTAGAGCCAGCGCCAGACGTCGAGCTCGACGAGCGCGGAGCCCGCGATCTCGCGCGTGTTCCAGTACGCGTCGAGGACCCGCAGGCGGTCTGCCTCGGCGCCAGGCCTGGGGCGCCCGAGCAGCTCGAGGTTTCGCGCCTGGAACAGGAACGCGAGCGCCTCGGTGAACGCGGTGTTCGGCACGCCGGCGAGCAGCGTGTAGTCGATGTCGTAGAGCGAGAACGTCTGCTCGACGTTGTGACCCAGCTCGTGGACCGCGATGTTGTAGCCCTTGTAGTCCATGCCGCCGGCGACGACGCGCGTGCGGAGATGGGCCTTGTCACCGCGGCGCTCCGCGCCCATCGCGTGACCCGCACCGCGCGACGGATCGACCTCGATCTTGCTCGTCAGGTACTTCGCGCGCGCGTCGGTGAAGCCTAGCTTGCGGAGGATCCGCGGCAGATCCTTGGCGAACGCCGCGGCGGTCGGATAGCGCTTCTTGGTCAGCGCGTCGAGCTCGGCCTCGGCGGTCGGGACGCCGAACTCGTACCAGAGGTCGTGCGGCTCGAGCTTGCGAAGTAGGCGCTGCTCGATCTCGCGGGCGGCGTCGGTGACGATCGGCGACTCGAGGATCTCGACGAGCAGCGCGCGCACGCGCTCCTCGGGGATCTCCGCGTTGTCGAACGCGCGCAGCATCCGGGTCGGCGCGATCGGCGAGAACTTGTCGATGTCGCGGGCTGCGCGGAAGTGGGCGAGGACGTGCGCGAAGCGGGTATCGGGCTCGGGTTTGTCGCTCGGCATGGTCCCCCGATCGATCGGTGCGCCGTTCCCGGGCTCGACGGTATATGCGGGCGCGGCGGCCACCGTGTTCGTGAACGGATTCCAGTCGACGCGCGGATTGTCGATCACGACCTGCGGGATCGTCTGCGTGACGATCCGCTCCATCAGCTTCGCGATCGTGCGCTGCATCGCGATGCCGGCCTTGTCGGCGTAGTTGGCCTTGAGCTCGTCGCGGAGGTTCCAGTGGCTGATCAGCCGCTTGCCCGACGGGAACCGGCGGCTGCCGTCCTCGCTGATCACGTGGTGCATCCACAGGTTGTAGCCGGCGATGTACTGATCGGCGGCGACCTCGACGGCGCTCGCCGCCTGCGCCAGCTTGCCGGGCACCCGGGTGTCGAACTTGCCGGTCAGCCGGACCTCGGCCCACGTGCGCCGGCTGTAGCTCGCGCCGTCGCGCAGCCGATCGGCGAGCCGGGTGAGCGGGAAGTTGAGCAGCGCGGTGAACGCGACCTTCGACGTGAACAGATCCTCGGTGACGTGCGCGCTGGCATCGTACGCGGCGAGGAGCTTGTCGACGGGCTGCATCGGTCCGGTATCGACCTCGGTGTGCCAGCGCACGGTGCGGCCGATCTCCAGGAAGTGACCGGCGAGCTGCTCGAGCGTCGTCTGCAGGCGATCGAACAGCAGCTCGCGCGTGGCCGACTCGGCGACGAACTGCTCGACGCAGAACGCGGCGAGGTCGCCATCGCCGGTGCGCCAGAGCGCGGCGACCTGATCGACACCGCGCTCGATCCGCTCGCGGTGCGCCGCGCCGTGCTTCGCGAGCAGCCTCGCCTTGGCGTCCGCGATCGCCGCTGGAGCGACCGGCTCGAGCATCGGATCGGGTGCGGCCGCGGGTGCCGGCACGCAAGGGTTGTCGTAGACGACCCTGGGTTCGGGCTGCGGCATCGTCGCCGGCACTTCCGGATCGGCCGGCCCCGGAAGCGCTGGCTCGGTCGACGACGGACCACTACGACCGGGACAGGCAGCCACGAGGACAACGAACGCGATCGCGGAGGTGCGCACGAGGCGGTCGTACCACGCCTCGCGCGGGCGTCGCGCACGGAGCTGCCTTGCCTGGTGCTCGAGAACCGTCGCTACTTGGCCTCGACCGGCTTCGCGGCCGCCGCGCTCGTGGCAGGCGTGGTCGGCGCCGCCGTCGGCTCCGGCCACTCGTCGCCGATGCCCGGGCGATCGAAGAGGTCCTCCGCCTCCATCGTCATGCCGTCGGCGTTCACCGCACGGAGCGACTGCGCGATCATCTCGCCCTTGACGGCACCCGCCGGGACCTCGGGATCGATCGTGAAGGTGCACCATGTCCTCGGCTCGCAGGTGAACTCCTTCGCCGTGAACGAGTAGCCGAAGACGCTCGTCTCGCCGAAGTTCGTTTGTTTCGCGATCAGCGCACCCTTGGCGTCGTGATAGCGAAGCATCACGTTGTAGCCGGCGATCGGCTTGTCACCGAAGTTGTAGGCGCGCACGCCGACCTCGGACTTGAACATCTCGCCCGGCTTCAGGCTCGTGACCTCGAAGTGCATCGGCGAGCCATCGGCCGGCTTCGTCGGGGCGCCGCCCGCACTGGCCGCGCTGCCACTG
>JACCTC010000489.1 GCA_013812655.1 Deltaproteobacteria bacterium | reverse complement strand
GCCCCACCGGCCGCCGCCAAGAGTCCCGCAGCGATGGCAGCCGCCGCGGCCGCCGCATCCCAGCCGCCGCGCTCGGCGACGATCATGGGCATGCCGACGATCAAGATGCCCGGTGGCGTCGCGCCGTCGGCGTCTGCGGGTCCTGCGGTCGCAAAGCCCGCGGTCATCGCCAGCGCCGGACCTGCCGCCGCGCCCGCGCAGCGCGCGCCAGCTCCGCCAGCCCCGACAGCTGCCGCGGCTTCTGCTTCCTCGACTTCCTCGGCGGCCTCCGCCGCGCCTGCCCTCGCGGTGAGTGGCACGAATCGAGCCCCGATGATTAGTGGTACTCCGACGAAGCGGTCTGTTCTCGTGGAGCGCACGCTGGCGAAGATGGCAGCCCGGCTGGCCGAGGCTGCGGGCATCGAGCCCGGTAGCCCGGAGCTGCTCGCGCTGCTGAAGCTCTCGACCGAGGTGGTCGAGCGCATCGTCTGGGAGGTCGTTCCCGAGCTCGCCGAGCAGATCATCCGCGAGAACCTGCAAGAGCTGACGTCGCGCCGCGGCGCCTCGTAAGCGTCACGGATTTCGGGGCGGCTCAGCGCTTCAGGATGCTGCTCGGGATGAGGCCCCCGATCGAGCGATCGTAGTCGTCGTGGCAGGCCTCGCAGTAGTCGACGCGCTTGGAGTGACCGCGCCAGTACAGCGGTCCGCCGAACTGCGCAGCGTCCTCCGCCGGCGGCTTGGCCCAGTGGATCGCGAACCACCAGTCGCCGTGTGCAGGCGCATAGCCGGGCGCGCGCTTCTCCATCACGTAGAGCGGACCGGCGACCTGCGATGGCGCGCCGTTCGCGTCGAGCCACGATGACTTCACGATGATCGTGCCGACCGGAATCGGCGCGCTCGACTCGTAGGCCGCCGCGCCGACCTCGTTGACGTAGACCTCGACCCAGCGGTTGCCGTGATCGAGCGACAGGAACGGCTTGTCGGTCAGCTTCACGTAGCGCGCGTAGTCCGCGCCGATCTCGAGCGGCCCGAACGTGGCCTCCGGATCCGCGCCACGCGGCGACTTCTCGACGGCGGGCGCACCACCACCGCACGCGGCGAGCATCATGACGAGGAGGCGCATATGACGACCACGACGATTCTAGCGCGCCGACGGCGCCGCGCTCGGGTCCGACGGGCCCGAGCGTATGCTAGCGTCGCGCCGTGACGACGACGACGGCGCTGTCCAAGCAGTACGATCCTTCGGAAGTCGAGCCCCGCTGGTTCCGGTTCTGGAACGAAAACGGGTTCTTTCACGCGGACGAGACGAGCCCCACGGTGCCGTACTCGATCACGCTGCCGCCGCCGAACGTCACCGGCTCGCTGCACATGGGGCACGCGCTCGGCTCGACGCTGCAGGACATCCTGATCCGCTGGAAGCGCATGCAGGGCTTCAACGCGATGTGGATGCCGGGCACCGACCACGCGTCGATCGCGGTGCACGTGCTGATCGAGAAGGATCTCAAGCGCCGCGAGAACAAGACGCGCTTCGATCTAGGCCGCGACGAGTTCATGAAGCGGGCGTGGGCGTGGAAGGAGCGCAGCGGCAACCGGATCATCGAGCAGGAGAAGCTGATGGGCTTCTCGCTCGACTGGGCACGCGAGCGGTTCACGATGGACGAGAAGTCCAACCGCGCCGTGCAGGAGGCGTTCGTGCGGCTCCACGAGGAGGGCCTGATCTTCCGCGCGAAGCGGATGATCAACTGGGACTACGCGAGCCAGACCGTGGTCAGCGATCTCGAGGTCGATACCGTCGAGGAGAACGGCTCGCTGTGGGAGCTCAAATATCCGCTCGCCGACGGCAGCGGCGAGATCATCGTCGCGACTACCCGGCCCGAGACGATGCTCGGCGACACCGCGGTCGCCGTGCACCCGAGCGACGAGCGCTACAAGCACCTCCACGGCAAGGAAGTGTTGCTACCGCTGACCGATCGCCGCATCCCGATCGTGGCGGTCGAGCTGATCCGCGACGGCAAGCCGTGGCCCGATCCCGCATTCGGCTCGGGCGCCGTCAAGGTCACGCCCGCGCACGATCCGAACGACTACGACGCGAGCCAGGCGGTGGGCCTGCCGATTCTCCAGGTGATCGACAAGGACGGCAAGCTGATGGCGCCGGCACCCGCGAAGTACGTCGGGATGTCGGTCGACGATGCGCGCAAGGCGGTGGTCGAGGATCTCGAAGCCGGCGGCTTCCTCGGCGTGGTCAAGCCGTACAAGGTGCCGCGCGGCCGCAGCCAGCGCTCGGGCGTCGTGATCGAGCCGATGCTGATGGAGCAGTGGTTCGTCAAGGCCGCGCCGCTCGCCGAGAAGGCGATCGCGGCGGTCGAGGCGGGCAAGACGAAGTTCGTCCCCGAGCTCCACGTCAAGACGTTCATGCACTGGATGACGAACATCCAGGACTGGTGCATCTCGCGACAGCTCTGGTGGGGGCACCGGATCCCGGCCTGGTACTGCCAGGGTTGCCAGGACATCGTCGTCGCGCGCGCGGCGCCGACCGGACCGTGCGGCAAGTGCGGCGGCGCGCTCGTGCAGGACGAGGACATCCTCGACACCTGGTTCTCGTCGGCGCTGTGGCCGTTCTCGACGCTCGGCTGGCCCGACAAGCCACGCGAGCTCAACACGTTCTATCCGAACAACGTCCTCGTCACCGGACCGGACATCATCTTCTTCTGGGTCGCCCGGATGATGATGTTCGGCCTTCACTTCATGGGGAAGGTCCCGTTCCGCACCGTCTACTTGACCGCGATCGTCACCGACGAGGACGGCAAGAAGATGAGCAAGACGAAGGGCAACGTCATCGATCCGCTCGATGTCGTGTACGGCGCCACGCTCGAAACCCTGCTCCAGCGCGTCGACGTCGAGAAGCCGCCGGGGGATCACGACTCGATCAAGAAGGCGATCCGCAAGAGCTTCGGCAAGGGCATCCCGCCGATGGGCTCGGATGCGCTGCGGTTCGCGCTCGCGATCCTCAACAACGGTTCGCACATCCGGCTGTCGGTCGAGCGTGTCGAGACCTACCGCAACTTCATCAACAAGCTGTGGAACGCATCGCGGTTCGCGCTGATGAACCTCGACGGCTACGACCCCGAGCGCTTCGAGTCGCAAGTCGCTTCCTCGGGCGTCGCCGGCCGCGCCTCGCTCGGCATGCCGGAGCGCTGGATCCTGTCGCGCCTGCAGGCGGCATGCGCCGAGGTCGATGCCGCGCTCGAGGCCTTCCAGTTCAGCAAGGCCGCGAACGCGATCTATCACTTCATCTACGACGAGCTGTGCGACTGGTACATCGAGCTCGCGAAGCCCCACCTCTACCAGGGGCCCGAGCTCGAGCAGGATCCGGCGAAGGCGAACCGCCGCCACGTCGTGCAGGGCGTGCTCGCGTCGGCACTCGAGACCACGCTGCGCCTGCTGCACCCGTTCGCGCCGTACGTCACCGAGGAGATCTGGCAGAAGCTGCCGAAGCCGCCGCAGCTGCCGGGCTCGCTGATGATCACGGTGTTTCCGCGCGCCGATGCCTCGTGGGTCGATGCCGGCGCGGAGGCCGAGATGCAGCTCGTGCAGAACATCGCGGTGTCGTGCCGGATGCTGCGCGCGACCTACAACGTGCCGCCGACGCAGCGGATCGAGGTCGAGATCCGGGTCGCGAGCGATGCCGTCCGCGCCCAGGTCGAGAAGTACCTCGAGATGATCGAGCGAGCCGCGAAGATCCACGCGAAGGTCGGGGATCGCGGTGGCGCGCCGCTGCCGGGCGCCGCCAAGGCCGTCGTCAGCGCCGAGGTCGAGGTCGTGATGCCGCTCGGCGGCCTGATCGACGTCGGTGCCGAAAAGGCGCGGATCAAGAAGGACATCGCGAAGGCCGAGAAGGAGATCGCGACGATCGAGAAGAAGCTCGAGAATCCCGACTTCATCGCGAAGGCGAAGGAGGGCGTCGTCGACGAACAGCGCACGCGGCTGACGGACGAGCAGACCCGGCGCCAGCGACTGGTCGACGCGCTCGAGACGCTCGGAGCCGCGCAGTGACAGCGGAGCCCGGCGCCCGAGATGGAGCGAGCCAGCGGACGCTGGCGAGCGGGGGGCGTCGCGCACGGATCTCGCCGGAGCGCGCGGCGCTGCTCGTGATCGACATCCAGGAGCGATTGCTGCCGGCGATGCCCGAGGACGTCGGCCGTCAGATCGTCAAGAACGCGCGGATCTTGATCGAGACCGCGACCCGCTTCGGGCTGCCGATCATCGCGAGCCAGCAGTATCCGAAGGGGCTCGGCCTGATCGTGCTCGACCTCGAAGCCGCGCTCGCCGCGGCAACGACCGCCGGCGCCGTGGTCCATCGCCTCGACAAGATCGAGTTCTCGATCGCGGCAAGCGCGGGCTTCGCGGATCTGCGGACCGGCGCGCTCGCGGGCCGCGACCAGTGGCTGGTCGCCGGCATGGAGGCCCACATCTGCGTCTACCAGTCGGTGCGTGATCTCGCGCCGACCGGGAACGTGTACGTCGTCGCCGATGCGGTGTGCAGCCGCACCAAGGCGAACTGGCGTGCCGGCCTCGACCTCGCGGACCGGCTCGGCGCGATCATCACCACCACAGAGGTCTGCGTGTTCGACCTGCTCGGGCGCGCCGGCACCGACGACTTCAAGGCCCTCTCCAAGGCGATCAGGTAACGATCATGGCTGGATCAGGCTCCGCATTCATTGTCCGAGCGCTCATCGCGAACTTCCTCATCGCGTGCGCGAAGGGCGTCGGCGCGTTCGTCACCGGCTCCGGCGCGATGCTCGCGGAGACGCTGCACTCGCTGTCGGACTGCGTGAACCAGCTGCTGCTGCTGCTCGGGCTCAAGCAGGCCCGCCGGCCACCGAGCGATCGCTATCCGCTCGGCCAGGGTCGCAACCTGTACTTCTGGTCGTTCATGGTCGCGATGCTGCTGTTCCTCGGCGGTGGCGCGTACTCGATCTACGAGGGCGTCCACAAGCTGCGGCATCCCGAGCCGCTGTCGTATCCGCTCGTCGCGATCGGCATCCTGTCGTTTGGCCTCGTGATCGAGAGCTGGGCGATGGCGGGTGCGATCAAGGCGATCAACGAGCGCCGCGCGGGGCGATCGTTCTACCGCTACCTGCGCGAGACCAAGGACTCCGATCTCGTCGTGATCTTCGGCGAGGATGCGGCGGCCGTGCTCGGCCTCGCGCTCGCGCTGATCGCCGTGGCCGTCGCGTGGGCGACCGGCAACGTGATGTACGACGCGCTCGGCACGCTGTGCATCGGCGTGGTGCTGATCGGCGTCGCGATCTTCCTCGCGGTCGAGGTCAAGTCGCTGCTGGTCGGCGAGGCGGCAGATCCCGTGCTGGTCGCGCAGATCGGCACGATCGCCGCCGCCGATCCGAACATCCTCAAGGTGCTGCGGACGCTCACCGTCCAGCAGGGACCGGGCGAGATCATGGTGGCGCTGAAGCTCCACATGAAGGCGGGGCTGTCCGGCGACGAGATGGTCGACGCGCTCAACAAGTTCGAGCTCCGGCTCCAGCACGAGATCCCCGAGATCAAGTGGAGCTTCGTCGAGCCGGATAACACTGACTAAGTGCGCGCTGGCGGCACGCGCGTGCCGGAGCTGAGGCCACTTCGCACAGGGGAGATCGGCGTGAGGTGGAAAGCCGGCTCGACGGGAGATGTCGTACGCTAACGCATCGTGTCGAGCGCCCCAGCCGCCTCCGCAACACCCGATCTGTACGAGCTCGGCGACGTGCCCGAGCTCGGTGTCATCCCCCGCCGGATGCTCGCGCAGCTGATCCGCGCCGAGCGTTTCGGGGAGCCGATCGATGCCTTCAAGGAGGAGCCGCTGACCGTGCCCGAGCTCGGCGCACGAGACGTGCTCGTCTACGTGATGGCCGCCGGCGTGAACTACAACAACGTCTGGGCCGCGATGGGCGTGCCGATCGACGTCATCAAGACGCGGCAGAAGAAGGGCGAGAAGGAGGACTTCCACATCGGCGGCTCCGACGCGAGTGGCGTGGTGTGGGCCGTCGGCAAGGACGTCACGAACGTCAAGGTCGGCGATGACGTCGTCGTCCACTGCGGTATGTGGGATCCCGCCGATCCGTGGGTCCTCGCCGGCAAGGATCCGATGTTCGCGCCGAGCGAGCGGATCTGGGGCTACGAGTCGAACTGGGGCAGCTTCGCGCAGTACACGAAGGTGCAGGATCACCAGTGCCTGCCGAAGCCGCCGCACCTGACGTGGGAGGAGGCCGCGGCGTACATGCTCGTCGGCGCCACCGCGTATCGCATGCTGCACGGCTGGTCGCCGAACGTCCTCGGCCCGGGCGAGCCCGTCCTGATCTGGGGCGGCGCCGGCGGGCTCGGCTCGATGGCGATCCAGATCGCCGCGGCCGCGGGCGCGCGACCGGTCGCGGTCGTCTCGGGGGACTCGAAGAACGAGTTCTGCAAGAAGCTCGGTGCGGTCGGTGTGATCGATCGCCGCAAGTTCGATCACTGGGGCAAGCTGCCGCGCTGGTCCGACGACATCGAGTACGGCCAGTGGCTCAAGGGTGCGCGCGCCTTCGGCGCCGCCTTCTGGGAGGCGCTCGGCGAGAAGAAGAGCCCGACGATCGTGTTCGAGCACCCCGGCGAGACCACGCTGCCGACGTCGTGCTTCATGTGCGAGACCGGCGGCATGGTCGTGATCTGCGCGGGCACGACCGGCTACAACGCCACGCTCGAT
>JACCTC010000431.1 GCA_013812655.1 Deltaproteobacteria bacterium | reverse complement strand
GCGCCAAGGCCGGCCACGCCCGCGCCCGTGAGCTGCGGCGATGTTGGCGTGATCCTGCGCGGCCGGATCACCGACGAGGATCATGCCGGGCCCGCGAAGGAGGCTGCGATCGCGCGGGCGTGTCTGCACGACGGGTGGGCGCCCGAGGTGCTCGAGTGCATCGGCACGTCGCACGGCCCGACCGATCCCACGAGCTGCCTCGATCGCCTGGGGCCCGAGCAGCGCGCCAGCTTCCACAAGAAGCTCGCGGTGTGGAACGACGAGTTTCCCGACGAGGACATGCCCGATGGCGATGACGATGCCGACGCCGACGTCGACTTCGTCGAGTGCTCGCACGGCATCGGCAACGTGGGGACCTACGCGCCGCCGATCACGCGGATTGGCGAGGACCGCGACCTCGAGGTCGCGCTGCGGTCGCGCGCGGTGCTCGCGCTATGTGACGACTGGTCGACCGAGGCGCGGCGGTGCTTCGGGAGCGGTGGACCACCGGCGACGTGCCGCACGCTGCTCGAGCCCGACCAGGCACGCGCACTCGCCGACAAGCTGACCGAGCTCGAGAAGCTGATGACGAAGGTGGCCGCGGCGAAGGCGAAGCCGGGGCGCATTCACTGCACTCAGGTCGTCGCGGCGCACTACGGCGACAAGGCGTGGCAGGGCAAGCTCGATGCGCTCAAGCCGGCGCAAAAGCGGCAGCTCGTGACCCAGTCGCGCGCGCGGATGACGAAGGCGTGCACCGCCGACAAGTGGCCGGCGAACCTGCGCGCGTGCGTGATCGCCGCGGGACCGACCGCGGACACCGCGTGCTTCGTGGCGAGCGGTGTGCGGCCGGCGCTCTGGGGCTATCCGGCGTCCGGCATCGCGGTGAAGACCGGGATCCCCGAGTGCGACGCGTACGGCGAGGCGCTGGCCGCGTTGTCCGCGTGTCCGGCGGTCCCGAGCGCGGCGACCGTCAGCCTGCTCGAGGCGTATCACGCCAGCGCCGCCGCCCTGGCAGCCACGCCACCCGCCGACCGGCCGGTCAAGGCAGCTGAATGCAAGCGATCGGACGCGGCGATTCGCCAGTCCGCATCGGCGCTTGGCTGCACCATTTGAGCACTGCACATTCTTGTCGCCAGCTACCCCAGTAGCCACGATCGGGCAGGCCCGTGAGATCACGGCGGTCCCAGGTGGCGCCGATGTTGCGCAGTAGTCCGGCATGCGGACACACGCGGCAACTCGACTGGCCATCTTCGGTCTCCTGGCGCTCGGCGCCGGCGTCGGCTGTACGGGCGATGACTTCGAGGTCACCCCCATCTACAACCACGCCAACGGGCGCGTCGTGGTCCAGCTATCGCGCGGCCTCGCGAGCGACGAGCAGCTGTTCGTCCAGGCCCGCCGCGGCAAGTTCGGGACGCTCGACTGCACCCAGCTCGCGCAGACGATCCCGGCAGTCGCCGACACCGCTGGCAACGACATCGACGGTCCGCTCGTCGACTCGAAGCTGACGAAGTCGTTCTACGGACCCGAGTGGGGCCACGGCAACCCGACGGCCGAGATGCTCGCCTCGCTCGCGGCCGGCACCGACTCGATCATCGACGTCTGCATCATGAACGGCGCCAAGATCGTCGCGCAGATCGAGCGCGACCTGTTCCAGGCGTGGGACCAGGCACGCAAGCAGGGCATCGGCGGCAAGGCCGACGACCCGAGCGGCGAGGTCCGCATCAACAGCCCGCAGGAGTACGGCGTCCGCTGCGTCGCCGAGCTCGGCGAGATCCCGTTCTTCGAGAAGACCGGCGAGAACGAGTACTCGACCTACGACTGCCTCGAGTCGACGCCGATCCCGATGACGGTCACGGCGGCCGATGGCACCGTGAAGGCGCCGTCCGAGGGCACCGAGGCCAAGTGCGATGCGCCGCAGTTCATCTATGACCTCTGCGAGGCCGGCCCGCGCGTCGCCTCGCGCACCAACGATCAGGGCACCCGCTGGGTGCTGCTCTGCCGCAAGAGCAAGGCGAACGCCGAGGGCGCGCAGGGTTACGCGTCGGATCAGTTCAACGACATCGCGATGGTCGGGCACAACCCGTTCACCGGCAAGACGTGCTTCTTCCAGAACGCGCTCTACTCGAAGACCGACGGCGGCAACATCCCGCACCCGGCCGACCAGGAGAAGTCGGTCAATCTGTGGAGCGGCGTGCACGGCGGCGAGGGCTCGGGCATCCAGTGCGCGAACTGCCACGACGCCGACCCATTCATCCACACCCCGTGGATCGACGGCGCGAAGGATCAGGCCGGTCGCCCGATCGTCCCGAAGATGGGCATCGATCCGGACCTCGCGCTCGGCGCGCTCGACACGCCGTACGCGCTCGTGAACCTCAAGGGTCAGGGCTGGAAGATGCCGAAGCAGCTCGTCTCGACCGAGGCGAACGCCTGCCTCAAGTGCCACCGCATGGGCGATGGCCGGTGGTCGGATAGCTGGATCGAGCGCCTCGAGGGCACCGACACCTCGTGGAAGAACATCACGACCGACAAGTACAACGCACCCGAGCACAAGTACTGGATGCCGACGGACGTCCTGTTCACGACGGACGCGCAGTGGGACGCCTCGGACTCCAAGAAGGCGCTCGACTTCCTGCAGACCTGTGCGGACGCGCCGACGACGCCCGGCTGCGTGTGGCGCGACATCCCGTCGACGCTCGGCGGCGCCGAGGGTGGCGGCCGCCTGCGGAACCCGGTGGCGCTCTCGGACGTCGAGCTCTCGAAGCAGGCGACGACGATCCTCGGCATGAACAAGGCCGCGCCGACCCAGGTCTGCGCCGAGTGCCACGCGCCGAACCAGACGACGTTGCGCGAGTGGCAGGAGAAGACGGACACCGCGCTCGAGACCTGCCTCAAGGACTCGGACGCCGGCGTCGAGGTCTCGCTCGATCGCCAGCGCACGGTCGCCAAGGACGAGTTCAAGACCGTCGGCGAGTTCGTGGTGGCTCCGGGCGCGTCGATCTCGGTGACGATGACCGGCGACGGCGACGGCGACCTCTACATCAAGCGCGGCGCCGAGGTCACGGACGAGATCTATGACTGCCGCCCGTTCGCCCGGTCGTCGGAGGAAGCGTGCCTCCCCGGTCAGTTCAACGCGAACGGTCCGGCGACGTTCTACGTCGGCGTCAAGGGCTTCGCGGAACGCAGCGTGCTGAAGCTCAGGATCAAGTACAAGGAGCCGAGCCCCGACGCGACGCCCGCGAAGGACGTGGTCAGCTGCCTCAAGCTCGACCCGACGCGCGCGGACTCGCCGTACACGCCGGGCAAGCTCGGCATCTACTCGGCGGCAGCGCACCTCGGGTTCTTCCAGGACCTGTTCAAGCAGGCGTTCCCCGCCGATCAGGACGGCAACACCGCGGACACCTGGGCGCTCGAGTACGGCAAGTTCAAGGGCCGCGTGTCGATGCCGAAGGGCAACCACCCGCGCTTCTCGCAGGGCGAGCTCGACATCGTTGCCGAGTGGTTCGCGCGCGGTCTGCCGCGGCTGACCGATCACATCGCGCCGGACACCGGCCCGACGACGTGCGCGCAGACCATCAACCCCGCGGTCGCGACCCACGCGACGCAGATGGCAGCCTCGGGCTGGGGCGCCGCGAACCGCACCGCCGGCATGAACATGTACGGCTGCACGTCAGCGGACCCGCGCGCGTGCATGTCGACGCTGCCGACCGCGCAGAGCAAGGCGTACGGCGCCGGCTGGGCGAAGGTCGGTAACCTCCGCATCCTCCGCGAGCTCGCGTTCAACACCTTCTTCTGGATGCGCAGCTCGCCGGATGGCCGCTTCGTCGCGAACGGCGCGACCGGTGGTGACGGCGCGGTGATCAGCGACCTCCAGACGAACAAGGACATCCGGGTCCAGGCCGCGTATGACCCGGGCTTCTTCCCCGATGGCCGCGGCTGGATGTTCCAGGGCACGCCGGTCGGCACCGGCTTCTGCACGAACGCGCTCTTGGTCTCGAACCCGGATCGCATCAACTTCAGCGAGTCGCAGTGCAGCTCGGTCGACGGCATCCCGCTGTACCAGCACATGGGCCAGGGTCTCGGCGGCGGCGACTACTTCACCGTCAACGGCCAGTTCACGAGTGACAACGCGGGCGGCACGGTGACCCGCGACCCGAGCGCCGGCTTCGGCAACACGGCGAAGATGAAGCTGACCCCGATGGTGTTCGACGGCACGCGCTACGTCGCGAAGCCGCAGATCACGACGAACAGCCCGTACGAAGGTGACATCGTGCTCTCGCCGTCGACCAAGCTCGCGCTCAGCCGCTTCGGCAACGAGACCGGTCAGCTCGGCTACGTGCTCCGCCGGATCAACGCGACGTCGAACGGCCCGTCGTACGACGTCACCACGACCGAGCTCGGTCGCTACTGCACCAAGGGCGCGAAGCCGTCGATCTCGTTCGACGAGAAGTGGTTCGTCACGCACCACTACGTCGGCCCGAACGACTTCGCGGAGTACGGCTACGCGTCGGCGAGCGACCCGGCGTTCCAGGCGAAGCTCATGAAGGGCACCGCAGACATCATCCTCGTGAACCTCGTCACGGGTGCGCGCACCCGGGTCACCACGATGAAGGCCGGCCAGTACGCGCTGTTCCCGCACTTCCGCTCGGATGGCTGGTTCTACTTCCTGGTCCGCGACGGCGAGTCGGACAAGGAATACGCGGTCGCGAGCGACGCCGCGCTCACGCTATAGTGGGCCGTGCGCCGGGCTGTTCTCGTCGGAATTCTGATCGCCGGCTGCCCCTGGGGCTGCAGCGACGACCCCGACAAGACAGCCGCTTGTAACCTCGGCGAAGTGACCTCGGCCGCGACCGTCCAGGATCGCAAGATCATCGGCGTCGCGGCGCCGTACGTTCCGGACGCCGCGCTCGCCGCACGCGAGGCCGAGCTCGAGGGCTCGATCGCCGCGCGGCGCGCCGCGGCCTGGCAGGTGGTCGAGCGCGTGCTCGACCCGGTGCCGCTCGCCGAGCCGCGCCTCGCCGACAACTTCGGCAGTCAGCCCTCGGTCCCCGCGTGGCACACCTGGTACGCGCGCGATGACTTCGAGCGCGTGTTCAAGAAGCTCTATCGCGACCTCGGTCCCGAGGGTCGGCGCGCACGTGCACCGATCGATGTCGCCGGCGGCTTCGCGTGGAACGCGGTCGCGCTCGACGGCATGCCGGAGTGGCCCGAGCAGCGCTACCTCGATTACCTCGCGACGATCGACACCGCCGAGGAAGCAAGCGGCGTCGGCAACGCGGCGCGCGTCGGCTATAGCCCGGGCGCGCTCGGCCACCTGCTCGACAGCTACGTGAAGCTCCACCAGTGCCGGCTCGACGCGACGCCCGATCCGTACGCGACCGATCCGGTGCGCGAGGGCCAGCTCGTCGTCGAGACCGAGGCGATGGAGGTCGGCGCGTGCGACTGGCAACTGCTCGGTCCGTTCCAGGCCGGTACCGCGAAGGTCACCGTCACGATGCGCGGCACCGGCGATGCCGACCTCTACGTCCGGCGCGGGCTCGCACCCGATCCGCACACGTTCGACTGCCGCGCGCGCGGGGGCGACTCCAACGAGCGGTGCACGATCGATGGTGGCGGCCCGGTCTACGTCGCGGTGTTCGGCGCGGATGCCGGCGCGGTCGATGTCTCGATCGAATACCTGCAGGCGGACGTCATCGCGCCGACCTGCCTCGGCACCGCGATGCCGCGCGATGGCGTGCTCGTCAAGGCGGACTGGCGGCGTCACCTCCAGGGCGAGCTCTTGCCGATCTTCGATACGAGCGGTGCGCGCATGGCATCGCGGCTGCGCGGCGAGGCAACCTGGAACTCGGATGGAGTCGCTGATCCGCAGCCCTCCGCGATGTACACGGTGACGCTGCCGTCGTCGGGGCAACGGTTCCGAATGGCCGCGCTCCACATCATGAGCAAGGAGCTCGATCACTGGATGTGGATCACGTTGTGGTGGTCGCCGACGCCGGACACCGATTTCGGCGCCGATCGTCCAGCCTCGATCGCCGCGCTCCCCGGCCCGTGGGCGAACTACAAGATGTGCGTGGCGACGAGCTACACCGAGCGCGACCCGGATCCGCGCGGTGGGCGCCCTGGCAGCCTCGGCGATGCGCTGGCGGCGGTGCACGGCGGTGTCGGCGCACCGTCGTGGTGCTCGAACCCGTACCTCGAGCAGGGACCGCACAACGCCGGCACGAACTGCATCGGCTGTCACCAGCATGGCGGCACCGAGCTGCAGCCGCAGGCGATCCTCGACGAGCTTCCGCACCAGGGCTCGACCCGCGTGCGCAATAACTTCTTCACCGATTATCTGTGGGCGGTGAAGGGCGGCAACGGCGACGACCTCTCGGCGATCATCCAGGCCGAGGTCGACTACTGGGACGCGAACGACTGACGCTATATCTCAGGCGCGGATCGCTTCGATCACCGAGATCGGCGACGGGGTCGGCACGACGCGCGTGAACCGGTACCCGCCCGCCTCGAGCAGACCCTTCCACTCCGGCAGCGTGCGCTCGTGGCCGCCGGGCGTCATCACCAGCATCTCGATGTCGAGGATCTTGGCGAACTGCGGCGTGTTGCCTTCCTCGAGGATCGCCTCGACGAGCAGGAGCTTGCTGCCGGGCGCGGCGGCGGTGTGGATCGCCTTGAGGATCCGGACCGAGTCCGCGTCGTTCCAGTCATGGAGGATGTGCTTCATGAGGTACGCGTCGGCACCGCCGGGAATCTTCTCGAAGAAGTCACCGCCGACGCACTCGACGCGCGTCGCGACGCCGTGCGCCTCGAGCTGCGGCTTCGCACCGGCGACGACACCCGGGCGATCGAACAGCATGCCGCGCAGCTCGGGATACTTCGCGAGCGCGAGCGCGAGCACCATGCCGTGACTGCCGCCGATATCGGCGAGCACCTTCACAGACGAGAAGTCATACGCCTGCGCGACGGCGGCGCCGATCTGGGCGGTGAAGCTCGACATCGCGTTCGCAAAGATCTCGCGGTCGCGCGGGTGCTGATCCATGTAGGCCCAGCCCTCCATCTTGTGCACGTGCTCGAACGCGGACTCGCCGGTGCGCGCGCTGTGCTCGAGCGCGTTCCACGCTTCGATGCCAGACTTGAGGTTCACCATGCGGGCCATGCCACGCATCGAGTACGGCACGTCGCTGCGTAGGCTGTCGGAGAGCGGCGTCTGCGTGAAGCGTCCAGCTTCCTCCGCGAAGATCCCGAGGCTCGCGCACGCGCGGAGCAAGCGGTGCACCGACGGCGCGTGCAGCTGCTTCGCGCTCGCGATCTCGGCGGCGGTCTTCGGGCCGGCCTGGATGTCATCGGCGAACCCGAGCTCGGCAACGACGCCGATCGTCTGAGCGACCCAGCGTCCCGTGATCATCTGAAGCAGTGCGACTGGCGGTGGCAGCTTGTCTGGTCCCATGGCTATCTCCTCGTCGAGTACGGCGAGACCATACGCCGACGCCAGATCGCAACGAAGCGGGAGTGAGCGCTACTCGTGCGGCCCTTTCTGCGGCGCGACCTCGAACAGGACCCGACCCGCGTCCACCAGATGTTCGCCGTGATCTGACTACCTAGCGATAGCCGCGTGTCAGCAGCATCCTCGCGGACACGTCGAACGCGGATTGCGGGCCGACGTGGAAATGGAACGCGTCGGCGAGCCGCGTGATGACGTTGAACGCGAAGCAGACCTCGAGCGCATCTTTCACTTGCTGGCGGGTGACGCCGAGCGCGAGCAGGGCGCGAACATCTGCGGGCGTGACCGCGTCGTGTTGTTGCGTGACCTTCCGCAGAAACGCGAGCGTCGCGCGCAGGGGCTCGGAGATCGGTGCTGTCGCCAGATCGGCGAGCACCGCGGCAACCGGACCATCACCCATCACCTTCGACGCGACCGCGCCGTGGGAGCGCGTTCAAAACTCGCATTCGTTGGTCTTCGAGACGTAGGCCGCCATGAGCTCGCGGTCGCCGATCGACCACTCTGACGTACCGCGCATGACTTCCTGAAAGACTGCGCTCATGTGCCCGCCGAAGAACTCGGGGCGATAGCGCAGCGTCTTGACGACGTCGGGCACCGGGTGCTTCGACATCACGCGGATCATCACGAACAGCGCCTTCGTCGGCAGCGTGTGGTTGTGATCGAGCGCGGGAAGCCTCATGCATCCTCCAGCGCTGCGCGCGCGGAGTTTAGCTGGCGCATCGATTGGCCGAGCGCGGCGCACACGACGAGCTCGAAGATCTCGTCGTCGGAGAGCCCGGCTTGCTTCGCCGCAGCGACGTCTTCGTCGGTCACCTTCCACGCGTTCTTCGTGACCTTCTCGATCAACGCAGCTACCGGCGACTCTCGATTATCGAACGCAGCGCGCCGGGCATCACCGGTGGTCTTGCCGGGTTCGTGAAGCGCGCGCTCGATGACACGCTTGCGCAGACGATCAACGGCTTCGCTCATCGCGGCGAGCTTACGGCTTTTCCGGGACAACCGAACGAGCTTCGTCTGGCAAGCCAGTCGGCGATGTAGTCGAGGACGTCTCCGTGCACCACGAGGCGACGGACGAGCTCGGCGGCATCGCATCGCCCGGCGTGTTCGGCGCGAGGCCTCGATCAAGTACCTCCAGGCCGAGGTCGACGCGTGACGAGCGGCAGCGCACACGCGATTCCGGTCATAGGAGACCCCCCGGGGTAGCTAGCACTCGCCTTGCATGTGGTCAGCCCATGAACGTCAGCAGTCTTTCTGCCGCCGGGCATGCCACGTCGGAGAAGGTGGCGCCCTGGATCGAAGGCCTCGCGCGCGTCGGCTTTGCCGCGAAGGGCGTGCTGTACCTGACCATCGGTGCGCTCGCCGCGAGTGCCGCGCTCGGTTTCGGCGGCAAGACCGCGACCGATTCGCGGGGCGCGATGAGCGAGTTGCTGGAGAAGGCGTACGGCCGCCCCTTACTCGCGGTGATCGCGATCGGGCTCGTCGGCTATGCGGTGTGGCGGGTCATCGACGGCATCAAGGATCCGGAGCGGCGAGGGAAGAGCGCGAAGGGCATCGCGCTCCGCATCGGCTCGGTGTTGCGCGGGCTCATCCACCTCGGGCTCGCGTACACCGCGGGCTCGCTCGCGCTGTGGCAGCAGAGCGAGAGTGGCGGGCAGGGCAAAGAGGCGCGCCACTGGACCGCGCGTGCGCTCGAGACGCCTGGCGGCGTCTATGTGCTGTGGGCGGTCGCCGGCGCGTTCTTCGGGTACGGCCTGTACCAGGTCTACAAGGCCGTGAAGTCCAAGCTCAACAAGCAGCTCGAGCTCGGCCGGCTCGCACAGGGCACGCGGCGCGTGGTCGTTGGCGTCAGCCGGTTCGGGATCGCTGCCCGCGGCATCGTGTTCGGCACCATCGGCGTGCTGCTCGCGCGCGCCGCCAACCGCGAGGATGCGCGTGAGGCCGGTGGGCTCAGCGACTCGATGAAGGAGCTCCTCACGCTTGGCAAGTGGCCGTTCATCGCGATCGCGCTCGGACTCGCAGCATATGGCGTGTACCAGTTCATCAACGCGCGTTATCGCCGCATCGATTGCACGTGAACCGTGCCTGAATCATGTGATTATCGTGGGTTGAGGTCGGTTGGCGACTGTGAGGGCGGAGTTAGAGGGGATGGTGTTACCGTCGCGTCATGGGACGAGCTGGCTTCCCGGCAGCGATGGCATCGGCATGCCTCGTAGTAGTTGCGTGCGGTAACGACGTTGAGCTCCCGGATCCGGGGCGGGTGACGCTGCACCGGCTCAACAACACCGAATACAACAACACGGTGCGCGATCTGCTGGGGACGACCCTGCGGCCCGCCGACGACTTTCCGTCCGATGATCGCGGGTTTGGCTTCGACAACGTCGCCGATTCGCTCGGACTGTCGCCGCTGCAGGTCGAGCTCTACGAGCGCGCCGCCGAGGTCCTGATCGAGGACGTGTTCGCGACCGCGATCCCGAGCGAGCGCACGCGCACCGAGATCGAGACAACCGGCGGCAGCAACGGCGGCGCGAACGGCGAGGGCTGGATGTTCTACACGAACGGCACCACCACCGTGCCGTTCGTGGTCAAGACGGCGGGCACGTACCGGATCGCGATCCGTGCCGGCGAGACCCATGCTGGCACCGAGTTCGCGCGGATGACGCTGCGGGTCTCGGGCGGCCAGGTCTATCCGTTCGATGTCTCGGCGCCGCGCGCGACGCCGGCCGTCTACGAGGCGACGCTCCAGCTCGCGGTCGGTAACCAGACCGCGGTGGTCGCGTTCACCAACGATGCGGTCATCGATACTGTGGATCGCAACCTGTGGGTCGACTACGTCGAGGTCGTCGGGCCGATCGGCGCGACGGTGCCCGATACCAGCAAGCGCGACCGCATCGTGATCTGTGATCCGGCGAGCGGCGCCGGCTGCATCGATCAGATCCTGCGCGCGTTCACCCGGCGGGCGTGGCGCCGCAAGCCGACCGACGCCGAGATCGAGCGGCTGACCGCACTCGTCGGCGTCGCGACCGACGCCGGCGATGACGTGACCGCGGGCCTCAAGCTGGCGCTGCGCGGTGCGCTGGTCTCGCCGAACTTCCTGTTCCGGATCGAGCTCGATCCCGATCCGCAGTCGCTCGATCCGCACCCGGTCGCGCCGTACGAGCTCGCCTCGCGGCTGTCGTACTTCGTGTGGAGCAGCATGCCCGACGACGATCTGCTCGACGCCGCGGAGGGCAAGCAGCTCGCCACCCGCGCGCAGATCCTCGCGCAGGTCGACCGCATGCTCGCCGATCCGCGCGCCGGCGCGCTGACCGACAACTTCGCGGGGCAGTGGCTGTTCACGCGCGCGCTCGGCGATCACGTGCCGGATTACGCGACGTACCCCGCGTACGACGCGCAGCTCGAGGCCTCGATGCGCGCCGAGACCCAGCGCTACTTCCGCGCGTTCCTCGAGGACGATCTGCCGATGGAGCAGTTCCTCGTCGGTGACTTCACGTTCATCAACGACCGGCTCGCCACGCACTATGGTCTGCCGCTGCCGGGCGGAAGCGAGCTCGTGCGGGTGTCGCTCGCCGGTACCGAGCGCCGCGGCATCCTCACCCACGGCAGCATCCTCACGGTCACCAGCCACCCGCGCCGGACCTCGCCGGTCAAGCGCGGCAAGTGGCTGCTCGACCAGTTGCTGTGCGAGCCGCCGCGGCTGCCACCACCCGGCGTCGAGGGGTTGATCGATACCGGCGGGCTGGTCGGCTCGGTTCGCGAGCGGCTCGAGCAGCACCGCGAGAACGAGTACTGCGCGAGCTGCCACGATCAGATCGATCCGCTGGGCTTCGGCCTCGAGCACTTCGACGGCATCGGCGCCCACCGCACGATCGAGGATGGCGGGTTCGCCGTCGACGCCTCGGGCGTTCTGCCCGACGGCAAGACGTTCTACGGCGCCGGTGAGCTCGCCGAGATCCTCGCGCAGGATCCGCGCGTGTACCGCTGCATGGTCGAGAAGCTCTACACCTACGCGCTCGGCCGGCCGCCGACCTCGTTCGACGCGCGGACCCACATCGATGACCTGACCGAGGAGTTCGCGACAGGCGGCTACGTGCTGCGCGATCTCGTGAAGGCGATGGTCACCAGCGTTGCCTTCCGCGAACGGCGAGGTGAGCCATGAAGTTCTCCAGGCGTATGTTCCTCGGCGGTGCCGGCGCGATGATCGCGCTGCCCGTCCTCGAGTCGTTGATGCCGCGCGCCGCGCGTGGTGCAGCCCCCGGCGATCCGCCGCGACGCTTCGTCGGGTTCTTCGTGCCGAACGGCATGGAGATGGCGAACTGGACGCCGACCGGCGTCGGCCCGGCGTACACGCTGCCGACCCTGCCGATCCTCGCGCCGCTGATGCCGTACCGCGAGAAGGTGTTGATCCCGTCCGGGCTCGACAACCTGCCGGCGCGGCCCGACACGGTCGGCGATCACGGCTCGGGCTGCGGTGCATTCCTCACCGCGGTGCACGTGTACAAGACCGAGGGCTCCGACATCCGCAACGGCCCGTCGGCCGATCAGCTCGCCGCGACCGAGCTCGGTGCGGGGCTGCGGTTCCGCTCGCTCGAGCTCGGTATCGAGGGCGGGGCGAGTGTCGGCGGCTGCGACTCCGGTTACAGCTGCGCGTATAGCCGCAACATCTCGTGGGCGAACGCGACGACGCCGATGCCGAAGCTGACGAGCTCGCGGGTCGCGTTCGACCGGCTGTTCGCGGGCTTCGATCCGAACCTGACAGCGGCCGAGATCCAGAAGCGGCTGCGCTACCGCACGAGCGTGCTCGACTACGCGCGCGGCGACGCCGAGAGCCTGCGCGGCAAGCTCGGCAAGACCGATCAGGCCAAGCTCGACCAGTACCTGACCGGCGTGCGCGAGCTCGAGACCCGGCTCGCGTTGCCGTCGTCGATCTGCGCGCCGGGGCCCGGACCGGCCGGCGAGCTCGACTACGTCGACCACGTGAAGTTCATGCTCGATCTGATCGCGCTGTCCTTCCAGTGCGACCAGACCCGCGTCGCCACGTTCATGCTCGGCAATGCCGGCTCGAACCGCAGCCACACGCACCTCGGGATCAGCGACGCGCACCACGATCTGTCCCACCACCAGAGCGATCCCGCCAAGCGCGACCTGCTGCGCCGGATCGATACCTGGGAGGTCGAGCAGCTCGCGTATCTGCTCGGCAAGCTCGAGGCGGTGAAGGAGACCGACGGCAGCTCGGTCCTCGATCACACGATCGGTTTCTTCTCGAGCGAGATCGAGGATGGCAACTCGCACGCGCACACCCGGATGCCGATCGTGGTGTTCGGCGGCGCCGGCGGCACGATCAACACCGGTCAGCACATGAGCTTCGCGTCGCAGCCGCCCGCGATCCGCACCGTCGGCAACCTGTTCAAGACGATGCTGGCGGCGGTCGGCGTGACCGTCGATCGGATGGGCGACGACGGCACCGCACTGCTGCCCGGCGTGCTCAAGGCATAACTTCCAGGCCGGTTTCGTTCCGCGCAATTGCCATCCACTCCGGAGGCACGCGCGCACCCCTTCGGCGAAGCTTTTTAGCGACATGAGCGAGCTCGAGCTGACGGTGCTGCAGCGCGCGAACGACGAGCTCGGCCACCTTGCCGGGGTCATCGTCACCGACGAGATGATCGTCGGGCTCGGCGGCATCTCGAACCGTGCGCCCACCGTGGTCGCATCCGCGAACGCGCGGGACTTCGAGGTCCGGGACGCGCCGGGTGCCGTCGGCTTGCGCGGCGTGATCGCGGTCGCCGATGCGATCTGGGCGTGCGGCGAGTACGGCCAGCTCGCGGTGTCGCGCGATCACGGTGCGAGCTGGGTGGTCATCGAGACCGGCACCGACGCCTGCCTGTTCGGGCTCGCGCTCGCCGCCGATGGTGCGTTGTGGGTCGTCGGCGATCATGGCTACGCCGCGCGCATCCTCGGGACGCATGTGATCCGGATCGACCTCGGGACCACCGCGAAGCTCACCGCGGTGTACGCGATCCGCGACGAGCTCGTCGTGCTCGGCGCCGACGGGCTGGTGCGAAGGTGGCGCGCGGGCGACCAGCGGGCGCTGGCGATCGAGGCCATCGCGTGCGGCGCGAAGACGGCCCTGACCGGGCTCGCGATCACGAGCAAGGGCACGTGGCTCGTCGTCGGTGACGGTGGCTTCATCGCGCGATCGCCGGATGGCCAGTGGTACTCGCGTGCTTCGTCGACGGTCACCGGCGATCTCGAGGCGATCGCGACGCTGCCGGACGGGGCGACGGTCGCGGTCGGCGACCGCGGGCAGATCGTGATCTCGCGCGACGACGGTCGAACGTGGCGGGCGCTCGCGTGCGACCTCGGGCTCGCGCACCTGTGGTCGATCACGCGGTTCGGTGGAGGCGTGCTGATCGGCGGTGATCGAGGTCTGATCGTCAAGCTCGCGCCGCCCGGCGACGTGACCTGGCGCGACCGCGGTCCAGCGCTCGATGTCGCTCGCTCGCTCGACGCAGTGTTCGCCGCAGGGCCCGCCGACTTCATCGAGCGCGGCCTGGCCGAGTACCTGGCGGCCTCGCAGGCCACCGAAGCGGACAATGACCAGGATGACGAAGACGACGAGGACGAGGATGACGACGACGATGACGACGACGACGACGATGACGATGACGATGACGATGACGATGACGATGACGATGACGATGACGATGATGATGCGGAGGACGACGCGATCAAGGTGCTGGCGCGGCCTGGTACCGCGGACGACTTCCAGGCGATCTACGGTATCGCGCTGCCGACCGAGGCGCGGAAGCTCTTCGAGCAGGTCGCCGGTCACGACCCGTGGACCCGCTTCGAGGACTTCGGAGTCGACAGCGCGCTGCTACCCGACGTCGGGGAGCACAATCTGTTCGAGCTGCTGATCCGCCGCAACCAGCGCGCCTACCTCGGCACCGATCTCGCCGAGGCGTTCACCGGCGTGTTCGAGATCGGGTCGCAGGGTAACGGCGACAGCTACCACCTCGAGCTCTACGAGTGGGATGGCCGCCGTCAGGTTCTCCACCACGATCACGAGACCGCCACGTTCTCGGGCGTGTTCGCGGACTCGCTCGACAGCCTCGTGTACCTCGCGGCGATCGTGAAGGCCGGCGACGAGCGCTGGATCGCGAACGACGTGTACGCGAACGGGATCGTGCAGCTGCGTCGCAAGGTCGCGCCGACCTGGCACTTCTCGCTCGACGACCAGGATCCTGGCTTCGAGCCTCTCGAGCCCAGGCGCCGCGATAGCGAGCTGTTCTTTCACCGAGCCCGCTGGATCTGCGCGTTGCTCGAGCACGACGGCGTCACCGAGATCGAGGACATCCCGGCGCTGTTCTTGCCTGCGCTCAACGGCGTGCTGCCCGCGGATCAGCTGCCGGCGCGCCTCGAGGCCTGCGAGCAGCGCATCCCGACCGCGCTCTACGCGATGTGGCGCGCGTTCCTGTTCGACGAGCCCGAGCTCGCCAGCTACCTCGAGGTCGGGCGCCGCCATGCCGCGCGGCTGGTGCGCGATGCGGCGACGCTGCTCGACGAGCTGCTCGCCGGGCGCAACGAGCTCGGCACGATCCGCGATGTCCGCGCGCACGTCGCGGCGTTTCGCGCGCTCGATCTCGATCCGCGACGCGCTGCGGCCCGCGAGGCCGAAGCCGACGCGCGTGCCAGGCAGGCGAGGGCGCGCACCGCCGAGGTCATGACCGAGCTTGCCGCCGTCGAGCCCTCGCGCTGGTCCGAGCTGGCGTGGCGATGGCTCGGCGATGGCGTCGCGCACCGCGCGCTGCTCGAGCGGCTCGCCCACGTGCAGGGCCCGCAGATCGCAGCGCTCGATGCGCTCCGCGAGCTGCGTGACGACGAGCGTGCAGTCGCGCTGCCGCGACTCGCCGGCGAGCTGTCGAGCGAGCTCGAGGCCGTGCTGGTCGGCAGCCTCCTGCGCGACGACGACCTCGTTGGCGTGCTGCACCGCCGGCGCGTGTCCACCGACACCACGATCGCGCAGGATGACCGCGACGCCGCCGCCGCCGGTCGTGCGGCTCCTGGCTGGGCGGCGATCGACGCCGCGCTTCATCCGCTCTACGGCGACGCCAAGCCGCAGCACTACCACCCACAGCGCGCGATCCTGCCGTACGAGCTCGGCGGCAACGATCCGCTGCACGGGATCTCGGCCTATCCGCGCAGCGAGCCGGTCCCGCACTGGCACTTCGTGACGTACGGCTTCACCGATCTGTTCCGCAAGGAACCCGAGATCGAACGCGAACGAGCGGGGCCCGATGATGAAGACAGTGGGTTTGGCTTCGAGCTGACGTTCCGACTCGCGCGTGAAGTCGTCGAGGACGAGCCGCCGGCGTGGGTGCTCGACCTCCTGCAGAACCTCGCACGCTACGTCTTCGGCACCGGCAACCGGTTCGCGCCCGGTCACAAGATGGGACTCATCGGGCCGATCGCGCTCGGCCACGACACCCGGATCACCGCGATCTGCTTCACCGATGACCCCGAGCTCGGCCGCTTCGAGTCGCCCTTCGGGCACGCGCGGTTCGTGCAGGTCGTCGGGATCACCGATGACGAGTACCGGCTGATCCAGGAGTGGTCGACGTCCGGTCTCGTCGACATCCTGCGGCAGCGCCTGCCGTATCTCGTCACGAACCTGACGCGCGAGTCGGTGCTCGTCGACCCGGTGACGATCACGCAGATCGAGGAGCACATCGCGCGCGATGGTTTGTCGGAGGAGCTGACGTTCGCGGGCGAGCTGGCGATCGAGCTCGCCGATGGCCACGTCCGGATCGAGCTCGGTGCGCTGTGTGCCGCAGCGTTGCCGCGTGCGATGCGCGGGCGCATCCTGCACGGCCGGCCTTACGAGCTACGCGGACGCGACCGGACGCTGCACCTGCGCGCGGCAACGAGCCCGGGTTGCACGGCCGAGGGTGACGCCTGTGTCCTCGCGATCACGCCAGCCCTGGCGCGCGAGCTCGAGCGTGCACTCGCGGCGTGCGCTGCAGGCATCTACCACTTCGAGGCCTGGCCGGCGCTCGAGATCGTCGTGACGCCGAGCTTCATCCACGGCCAGGATGGCGAGGCGATCGAGGTTCGTGGAATCGCCGATCCCGACGAGGCCAAGCAGCTCCTCGACGCCGAGAACGCACGGCTCGCAGGCGAGCGGTTGGCCGATGCTGCCGACGACGACGCTGCCCACAACGACGAAGACGACGAAGACGACGACGAAGAAGACGAGGACGACGACGACGAAGACGACGACGACGAGGCCGCCGCACCACCGTCGGCCGATCGCGTGCTCGCTGCCCTAGCGATGACCGAGCGCGCCCTTCGCCTCGCACCGGACGACACCGACGTCCAGTTCACGCACGCGATGCTGCTGCTCGATGGCGAGCGCGCAGGTCTCGAGGGCAAGGCCGACGAGCTGGTGACCTGGCTCGTGCAATTCGCGCGGAGCGTCCAGGTCAACATCGCGGTCCGCATGGCAGACCTCGATCACCCACGGTTCGACGAGGCCGTCGACATCGTCCTGCGCGGCGAGCCCGACGAGGTTCCCGACGAGCTCTACGCGAGCCTCGCCGACGCGATCGTCGAGCGGGCACCGCACCAGCTACGCCGGCTGGTGGCCGTGCTGCCCGACGACGTGACGCTGCTCGGCGAGCTCGCGTACAAGGCGATCGAGGCCAGCGAGCGCGACGTCGCGATCTCGCTGTACGACCGCTTGCTCGAGCTGCCATTCCCCGACGAGGGCGACGACCGCACGGGGTATCTCCGCTCGCTCAACAACGCCTGCATCCAGGCGCATGCCGCACGCGCGTTCGAAGCGGCGGTGCGAATCGCCGACCGCGCGCAGGCCGTCGCGCACGAGAACCCGTACCTCTATCACTCCGCGGCGTGTGCCTATGCCGCCGTCGGTGACTACCCGAAGGCGTTCGAGCAGGTGAAGCTCGCGGTCGAGCACGAGTACGACCACCTGGCTCAGATCGAGATCGATACCGACCTCGGGGAGCTCCTCGAGTGGCCGGCGTTCCAGGCGCTGTTCCGTGCGTGGCACGCCGAGCGAGAAGGCAACTGATGGTGCGGGTCACGGGGCTCGAGCCGCGACAGGGCGAGCCCGCGTTCGCCTTCGTCGTGTTGCGGCTCGCCGAGCCCACCGATCGCGATGGCCTGGTCGCCGTGATCCGTCACCTGAGCTCGCTGATCCCCGACGCCGATGCCTTCATCGCCGAGCTGCCCGATGCGATCGAGGACGCCATGCAGATCGTCGGCATGCCGTGGACGCCGCCGGCGCCCGGTCCCGACCTCGAGGAGCAGTACCGGCTGATCGAGGCCGCTGCGGGCACCGGCGTCGATGCCGCGTGGTTCTTCCAGACCGGCACGAGCCTGCCCACCGTGGTTGTCGACCACGACGACGACGTCCATGACAACGACGAGCTCGCGGTGTGGTCGCACGGCCCGCCACCGGAGGTCACGCACGTGCGGTTTCCGGTCGACGGCTACCCGGCGATCCTCGATGACCTCGACTGGGAGGACTTCGGGGTCGCATTCAAGCTGGGCGGGCCGTCCATCGCGGGCGAGAGCACCGTGCTGCTCGGCTTCCACGCGCTGTGGCTCGCGCCGTACGGTGGTCGCTATCGCAACGCCTCGGTGACGGTCGATCGCATTCATCATTCGGCGCACCTGTGGGTCGACCGCTTCGGCGTGCCGTGCACGACGGACCAGCAAGCTCACCACCTGCTGTGGGTGCTCTCGAAGATCGACGAGGTCGTGCCCGTATTGCACGCGCGGTTCGGCGGCGCGACGACAGCCCAGAAGTTCGCGGGCCTGATGGAAGACACCGAGGGCTCCGCCGAGGTCACGCCGTTCGTGCTCGGCGGTAACCCCTTGCTCGCCGTGCACGCCGCCGGTGGTGACAGCGCGGTCGACGCCTGGATCGATACGCAGACGACGTGGTCGAACGAGGAGGTCGCACAGATGCTGCGCGAGCTCGCGATCGACCTGGTCACGCAGCCCGTTACGGCCGCCGATAACGTCCACGACGACAGCGGTGATGACGCTGACGACAGCGGTGATGACGCTGACGACAGCGCTGACGACAGCGCTGACGACAGCGATGACGACGGCGCGGACGACGACGTGCCCGACGGCGGCGGCGACGACGACCATGACGACGGAAGCCAGCACATCACCCGGCACGCCGGCGAGCTCCTGGTGGCGCGCGGCCGCGCGGGCCTACTCGATCCACGTGCGGCAGACGCACTGCGGCCGCTCCTCGCCACCTCGCAACGGTTCGAGCACCGCCGGCGTGCGGTCGTCGACATCCTCGGCGCGCTCCGCGATCGCGCGAGCGTGGCGGCCCTGATCCAGGTCCTCGACGACAACCCGATCACGAGCCCGCTCGACGCGATCAGCAAGGAGGACTTCCTCGCGCGGACCGCCGCCGCGCTGGGCGAGATCGGGGACCCGGCAGCGATTCCGGCCCTCGCCCGGCTGGTCGCGGCACCTGGCGAACATCACGACGAGGCGCGCCCGGCCGCCGCCAATGCGCTCGCATCGTGCCTGGCGGCGACCCTCGAGCCGCGCGACGTAGACGATGCCGTGCTCGACGCGATCCTCGAGACGATCCGCGAGCGCGGCGACGGACCGCTCGCGGCCGCATTGCACCTCGCGTACGGCCGGCTCGCCCAGCAGCTCCCGGCGCCGCGGCGCGCGGAGGCACACCGGCGGCTCGTCGAGACCACACTGGCCCGCGACGATACGCCGGCCAACCTCGCTCGCGAGGTCGCGCTCGTCCTTGCAGGTACGGGGACGATCACGGGATCGGCGGGTACCGGCCAGCGGCTCCGCGCGATGGTGCGCGAAGGCCTCACGCGCGTCGCCTACGATCACGACACCACGTTGCGCAGCATCAGGATCGCCCTGCGCGCTGTCGAGAGCCTGCCCGAGCTCGCCGACCCTGCCGACCTCGCCTGGCTCACGCGGTTTGCCGAGCCCGACATCCGCGCACGCGCGCACGCGATCCTCGCGCAGCTCGGCCGGCCGTTGCCCGCTGCCCAGGTCTTCGACCGTCGCGCAGCGCGGACCCTCGACGACGCCACCCTCGCACGACTGATCGGCGAGCCCGGCCTGGTCGGCCGCGCGGCGCTGATCGCCGAGGCCGGCCGCCGCGTCCTCGCTGCGGCGCGTCCCGCGATCGTGAGGGCCGCACACGATGTCCTCGATCGCTCCGGCGACCACGAGGCCATGCTGCTCGACCCCGACGCTCACCTGCTCGAGGCGGCGGTGACCGCGCTCCGCCGCGACCTCGACGAGCCGACCATCCGGCTGTTCGATCGCATGCTGCGGCACTCGAACGTCCACGTGAAGTGGGAGCTCCTCGACGATCCGCCGTCGGACCCGCGTCTGATCGGCGGGATGTTCCACGTCCTCGCGCAGCAATGGGGCTGGCAGGAGAAGACCGCGAAGCAGTGGCTCGCGCGGTTCGCCGGCACCGCGGCCTATCAGGAGGCGCGCAAGCATGCCATCGCACCGCCGCGTGGCCCCGACGACGAAGCCGACGATGCTGGCGACGACAACGCGCGTCCCGCCCATGACATCGCGGTCGTCGCGGTTCCCGATGTCGCCGCCGAGGTCGATGACGTTGTCGACGATGGCTCCGACGACGCGACGATGAACTGATCGCGCGCTACTGCGGCGCCGCGGCCGAGCCGGCCGAGCCGGCCGAGCCTGCGGCCGAGCCGGTGCTGGTGCCTGTGGGCGGCAGGTTCAGCACGGCACTGACCTGGGTCTGCGCGGTGTCGATCGCCTGCTTCGTCGCGCTGTCGACGAGCAGATCGAGCTCGGTCTCGAGCCTCGCCGAGACCTCGGCGAACATCGCCGCGGGCCGGGCCTTGAAGTCGTCGACGAAGGCCTTGCCCTTGTCGAAGGCGTCGCGGGCGCCGGCACACATCTTCGTCATCTCGGGGCCGCCCCCCGACAGCTTCGCCATCGCGCACGCCCCGAGGACGAGGTCCGCCATGTCGGAGAGCTGGGTCGCGAGCGGGGTGAGCGCGTTCTGGATCGTGTCCTGGACCTCGAGCGCGAGCGGCTCGATCGCGCCGCGCAGCTCGGTCGAGACCTTGGTGCGGACCTCCTCGAGCTGGCGCGCGGTGCCGGTGTTCGTCATCACCGCGTCGAGCTCGCCCTTGAGGTTGCCGAGCCGCAACGACGCCTCGCCGAGGCTGGCCTTGAGCTCGCGGAGCTTCTTGACGGCATCGTTGAGCGTGCCGACCACGGTATCGGCGACCCGCAGCTTCACGGAGCGCTCGGCGAGCGTCTTCCACTGCGGCAGCTGGCGAAACCCGTCGAGGAGCTCGATCGGCGCGGCGACGACCTCGACCTGATCGAGCAACTTCGCGAGCTCGTCGATCCGGCTCTGCTGCTGGACGACGACCGCGACCTTCTCGGGCGTGACGACCGCGACGCACGCGCCGTTCTGCACGACGTTGCCAGGCGGACACGTCATCGGCGTCGGCTCGACGGGCTTGGGATCAGCCCCCGAGCCGGTCCCGCCGCCTTCTTTCTTGCTGCCGCAACCACCGACCACGAGCATGACGAGCACGACGAGGATCCTGCGCATGGCGGGACGGTAATACGGCGACGTGCCATAGTCGCGCGTCGGATGCAGCTCGATCCCGAGCGAGATTACAGCGTCGAGATCGGCCTCGACGACCCGGATGACCCGGTGTCGATCGCGGCGCGGCTCGCCGCCCAGCTCGAGGTGCCGGTCAGCGCGCTGCCGCCGCTCGAGCTGCGCAAGCGGTCGATCGATGCGCGCCGCGGCCGGATCCGGTTTCACCTCGTCGTCGGGGTCGCCCAACCGGGCACCGCGCTCGGTGGGCCACCGCTCCGCGAGGTCAGCGGTCCGCCGGTGATCGTCGTCGGCGCCGGGCCGGCCGGACTGTTCTGCGCCTACGAGCTCGCGCGCGCCGGCATCCCGGCGATCGTGCTCGATCGCGGCAAGCCCGTACAGGCGCGGCGGCGGGACCTCAAGGGGCTGACCCAGCACGGCCACGTCGATCCGGACAGCAACTACTGCTTCGGCGAGGGCGGCGCGGGGACCTATTCCGACGGCAAGCTCTACACGCGGTCGCACAAGCGCGGCGACGTCCGCGACGTCATCGAGATCCTCGCGCTGCACGGCGCCCCGGAGCAGATCCTCGTCGACGCCCGACCGCACATCGGCTCGAACAAGCTGCCGAAGGTCATCACCGCGCTGCGCGAGCGGCTCGAGAGCGTCGGTAGCGCGGTCCGGTTCGGCGCGCGCGCGATCGAGCTCGTGGTCCGCGACGGGCGCGCGATCGGCGTGCGGCTCGCCGACGGTGCCGAGCTCCTCGGGCGCGCCGTCGTGCTCGCGACCGGCCACTCGGCGCGCGACGTCCACGAGATGGCGCTCCGCGCGGGCGTCCCGCTCGAGGCCAAGCCGTTCGCGATGGGCGTCCGCATCGAGCACCCGCAGCCTCTGATCGATCGCATCCAGTACGGACGCGCGGCCGGCCACGCCAGGCTGCCGGCGGCGTCCTACCGCCTCGCGTTCACGCCGTCGGACGGGCGCGGCGCGTTCTCGTTCTGCATGTGCCCGGGCGGCTGGATCGTCCCGGCGGCGACCGAGCCTGGCGGTGTCGTGGTCAACGGCATGAGCCTGTCGCGGCGCGACTCGCCGTACGCGAATTCGGGGCTGGTCGTCTCGATCGAGCTCGCGGACCTCGCGCGGCTCGGGTTGCCGCTGCCGCTCGGGGGCATCGAGCTGCAGCGCCGGCTCGAGCGGGCCGCCGC
>JACCTC010000397.1 GCA_013812655.1 Deltaproteobacteria bacterium | reverse complement strand
GCTCACCGCCCAGCGGTGGCGGATCAGCCGGTCGCCGTCGACTCGCAGGCCGGTCACGACGCGCGTCGGGATCGCGCGGCGCGCCGCGTGGGCCGCGTAGGCGAGCGCGAACGTGGTGCAGTCACCGGCCGTGGCGGCGGCGGCTTGCTTCGCGGTCGTCGGACCGGTCGCCAGATCGGGGACGATGCTGGCGCGCACCGCAGTGACGAGGTCGCGGATCTCGCCTGACCGATCCGGACCACGCGCCTCGTCGGGGAGCGCGCCCGGCAGCCTGGACGACAGCGAGAGCTCGATCCCCGCGCGCGCCGGCCGGGCGTGCTGACCCGGGACCGGGGGCAGCGCCATGTCGCCGTCGATCACGAGGTGCGATCCGGAGCGCGGCCCGGTGATCGGGATCGCGGTCGCGGCGATCAGATCGACCGGTTCGAACGGTACGGCCGCGTGCACCGCGGAGACCTGCGACGCGATCACGCCCTCGCCGTCGACGATACGCGTGTACCCGCCGTCTTGATCGATGTCGATCGTCGCCTCGGCGACCGCACCGCCGTCGAGCGTGAGCCGCGCGACCAGTCGGCCCGGCGCGGCAGGCTCGACCCGGCCATGGCCGAGCAGGAAGCCGCGCGCTGGCAAGAACACGCGACCCGCGAAGTGACCATCGCGGCGGGTGAGCAGCGGCATGAGCTCGGCGGGAACCGCGTCGTCGGGGAGCGTCACCAGCTCGCCGCGATCGAGGTTGCCGTCGCGATCTCTGGCGCGGATGGTCCACCGGCCGTCCTCGCGAATCGCATCGGCGCGCCGCAGCGCGGGGCCTTCCTCGGTCCAGCTCATGCTCGACGGCACGAGCGCCGCATTCGCTTCGATCACGATCGTCGTGACCAGCGTGATCGGCGCGTCGCCACGCAGGAACCGCATCGTCTCGGTGCGCCGCAAGGTGACGCCCCGGTACGACCACCGCTCGGTCTCGACCGCAGTGCCGACGCGCGCGCCACCGAGCCACACCGTGTAGTGCCGCGTCTGATCTGCCGGGCGCACCGCGGGTGCGTCAACGGCGAGCCGCGCGCTGTGGGGCGGGTGTGCGCAGGCCGCGAGCCCGGCAACCGCGATGGCGATCCTGAAAGACACGGTGCGCAAAGACTTCTCATTTTAACGGGCAGACCGGGACATGCGCAAAATCATGCCAAGATCACCGGAATGTCCGGTCCGCCCTGGGTGATCGTCGGCTGCGGCTACACCGGGTCATATCTCGCGCGCACGCTCGCCGGCCGTGGTGCCGCGCTGACGATCACGCGGCGCGATCGGACGGCGGCGAACGAGCTCGCCCAGCAGCTCGGGGCCCGGGGTGTCGGCGCAGACCTCGACGACCCGTCGACGCTCGAAGGCGTGTTCCCGCCTGGCGCCATCGTCGTCTGCCTCGCCCCGCCCGGCCACGACCCCGCCGGCGAGATCGCAGTGCTGCTTCACGCCGCGCGGGACGCCGCGAAGCTCGTCTACGTATCGTCCACGGGCGTCTACGGACCGGCGGGCGGCGCGTGGGTCGACGAGAGCTGGCCCCTCGAGCCGACCACCGCCTCGGGTCGCGCGCGCGTGGTCGCCGAGGCCGCGATCGCGCAGGCGACGATCCCATGGGTCGTGCTCCGAGCCGCCGGTATCCACGGGCCCGGCCGCAAGATGGCCGACCGGATCCGCGAGGGCACGCACCGCGTGATCGGCGATGGCACGAGCCACGTCAGCCGGATCCACGTCGTCGATCTCGTGGCCGCGATCGTCGCCGCCGGGACCCGCCCGGTCACCGGTCACGTCAACGTCGCCGATGACGATCCCGCACCGATCGGCGAGGTCGCCGATGCGATCGCGGCGAACCTCGGCGTCGCGTCATCGCCGCGCGTCCCGGTCACGGCGGTCTCGCCCGAGGTCGCCGGCATGCTCACCGCGGATCGCCGGATCGCGAACGCGCGGATGAAGCAGGAGCTCGGCATCACGCTCCGCCACAAGAGCTGGCGCGACGGCATCTGAACGCGCGGTGGCTTAGCCCGCCGCGCGGCAGGCCCACAGCGCGCGGTGGATCGCCGCGTCGTCGAGATCGTCGCCGATCAGGACGAGCTCGGTGCGGCGCACGGCGTGGCCCCACGGCTCGCGATGGGTCAGCGACGTGCGTACGCCGGCACGCTCGACAAAGCCGCGGCGATCATCACCGGCGAGGTGGACGAAGCCCTTCGCGCGGACGAGCCGATCACCGAGGGACGTCAGTACCGCGAGCACGCGCTCGCCGACCAGCGGTGCATCGTCGGTGAACGCGATCGCGACGAGCTGGTTCGCATGGTGATGACCACCGTGCGCGTGATCGTGCGCGTGACCGTGCGCGTGATCGTGCGTCCGCTTGCCCTCGGTCCACGCGCGCAGCGGGCGCGTCTCGACGATCCACGCCGTCATCGCGCGCATCCCGGCATCGTCATCGCGGAAGCTGGCGCGCTCGGCGGCGCGGGCCAGCTCGTCGAGTCGCGCATGGACACGCCGGACCGCGTCGGCGGGCGCGACGTCGAGCTTCGAGAGCAGCACGCGATCGGCAGCCATCGCCTGCTCACGGGCTTCCTCGCGGGTGACCAGCGCGTCGCCACCGGTCTCGGCATCGACCACGCAGACCACGCCGGCGGGCAAGATGCGCTCGCGCACGGCGTCGGGCACGCGGAACAGCCCCTCGAGGATCGCCGCGGGCTCTGCGATGCCGGTCGTCTCGAGGACGACGTGGTCGGGCTCGCTCCGCGTGATGATGTCCGCGATCCCGTCCCACAGATCGTTCTTGGTGTCGACCTTGCAGCACACGCAGCCGCCCGCGAGCTCGAGGACATCGCCGCCGCGACCGACGATCAGCTGGGTGTCGATCGCGATCCGGCCGAGCTCGTTGACGAGCACCGCGATCTTCGGGCCGCGCGAGCCACCGGCGACCCGCAGCATGCGGTTGAGTGCCGTTGTCTTGCCGGCACCGAGCCAGCCGGTGAGGATCGTGAACGGAACGCGACGCATCACCGCGGGAACAGCACGCGCTCGACGACGTTCGCGAGCACCTCGCGGACGAACGGCCGCACGACGAACGCATCCGGACCGCCGTCGGCCCCGATGTCGTAGATGTCGATGTACGACGACGTCATCATCACGATCGGGATCTTGTCGGTGTTCGAGTCGGTCTTGATGCGGCGACAGACCTCGGCGCCGTCGATCTTCGGCAGGTCGCTGTCGAGGAGGATCACGTCCGGCGGCTCGTGCTTGACGCGCGCGAGCGCACTCGCACCGTCACGCGCGATCTGGACCACGTGGCCGCGGCCCGACAGCACCTTGACGATGAGCCGGACCACGTCCTGCTCGTCATCGATCACGAGAACTCTCGCCATGTCAGTCCTCGTCGATGATCGAGCGCAGACACGTCTGCGCCACCGGCGACTCCCAGTCGCGCTTGTTCACGAAGTACGCGCGGATGTTGCCCTTGCGGTCGATCAGCGCGCTCTCGGGAACCGCCTTGATGCCCCAGCTCGCGGTGATCGCACCGATGTTGCCATCATCCGCGGGCGGATCGAGCAGCACCTTGTACGGCACGCCCGACGGCAGCGCCTTGCGGTACGCGTCGAGCGCCGCGGACAGCGGGAGGTCACCGGTTTCGGCGGTCGGGACCGTGGCGTGCGGCGCGAGGGCGCGGATCGTCGCGACCAGCACGTCGCTCCAGGTACGATCCGATGCGAGCGAGATGACCACGAAGTCGTCGCTGCCGAGGTCACCCGAGGTGCCGGCGAGCGAGGGCTTCTCGGTCTTGCAGACGCCGCACCACGACGCCCAGAAGTTGAGGAGCACGACCTTGCCACGGAAGTCCGAGAGCTTCACCGGCTTGCCCTGGTGGTCGGTTGCCGTGAAGTCGGGAGCAGGTACGGGCAAGTTGCAGGGCTGGCCCGCCGGGCACAGCGCCGGGTTGACCCGCTCGAAGCCGCGCATGCCGCGACACGCCGAGACGGCCTCGCGCGCCGCCGCGCTGGGTACCATCCACAAGAACGCCGCGAGCACGCCGACGCCGACCAGCGCGACCAGGCTGCCGGCCACGAGCACGGTCGGGTCGATCACCATGCCGCCGCGCTCGGTTCTCGGAGGCACCACGCTGGCCGTGGGGAGATCTTTCTTCGACGGGTCGTCGGCCATTGGTGACAAGATAACCGATCTCCCGCGCCCGGAAATCCCGGCCCACGATCTTCCGCTATGCTGTGGGACCCATGGTGCGTCGAGGCAGGCCCTAGATGTCGGTGCGCGGCGCGCTGAGCACGATGCCCGCCGAGGACGTGCTCGAGTGGGTCGGCCGGCGCAAGCTGTCGGGCCCGGTCACCTTCGAACGCCGCGGCACCGTGCGTAGCCTCGTGGTCGAGGACGGCACGATCGTGTGGGCGAGCTCGAACCGGCGCGACGAGCAACTCGGGGTGATCATGGTGAGCTCGGGGCTGGTCGCCGACCGCGCGCTGGCGGATTCACTCGAGACTCGCGCCGAGACCGGCGTCCCGCTTGGCAAGGTGCTCGTGATGGCGGGCCTGATCACGGAGCACGATCTGATCGACATCCTCGCCACCAAGATCCGCGAGACCGTGACCGACGTGTGCACGTGGAGCGAGGGCACGTTCGACGCCGTGCCGAAGACGCAGATGCCGGCGACCGGCGTCAACGCGCAGCTGCCGATCGAAATCTGCATCACGGTCGCGCGCCGCCGCATGCCCCGCATGCGCGAGATCATGCACGTGCTCGGCGCCGATGACGTGCTGTTCTACGCGCCACCAGCGATCACGCCGCCGGCCGCTGGCAGCGATGAGGTGATCGATCTCGCGCGAATCTGGGCACTCGCCGCGGATCGCCGGAGCGCGTCGGATATCGCGGCCGCGTTCGCGGGCGAGCGCTACGCCACGTTCGACGCACTCGCACACATGGTCGAGTCGGGCACGCTCATCGTCGATCGCCGGTACCGCGAGCGCACGAACTCGGCCGTCGAGCTCGCCGCCGGTGCGCGCGGCCGCCTCCGCCAGGGCGATCGCGCCGGTGCGCTCGCGATGGCGACGCAAGCGCTTCACCAGGATCCGAGCAATGCCGAGGTCCGCAAGTCGTTCGCGTCGATCGAGCGTGCGCGCGTTGCCGAGGTCGCGAAGCAGTTGCTCTCGCGACATCGCGTGCCGCGGCGGCTGCGCGAGCTCGAAGCGAGCGCGTCGTCGGAGCTCGGGCTATCGACGGTCGAGGTCGAGCTCGCGAAGCGCATCGATGGGCGCTGGGACCTGCTCTCGCTCGTGCGCTCGGCCGGCGTGCGCGAAGCCGAGGCCCTGCTCGCCTTCGCCCACCTCGCAGAGGTCGGTGTCGTCGATCTCGGATGACCATGGACGTTGTCCCGAGCACGATCGATCGCGCCCGCCTGCTGCCGCGCAGCGGCATCGGCGTCGATGGTGCGTGGCTCGTGATCGCACCGCCCGGCAACCCGATCATCAGGCTCGACGCGCGCCTGCTCGATCGGGTCGAGCTGATCGGCCGTTCGCCGACGAGCCCGCTCGTGTGGTCGGGCATCGCGACCGCCGGCGTCGCCGCCGCTGCGCTCTCGATCGTGCCCGGTGGCGTGTTCGCGTGCGCAGGCCTCGCATATCTCGCGCACGAGCGGTTCAGCGAGGCGCGGCGCCGCTCGCGCAGCCGTGATCTGCTGCTCGCGCTCGGCGATCTCGAGGTCGCGCTCCACGTCGCGGATGGACCGGAAGCCGCAAAGGGCATCTCCGAGCAGCTCGCGCCGTACACACGCGACGCGCCGATCACGCGCCCCGAGGTCTACGAGGACGCGAAGCGTCGCATGCGCGCGCAGGCCGAGGGCAAGGGCGAGGCGTCCGCACGCCGCGAGCTCGAGCACGCCCTGCTCGTCGGCAGCGATCTATGCTTCCTGCGCGGCGAGTACCTGCAGGTCGGCCAGGTCGCGTTCCGGATCGGCGAGGTTCGCGAGTACGCGCTGCGCGGCGCGAACTTGCCGCTGACCGGAGGACGCCTGCTGCAGGCGGCGATGGGCCTCCTGGTCGTCGCCGCCGAGGAGCGCGCGACGCAGGGCGAGGACGTCACGCTGCTTTCGAAGCGAATCGCCGACTACGAGTCGTGGTCCGGTCATACAGCCGGGCGCTGACCGCAGCTGCGATCGCTGACCGGCGCCCGCACCCACCGCTACCCGACCACTCGAGTCGCCAGTGCGCTCCGGTCTCGCGGTCAATCGGAACGGCTGGTTGGCTTACATGTGGTGCTACCCGTGACAAGCTGTCACGGGCAGCAGTGGGGTATGCGTAAGTGTTGGTAAGTAAAATGGAACATATGCATACGTGACACGCCCGGCACGGAAGGTGCTGTAGCACCCGAGCACACACGAACCCCTGCTCAGCCGCCCACACCCAAGGATCATCCAAGCCATGCGCGTCTCCAAGCTCCTCCTCTCCTCGCTCACCACCCTCGCCTTCTCAGGCTGCACCGACGTGGACCTTGGCGAGACCCAGGGAGCCGCGAAGGCCAGCGACGGCGCTGGCGCTCCAACCACGGCAGGCATTCAGCCGACGGCGTTCCCGAACAACTTCGTCGCGCACGATGACGACCAGATTTGCTACGACCTCAGCGTCCTCGGCGGCTGGGACTACAACGCCGAGATGAAGGGCTTCAAGGTTGATCCCCCGGTCACGACCTCGAACGCCGCGGGCACGTTCACGATCAGCCAGCCGTTCCTCGGCTTCGACCTCGCGGACGACGTCGAGATCCTCGCCGTGATCGTCAAGGGTGGCCCGAGCTACAACCTCTACACCTATCAGGGTCTCGGCATCACCGACGACACCGGCCTGCACTCGCCGCTCTACAACCGCAAGCTCCCGGCGATCAGCCACTACAACGTCTGCTACCAGCCCAAGCCGCCGACCACCGGCACCGAGGGCTGCACGCCCGGCTACTGGCGCAACCACGCGGACCGCTGGGCGGGCGCGTTGTCGACCGATGGTTACAACGCGACGTTCGACATCACCAGCACCGCGACCGCGGCGCTCTCGCTCGGCGCGGCGATCTGGGCGCAGGGCGGCGACGAGATGGCGCTCGCACGCCACGCCACGGCCGGCCTGCTGAATTCGTTTGGCGGCGTTGCGAACACCGCCGATGGTGACACCGTCACGTATCCGTACACCACGGCGCAGGTGACGGCGCTCGTGAAGTCGGCCGTCGACACCGTCGACGACCTCGAGACCGTGGGCGACGAGCGCGCCGCCGCGATCACGGCCGCGAAGAACACGCTCGCCGCGGCGAACGAGCTCGGTTGCCCGCTCGGTGGCACGAAGGCCCTGAAGGTCACGTTCTAAGTTCTCGCCCGTTCGCGAACGAACGAACGACCAACGAACCGTCGCCGGGATCTCCGGCGGCGGTTTCTTGCGTTTAGCGTCAGCGGCCACGCGACGGTTCCACGCGCTGGAACCGCCGGACCTGCGAACGCCGAACGAAACGAACGCCGCCGGGGCTTCCGGCGACGTTCGGGCTACTGCGTGGTCCGGATCAGCGCCGGACGAGGTTCACGGGTGGCTTACTCGTGCGGGTCGCACGGCGGCTCGTCGGTCGGCGGCGGCGGCGGGTCATCGACCGGCGGCGGCGGTGGCGGCGGGTC
>JACCTC010000379.1 GCA_013812655.1 Deltaproteobacteria bacterium | reverse complement strand
CCACCGCAGACCCCGCCGCCGCCGACCGACGTCGCGCCCGGCGGCTCCGACGTGGTGCGCATGGACGACATCGCCCCCGCCGCGCGTGGCGTACCGGTCGCCCCTGGCAAGCCGAAGGGTCCGGTCGGCCGTGGCGGGTCGGGCGGTGGCACCGGAGCCGGCCAGGGTGAGGGTGCCGGCGAGGTCGCGGTGCCGGTCTCGGTGGCGACGATCAAGACCCGGGCGATGCCCCGCGGGGATTACGGATACTTCAACACCGGCGCGGATTACCCGGCAGAGGCGCGCCAGCTCGGGATCCAGGGCGCGATCCGGGTCAGGCTCGTCGTCGACGCCGCTGGCAAGGTGACCTCGGCGACGCTGCTCAACCGGCTCGGTCACGGGCTCGACGAGCTGGCGCTGTCTCGTGCGCGTACGATCGTGTTCGATCCTGCGAAAGATACTGATGACCGGGCCGTGACCTCGGTCGTCGTGTGGACGTTCCACATGGCCCTCCCGAAGTAGTCGGGCGCTAGCGGTCGTTACCCGGCGGCTACCCACGATTCCTGCTGGCGACGTCGGCTCGCGGCCCGGCTCCTATCAGTGCGCTCGGCGATCGGCGTACTATGTTCGCAATGCGCAATCCACGAGGGGTTGGCGCCATCGTGGCGCTGGGTCTATCTGTTGCTGTCGCGAACGCGGCATTGGCCCAGAGTCCGCCGAACGATCGAGCCATCGACGTCCAGACGTTCGAGTACGCGATCGGCCCGAAGGCCCTGTTCACCGTCTCGGACGCCGAGGTCGCCGCGAAGCGCCAACTCGCCGTCGACGCGCTGATCACGTTCATGACGGCACCGTTCAAGATCTACAACGTCGATCCGGAGACCAACGAGGTTGGCGAGGAGCGCACGACCGTCGTCGAGTCGATCACCTCCGCGCAGCTCACGGTCGCGTACGGCATCGACGACCGCATCCAGGTTGGCGCGAACCTGCCGATCATCTTCGCGCTCACCGGCGAAGGCCTGATGGCCTCGACGGGCATGCCCGATCCCAATGGCCTCAGCGTCACCGGCCTCGGCGATCTCGTCCTCGAGGGCAAGATGCGCTTTCACCGCGACGGCAGCCTGCGGCTCGGCGCCATCGGCCAGCTCTCGATCCCGACGAGCGTCGGTAGCAACGAGTCCCAGTTCATCGGCGACAACCTGCCGACCGTTCGCGCGAAGCTCGCGGCGCAGTACGACACCGGCCGGGTCTCGCTCGGCGCGAACACCGGCGTGATCCTCCGCAAGCCGCGGACGATCTACGACAGCACGATCGGCCAGCAGCTCACCTGGGGTGCCGGCGCCGCGGTCCGCCTGACGAACAAGTTCTCGCTGATCGGCGAGGGCTTCGGGCGCGCCGGCCTGCCCGACTTCAGCCTCGACGCGAGCCCGCTCGAGGTCATCGGTGGCCTGCGGCTGTATGCGACCAACGCGGTCGCGGTCGTGGTCGGCGGTGGCGCGGGTCTGGTCAAGGGCATCGGCTCGCCGGAGTCGCGGTTCTTCGTGTCGATCGGCTACTCGCCTGACGTGCGCGACACCGACGGCGACGGCATCGCGAACGCGCGCGACAAGTGCCCGATGGTCGCCGAGGATCGCGACGGCTGGGAGGACGATGACGGTTGCCCCGACGACGATAACGACGGCGATCGGCGCCCCGATGACGAGGACAAGTGCCCGACGGTCGCCGAGGATCTCGACGGCTTCGATGATGACGACGGCTGCCCCGAGCTCGACAACGACGGCGACAAGTTTGCCGACCTCCAGGACAAGTGCCCGAACGATGCAGAGGACGGCAAGGAGCCGCAGCCGACAGACGGTTGCCCCGCGCACCTGCGCGACAGCGATGGCGACGGTCTCAATGACGTCTTCGACAAGTGCCCGTCCGCCGAAGAGGACATGGACGGCTTCGAGGACGGCGATGGCTGCCCGGAGGCCGACAACGACAACGACGGCGTCGCCGATGCCGCCGATAAGTGTCCGCTGTGCCCCGAGGACAAGGACGGCTTCGAGGACGGTGACGGATGCCCCGAGACCGACAACGACAGGGACGGCATCGCCGACGCGCAGGACAAGTGCCCGATGGAAGCCGAGTCGATCAATGGCATCAAGGATGACGACGGCTGCCCCGACACCGGTGGCCAGCAGGTCGTCGCGCTCGATGGCGATCGCCTGCTGATCGGCAAGATCCCCACGCTCGCCGGCGCGTCGCTGACCCCCGCGGGCACCCAGATTGTTGATCAGGTCGCGCTGCTCATGAACCGGCACCCCGAGGTCACGAAGTGGCTGATCGCGCTCGCGCAGCCGAAGGCAGACGCCGCGAAGAAGCTCGCCGATGCGATCAAGGCGCGGCTGGTTGCCAAGGGCGTCCCGGCAGCCCATCTCGAAGTGCTCGGCGCGGCCGGCCCGGCGAAGATCGGCGGCGTCGTCCAGGAGCGTGGTGAGGAGGGTGCGTTCGTGTGCCCGGCCGGCAAGGAAGTCCAGCAGCGGCCGGAGACGATCCCCGCGCCCGCGATGCCCGTGAAGAGCGAGCCGGCGCTGCCGCCGAAAGACTCGACGACCAAGCCAACGCCCGCACCGCAGCCGCAGTCCGACGAGATCGAGATCGACTGATCGGCGCTGATTTCGGCGGTCAGCGGGTCCCGCGCAGGACCTTCGGCGGCGCACCGTCGGCGAGCTCGAGCACCTCGATCGGGCCGCCGTACAGCTTCCCGAGCCCGACGTCGATCCGCCACACGCTGCCGTTGCAGGCCGAGGTGATGCCGGGCTTCTGCACGGTGTGGCCGACCACCATGCGCGTCACCCCGAGCGCGGCGAGCGAGGACGAAACGCTCGCGCAATCGACGTCGTCCAGGCCGGCCGCACGCGTCCACACCGGGCTCTCCTGCGAGGTCATCGCGAGCGGCGGCTCGTCAGGCCCGCCGGCCTGACCGTCGAGCCAGCAGCGTGACGACAGGTTGACCGCGTCGACCTGGGTCACCCAGTCGCCGAGCACGCCGGCGTGCGAGAACACGGTGTCTCCGACGATCGTGATCACGTCATGTCGCGCGAGCTGCTTCGCGTAGACGCCGCCCGGTCCGAGCGCCGCGATCCGGCCCTGCACCGCCTCGGGCGCGCCCGGATACTTCGAGCGATCGAGTCCGGGCGCATCGTCGAAGTCGCGCACGGCTCCCGGGGTCACGTAGCGGAAGTCGCCGGCTGCGTTCATCAGCTCGTGGTTGCCGAGCAGCATGATCATCGCGCCACCGGCTGCACTCGCCTGGGTCTCGAGCGCGAAGATCAGATCGAGGATTGCCTGCTCGTCATCGCCGCGGTCGAGCTGATCGCCGGTCTGGACGACGACGAGCTCGCCGCCGATCCAGCGATCGCGCTCGTCGATCGCGCCCGCGGCACGCAGCGCCGAACGGGTCGCCGCGAGATCACCATGGAGATCGCCGATCGCGACGAGCCGTTTCGGCATCGGCCGCCGCAGAGGTCGCGGAGTCAGGTTGCAGCCCGGCGCGGTCGCAGCGGCGGTCGGCTCGACCACCGGCGCGGGAGCCTGCAGCGTCGGCCCCGCTGGTGGATTGTCCCGCGGGCTACGGCGATCACACGCGATGGCAAAGAGCAGCGTGGCTGCTAGGAGACTCCTGCGCACGCTCTACGCATACCGCATGTGTCGAAGCTTCACCGCTGTAAGCGACGCTCGCGGGTGTCGTTCTGCCGCATATGCGTCACCTTCTCCTGTTCTCCCTGGTCCCTGCCCTCGCGGCCGGCTGTGCGATGGGCGGTGCGATGCGCCAGGCCACGCTCGTCGGTCAGTGCGCCGCCGACGACGTCGCGTGCTCGCGTCGCCATCCTCAGGCGCCGATCGCGCTCGGCACGCGGTTTCATCCCGACGTCGCCGCCGAGGTCGCAGGCACGACGACGCCGACCCTGCGGCTCGAGAGCGCCGCGCCAGAGATCCTCGCGGTCGAGGACGGCGTGCTGGTTGCCCGCCAACCCGGCGCGAGCGCGGTGCTGATCTCGACCGACGACGGCTCGGTCATCGACTTCGTGCATGTCTGGGTCGCGCCCGTCACCAGGGTCACGCTCGCGCGCCGCGACGGCGATCGGATCGGCGGTGCGATCGGCCTCGCGGTTGGCGAGGACATCACGATCGTGCCGACGCTGTGGAACGGCGCGCAGCGGCTTTCGGGCGATGGCGACGCGACGTGGGCCGTGACCAGTGACACCACGGTGAGTGTGCTGCGCGACGGCTCGTCGGATCGACGACGCCTGCGCGCACGTGCGCCGGGCAAGACGACGTTGACCGTCGCGCCCGCGGGCCTGACCGCGAGCGTCGACATCGAGGTGGTGCCATGAGCCGCGCCATCGGCGTCATGCTCCTCGTGGTCGCCGCGTCCGTGCTCGGCGCCTGCAACCCGTACCTCACGGCGCAGTCCGCAGCCCCACCCGGCCGCGTCGCGCGCCTCGATCCCGTCGACGGCTTCTGGTCGATCAAGTCGTACAAGGTGGAGCTGTCGGTCGGCGTCGCGCTCGCGGTGACCTGCGCCGAGGGCGGCCCGTGCCACGACCTCACCGTCGTCTCGGACGATCCGGCGATCGCGACGGTCCGCCCGGCGTCCCTCGGGACGCTCCAGCCGAGCGGCATCGCGAGTCAGGCCACCGCGTCGGCGGTCGTCATCGTCGGCAAGGCCCCCGGCACGACCCGGCTCCGCCTGCGCAGCCGCGAGGGCACGCGCGACATCCGGGTGACGATCGTCGCGCCACCGGCGGTCCGCCCGGTGCTGATCGGGGCGAAGGATCCGGCGTAGCTACGGCGGCGGCGGCGGCGTGTTCGCGACGAGCCCGACGACGACCGTGATGTTGTCGTCGCCACCGCGGCTGTTCGCCAGCTCGATCAACGTCTCGGGGAGCCGGCGGTACCACGTCATCGCCACGATTCGCTCGAGCTCGCCGTGCTCGACGTAATTCGACATCCCGTCGGAGCACAGCAGGAAGCAGTCACCGGGCGTCACCGGCACGCTCTTCATGTCGGCCTCGATGTCGCGCTCGAAGCCGATCGACTTCGTGATCACGTGGCGAAACTTGCTGTGCTTCGCCTCGGCCTCGCTGATCGAGCCCGAGCGCAGCTGCTCGGCGATCCACGAGTGATCGTCGCTGAGCTGGCGAAGCTGGCCATCGCGGAACATGTAGCAGCGCGAGTCGCCGGCATGCACGAGGTGCGCGCGCCCGCCGTGGACGAGCGCCGCGGTCAGCGTGGTGCCCATGCCGCGGAGCTCGGGCTTCGCCCACGCCGCCTCGAAGATCGCCGAGCTCGCGCGCCGTACGATGCCGCGCATCAGCTCGAGCGCAGGCGAGAACGCGAGAACCGAGTTCCCCGGCGCAGTCGGCTCGTCGCCGCGCAGCTGATCCGGCAGCGGCGTCGCCATCGACGCGAGCTTGCGCGGTGACGTCGGCGCGAAGCCGCTGTCCATGATGTCGTCGACCGCGGGCATCTCCTCGGTCGTCCGCATGCTCCCCTTGAGCTGCTGCTCGAACGCCGCCGCGAAGTCGCCGCGCGCCTCGGCGAGCTCCTTGCCGAGGAACTCGACCGCCATCCGGCTCGCCGTCGCGCCACCCTGGTGACCGCCCATGCCGTCGGCGACCGCCATCACGCCGGTCTCGGGATCGACGAGGTAGGAGTCCTCGTTACGCTCGCGCTTGCGACCCGGATCGCTCTGCCCCCATGCCCAGAGCCTCACGTGCGACCCGCGCCGGTCACTGATACTCCGCGCTGCGCTCGCTGATGTTGCCGTCCTCGCAGCGCAGCAGCTTGCCCTTGCCCTCGATCTTGGTCAGCAAGTTCACCGGACGCGTCCACAGCTTGCTGCTGTTGCGCAGCGTGTCGCGCGCCTGACCGGCATCGAGGTCGACGCCCTCGTGGATGTGCCGCAGCAAGAGCTCGCTCTTGTTCTCGAAGTTGCCGTCCTCGACGAGGATCACCGGCTGACCACGGTTGGTCAGCATCTTCAGCATCTGATCCTTCACCTTCTTGAACTCGCGGCTCATGATCTCCCAGTTGCCGCTGCGCTCGGAGAACCCGAACGAGTAGTACTTCTGGTCGACACAGAACTCGAGCGTGAAGAACTCGTCGATGAACGTGATGTCGTTGTAGAGCTTGCGGACCTCGAAGATCCGCTTCGCGCCGAGGCCGGTGCGGCGGTCCCAGTTCCGCTTCTGCTCCATCGAGTCACACTCGTCCCACTCCTTGCCGAACTGGCCGCGGTTCCAGCGATCCTCGATGTTGCGGAACAGCTCGACGCCGAGCTTGTACGGATTGAGTCGCCCCGGCGCCGTCGCGAGCACACCCGCGTTGGCATCCGCGTAGTCGATCACCTCGGCCGCCGTCAGCGCCTTCTCGGTGAGGATCTTCGAGTGCCAGTAGGAGTTGTGGTTGATGAAGCCGCCCGCGGCGTAGCGATGCGTCTCGGTCACGGAGATGTCGTAGACGTCCGCGCGCCCGTGCTCCAGCGACACGACCTCGTCGTCCCAGGTCTCGGCCTTGAACCACCGCCGATCGGACACGTACTCGTCGAGTGCTTGCTGCTTGCGTGCGAGTCCGAAGCCGATGCGCTCCGCAAACACCTTCGCCGACGCCCCCATCACGTGCAGGTGATAGGTCTCGTCCTTGTTGAATCGCTTGCGGCTCAGGATGCCGTAATTGAGCAATAGCAACTGCGTCTGCTCGGCAAGCTTCGCGCTCGACGTGCTGAGGATGACGCCCTGCTTGCCCGCGTAGCCATCGCAGTCGAAGTAGGCGCGCAGGAACGCCCGCACGACGGGTTCGGGCGAGCGCAGGATCTTCTCCGGGATACTCTTCTCGCGGGCACTCGGGCCGGTGGTCAAGCCAAAGAACTCGACGAGGAAGTCACTCAGGTGTTCTGAATGAAGCAGGACGCGCCAGCGACCTTCGTCGAGCTGCATGCTGGCGAACACGCCGAACAGGTCGAGCCCGAGCCGCTGGAACGCGAGCGCTTGATCTTCGTCACCGGTCGTGAGCCCGAGCTGGCGCTTCACCTTGCTGATGTGGCCATCGCCGACGAGGTAGCCCAGGAATGCGCCGACATGTTGATCGAGCACCACCGGGATCCGTATCGGAGCTCGCTTGTTGACGCTGAAGGGGATTGCGAGGTTCTCCTCGTTAAGGTGCTCCACGAGCGCTTCTTTGATCGCGAGCGCGGATGCTCGACCCACGACGCCGCCTGCACGGTAATGTTGGACGGTCGAAACCGACACTCCAGCTCTCCCGGCCGTGTCAGCGAGCGTCACCCGGTACGGCTCGATCCAATGGATGCGTAAAGGTTCGGTCGGCCAGATATCTCCACCGCCACTGATCGCGATGCGATCACCAGCCTGGAGCTCGTCCATCCGTTTCCAGGTCGCACGGTCGGCGAGTTGAACGCGATGATTATCCGAAGCGCAGAGCTTCAGACCGCGCCGCGTCGTGACCGTGACGGTCGCGTGGTCGCGGATGATGTTGCGGTCATAAACGCGACGCTGCGCTTCGCCGTCGAACACGCACGACGCTTCTTCGTTCACGAGGGCCTTCATGGTGATCAGGCCATTCTCTGAAAACACCAATGATTCCGCATGAATACATGCCCAACCTTCGTTCATGATCTTCGTCATCGCCTGCGGCGCGAAGTAGTACGCCTCGTCGCGGACGATCTCGAGGATGTCGCGCTGCCAGTGCTCGAGCGGCGCGTGCTGGATCAGGAACGCGACGACGTCGCGCTGCGGCTGCTCGGGGAACCGCCGCTTCTGGCGCTTCTCGAGGTCCTCGCGCTTCTTGCGCTGCGCCTCGAGGTACTCGGGCGGGTTGATGAACGACTCCATGTAGCCCTTGGAGCGCAGGCGCCCGGACTTGTCCTGCTGGTCGTCGTCGTCGACGCTCTCGACCTTGTCGCGCTGCCGCACGATGTACGCGGACATCGGATCGATCAGGTTCTCGAGCGAGAGGCAGGTGTCGATGAAGTCCTCGACGACATCCTGGCCCTGACGCGCCATGTGGCGACGCACGCGCGAGGCATGGTTCGCCATGCCGTCGATCATCTTGCGGTTCGTCTTCGAGAAGAAGTAGTTGTTCTTGAAGAAGTCGACGTGCGCGCTGACGTGCGCCATCACGATCTCTGATCGGTCAGCGAGTTGCCCTCGAGCAGGTACGCGTAGGCCGGGTTGGTGTTGATCACCATCTCGTAGATCTTCTGCAGCCCGAACTCGTATCCCTTCGACAGCTGCTCGTAGTCCATGCCGAAGCGCCAGTGCGGGTAGCGCGTCGGGAAGCCGCCGAAGGCGGCGACCTCGTTCATCGTCTTGTAGTCGAGGACCTCGTAGAGGATCGGGAAGAAGTCGAGCCCGTAGTTACGGGCGTGGCCTTCGATCGCTTCCTGCATGTCGCGCAGGTGGGGT
>JACCTC010000358.1 GCA_013812655.1 Deltaproteobacteria bacterium | reverse complement strand
GTGCGAGACTGGCGAGACCGCCGCGAGCTGTCCCGGCGACTGTCCATGAGATCGCTGCTGTTGCGTGCGGCGGCAAGCAGGCGACGCGGCCGATCGTCGACGAAGCCGGCCGCCTGCGGCGCCGCACTCGCCGTGATCGCGCGCTACTGCCCGAGCTCCAAGCTCTAGCCTTCATCGAGCGATCACCGAGGGTCGCTCTCCACTCCGGCGCGTCGGACCTGAGTCGGGCGTCGGGTCGGCCCGGTTCGTCTTTGTCGCGCCGCATGTCGCGCTGGCTGAAGTTCGCCGGTGCTCGCTCGATCGACCGAACGTAGAGCGCGAGCGCGAGGAGGCTCCGGACGAGGAGGGCACGAACATGCGACCGCCGACGCGGATGTGCTGCGCTTGGCTGACTCGTTCAGGGATGCAGAACATGGGCGTGGTCCCGGTCATCCGGATCGGTGGGAGGAACGGTCGTCGGGCTCGGGGTCTAGCTCGACGGATCTTCCGTCCGCCTCGACTGGAACCCAGTCCCAGCTGGGACCAGACATCGCGCTCTCCACATCATCGTCGTGCTGCCATGTGAACTCGAGGTGGTCCGGCGCGTGGCCCGTGATCATCAACTGGCCCGCGTGGTGCCGCTGATGGCAGCCGAAGCACAGCACGGCGATATTTGACATCGAGTGGTTGCCGCCATCCTCGCGATGTCGAACGTGGTGAAGATCGAGGTGCCTGGTCGCGCGGCAGCCCGGCGTCACGCAAGCGAAGTGATCGCGGTGGAACACCTTGCGGCGGATCGCTGCGGGGATCACCGACGTCACGCGGGTGAGCTCGTCGCTCTCGAGGTCGCCGATGTACTCGGCATCGCAGGTCAGGCGCGCCGCGGTCGCCTCGTCGATCGGTAGCGCTTCGCCCGCACCCTCGATGAAGGCCCGCTTGCATGCCTTGCACGTGGTGACCGCGGTCTGGACCGCCGGCCGTGGCACCGCGTTTCCTTGCGTCGTGGCGGAGACTTCGGTGGCTCGCCGGCACAGCGTCTGGACAACCTCGTCGTCGGACAACCGCGCGCCGTGTTCCTCGTCGAGCGCCGTCTTGGTTCGCCGCCACATCGCATACGTCTCGACCGACACTTCGATGACCACCCGCTTGGTGATCCGGCGTGGGTCGGGTGTGGCATCGGGCTCGTCCCCGGGCTTGAGGCCGGCCACCATTTGTTGGACCTGGTGAGCCGTCTTGCCGTGTGCTTTTCGAAGAAAGGCCTCCTCGGTCGCCGGGGTCGCGACGCGCGTCAGTTCGCGGACGGCGGAGAAGCACAGCTCGCCATCGCGGAACAACTCGGCGATCAACGGCAGATCGATCAGCGCGTGCGTGGGGACCGTAGTGGAGCTCGCGCTCCATGTACTCGAGCATGGTGGTGTAGCCAAGTCGGCGGTACAGCCGCGACTCCTCGGCATCGAGCAGGTAGCCTGCCTCTTCCGCCTCGAGTGCCACCCGGCGCTTCGCGATCGAACGGAGCCGCCGATGCAGCTCCTTCCAGTCCGCCTCGCGGAGCGCCTCCATCGCCACAATTCCATCGATCTCGATCGAACCATCGTCGAACATCGCAGCCCTCCTCGCATCAACGCGTACGCGCATCCGACTTTTATCACGCGAGATCCGCACACTCTGGGTTGCGATCTGCGCGCGATTCCGACGTCGTCACCACGATTCTCGCGTCGCACGCGCGAACTTCGTGCACGCGCGATCTCAGCAGTTCCTCGACGACGTTTCTGCACGCTTCGCGGTTGCCCCTTGCGGTGCACGTCAGATCTTGTCAAGCAACTCGTTCAGAAAACATGCATGCGCACGAGTCGACCGCGCACGCGATCACGTCTGCATCAGCCCGGGAGATAGCGTGCAACGCACGCCCCGTCCGGAGCCTTCTGCGGGCGTTCGCGTTCTGTGTTCGGTCGATCGTGACGAGCAGAATCGCCGGCACACCGGCGCGCATCGCGGGCATGCGCGTTTGTCGCGTCCGCCGGTTCGACGTCGGCTACGGCTTCAGCCAGAGGCCAGCCGACGACGAGGAGAAGATCGCTCGCGAACCGAGTGGCGCCGACCTACACGTGGTGGCGGTAGTCGCTCGTGCAGCCTCTCCGTGATGGGAATACGGCTGTGACCGTGCCGTCATGGTCAGAGGTGTTACGGATCTTGATCGAACCAACGCCGATCCCATGCTGCGTGTCTCCACAGGCAGCTTCGACGTCACGGGATGGCCACGGTTGCGACGTCCGTAACACTCGCGTGGCTCCACGTGAGGGCTATGCCATTTGCGAACAGCGAGGCATGAAGCTCGAAGCCGACGCCGACTTCTACCGAAGATGCGATTGCACCCGTCTGATCGAAGCGAATCACCGAGAATCGAGACAACGACGACGGAGTTGTCTCCGAAATCGCGGCGATCAACGCGTCACCGTCCGCAAAGAACGCGACGGGACGACCAGGCGCCGCGAGCGTGATCTCGGTTCCCACCGGCGCGCCGGATCCGTCGAATCGCTGCGCGAAAAACGTACCTGATTGCGGAGGCACCTCCGCGATGTACCACCCAATGCTGTTGCCCCAAGTCAGCATGGTGGGCCAACCGACGCGATAGCCGGACACTGTGCCCGCAAGGGTTCCGTCGGGCAGATAGCGTCGCAGTGTGCCGTCGCTGGGGCCGACGAAAAACGAGGATTCATTGGATGTCACGCCAATGGGACCCGTATCCAGCGACTCGCCCATCAGGATGAACGGTGCAACCACGACGGTCCCGTCTTGCATCGTGATGATAGCTTTGACCTGGTTCTGACTCGGCGCTGTGAAGTCCCTCCAGAGCAGGAGCACTCGACCGGCAGCGCCGTACACGAGTGCAACTGGCTTGACGGAGTGTTCGTGGGGGATCACGATCGCGGGGCTTGCAGCACCCGTCGTATCGATGAATTGGATCTGGAACGAGTGTGCGAGTAGCCAGCCGCCCGGGACCGCTGCGAGCAGTCCCCCGTTTGTGAGATTCTGGCTGCTGCCGATCTCGTTCAAGCTCGCATCGAGCACAGACAGCTTATTGGCCGTCAACAGCGCCAGGAAGTTACCAGATGCCGCGAAAGGCGGTTGTGGCACTCCCGGAGGGCGACTGCCGGCATTGGACACCTAGAGCGCATGCGTCGCAATCCGAGGCATCGGGCTGGCAGTCCGCCGAGCACTTCGCGCTCCCCCCGTAGAAGCCGACGCTGGTGCACGTCCACCGCATGTCAGGGCCGTCACATGGATCTTCGCTCAAACGGCACGAATAGCCGTTTTGCTCGCTGACCGAGACCGCGGTGCACGGGTCGATCACGCCATTGCCGCACGTCGTCGAGCACAGCGGCGGGCTCGCCACGCTCCGGCAGTCGCCTGCCTTCGCGTCGGGGACTGCGTTGGAATCACCGCACGACGCCGACGCGCACTGCTGCGACGAATAACGCCTGGCGCACCCTTCAGGTTACCCCTCGAGTCATTCGCGAGGCAACGGCGAATGTGGCGACGAACCTGGTGAAGCGTTTGGCGAGGCGGCGAAAGCCGCGCGCTCGTCGACCGCTGCAGCGGCTCACTGGACCTCAGGTGAGCGCGCCGGGATTCATGATGCGATCGGGATCGAGGTTGTCGCGCAGGGCGTTGAGGTAGAGGTCGAGCTTGTGGGCGCGCGCCCCGAGGAGCCACGCACCGGCAGCCTCGGCAGAACGCGCGGCGAGCGTGAGCAGCGAGTCGTCGGCCGGGGCTCCCGAGCGCTCGAACGTGAAGAACAGCACCGCGCCGTCGGCGTCGAAGCGCGAGATGTGCGCGCGCGCGTTCGCGCCGTTCGCGATCAGATCGGAGATCACGCGCTGGTAGACGCCGCGGACCTTCGACGGCGTCGCCATCACCTGGAGCGTCGGCGGTGGGCCGGGCGTGGGCTCGCCGGCGTGGAGGCGGCGCCACCAGATCTCGGCGAGTGCGTGATCGCTCGTGCGGCCGCCCTCGGCGAGCACGGCGCTCGTGATCAGGTCGCGATCGCAGGTCGCGAGGTCCGTCGGCCCCGCGGTCGCGGCGCACAGCAGCGCCGTGCCGGCGGACATCTGGAGACCACCGAAGTGGCGCTGCGCCTCGGCAGCATCATAGATCCGGAGGCCCGACGGTGCGGTCTCCTCGCGGAGCGCGAGGTACACGGCGGAGACCGCGGCGTCGACGGAAGGCAGGATGTACGCGGCGACGAGCCGGGCCTCGGGCTTCTGGTGGATGCGCAGGACCGCGGACGTGATGAACCCGATCGTGCCCTCGCTCCCGCACAGCGCGCGGGCGAGGTCGGGGCCCGTCGAGCGGCGCGGCGCGACGCGGGTGTGGACGGTGCGGCCGTCGGCGAGCACGGCGGAGACGCCGACGACGGCGTCCTCGAAGAAGCCATGTCGCGCGCTCGACTTGCCGGGCGTGCGAACCGCGATGATGCCGCCGAGCGACGACATCAGCACGACCGGCGGGTAGTCGCCGATCGAGAGGTTGCGCGGGTTGAGGATGCGCTCGAGCTCGAGCCCGGTCAGGCCGGCCTGGGCGTGCACGAGGAGCGAGGTCTCGTCGAGCTGCAGCACCTGATCGAGCCGGCGCGTCGCGATCATCACGCGCGGACGACCCTCGTCGAAGCGGGTTACTGGCAGTTTCGCCGCACGCCCACCCGCGCCGACCGGATGAATCGCGGCGCGATGCGCGCCGGCACGCCGGATCACCTCGGCGACCTCGGCCGCAGAACCGGGGACCACGCGATAGCTCAGCTCGTCGATCGCCTCGACATGCTCGGCACCGACAGCATCGGCGAGGCTCGCCTCGAGAATCATCGCGGCCTCGGTGGGCGCGGGCGCAGGCCCATCTTGCCGGGATTGAAGACGCCATCGGGATCGAGGCTCGCCTTGGCGGCGTCGAAGATCGCCATCGCCTCGCGATGCTCGCCCGCCATGTAAGGTGCCTTGAGCAGCCCGACCCCGTGGTGGTGGCTGATCGTGCCGCCGACGCGGGTCGCGGCCTCGAGGCCGTCGCGCCAGATCGAATCGTAGACGCGCTCGGCAGCCTCGGCGCTCGAGGCGGTGCCGGCGAACGTGAAGTAGATCGAGCAGCCGTCGGGATACGCGTGTGAGAAGTGCGCCATCACGACCGCGTGGCGGCCGATCGCGCCGCGCACCGAGTTGTAGAGATCGGTCAGCCGGTCCCAGCTCGACGCGACCTCCATGGTGTCGACGAACGCGCCGTCGCGGAACACCGGCGACATCCGGTACGAGACCGCGTAGCGATGCTTGACCCAGGCCCAGCCCGGATCCTCGCCCTTGTCGCGGGCGCCCGAGGTCTCGAGCTCGTGAAACGTCAGCGCGGCCTCGACCTCGGTGCGGATCCGCGAGCCTTCGAGACCGACGATCAGGCGGCACCCGCGGCGCGCGAGCTTCTCGGCGACGGTGCCGAACAGCTTGTTGACGAGCTGGCTCTTGCCGAGCGCGGCGTGCATCGCGTCGCGCTTGAGATGCTTGCCTTTCGCGAGGTTCACGAGGCGCTCGATGAAGCCCTCGTCGTGCTCGGGCGCCGCGCCGGGCCACGCGGGCAGCGCGCCGGTCTCGATAGGCGGGATCGGTGTCGCGTGGGCGTCGCGCGCCTGCTTCGCAACGGGATCGTCGTGCGAGCCCATCGAGTTCATCAGCGTGTCGAGCTCGTCGTAGAGCCGGATCACCGCCGGCCGCAGTCCTTTCTGCAGCACGCGGCGGATTGCCTGCAGGCCGGTCGCGACGTCGGCGACCTCGAAGCCGCGAAACACCTTGAGCTGCGGGGCGGGCGCGACCCGCAGGCGCGCGGAGGTGATGAGCCCGAGCGTGCCCTCGCTGCCGAGGATCAGCTGCGACCAGCTCGGGCCGCGGAGCGCGCGGTTCGGTCCGTCGGTCTCGATGATCTCGCCGCGGCCGGTGACCACGGTGAGCCCGGCGACGCGATCCTCGACCTTGCCGTACTTCGTCGAGAGCTGGCCGGCGGCGCGGGTCGCGAGCCAGCCGCCGACCGTCGAGCAATAGATCGATGACGGGAAGTTGCCGAACGTGTAGCCACGGCGCTCGAGCTCGCGCTCGAAGCGTTCGCCGTTGAGGCCGGCGTCGACGTCGCAGATGAGCTCGTCGCTGCGCACCGATCGCAGCTGCTGCATGCGCTTGGTGTCGATCGTGATGCCACCGTGCAGCGGAACCGCGCCGCCGCAGACACCCGAGCCGCCGCCGTACGGCACGATCGGGACGCGCAGCTCGCGGGCGAGCTTGACGATCGCGACGATCTCGCGGACGTGCTCGGGCCACACCACGACGTGCGGGCGGTGTGCCGGTGCGACGCCCTCGCGATACGAGATCAGCAACCGCGGCCACATGTCGCGCGCGTAGGTGTCGAGGTCGACGGCGCGCACGGAGACGCGACGCGGCCCCACGATCGCCTCGAGGTCCCGTTGCAAGCGATCGACGTCGACCGCGGCGTGCATCGCGCGGACGGTACGACCGCTGGTGCGATGACGCAACCGCGCGGGTGCGGCTATGGCATGCCTAAAGCACGCTTAAGGCACGGTAACGGCAGCGGGTGAGATCGTGCCGGTGTTTGTCAGCGCACCCTTGACGTAGACGTAGCCGGCGCCACCACCGCCACCGCCGCCGCCACCGAGTGCCTGGTCGCCGATCAAGCCTTCGAGTCCCGTCCCGGCCGCGCCCGCGCCGCCGTCGCCGCCGCCGGTCTCGCCCGTTCCGCCCGCCGCGCGCGTGGTGTTCGGCGAGCCGTCGATACCGTTGTTGCCAGAGC
>JACCTC010000350.1 GCA_013812655.1 Deltaproteobacteria bacterium | reverse complement strand
GAGCAGGCGTCGTGGTCGGCGGCTTGGCGGTTGCCGGTACGCTCATGCCGGCGGGCGTCGCCGGATTCGCTGGGGGCGATGGCGCATCGGTCGCGCCAGCCGGGGGGAATGGCTGCTCGGCAGGCGTCACCGCGCTGCCGGTGCCGTCGGGGTTCGCCGGCGTCGGCTCACCGGCGGAGCCCGTGTCAGGCGTCAGCGGATCGGGCGTCACGCTCGCGGAGCCAGCGCTGCCAGCGCCGGAGGCCGCATCCTTGAGCGCCTTCGCGCGCGCGGCTTCCTTGTCGTCGGCGAGCTTCTGCTGCTCCTCGCCAAACTTCTCGAGCGCATCGGCCGAGTTGTGGCTCGCGATGTACGCGAGCACCATCGAGGTGACCATGAAGAGGGTGCCGGCGATCGCGGTTGCCTTCTTCAGGAAGCCGGAGGCGCCCGAGCCGCCGAACACGGTCGAGGCGTTGCCGCCACCGAACGCCGCGCCCATGCCGCCGCCTTTGCCACTCTGCAGGAGCACCGTGAGCATCAAGAACAGGCACACGATGACGTGCAGGATCGTGATCAGCGTAGACATTGTGCGGACCTAGCTTCTAGCCCAACGGTCATTTCGGCGCAAGCGCTAGGCGCTGCGGGCCGCCTTGACGATCGCAATGAAATCAGCGGCTTCAAGTGATGCACCCCCGACGAGGGCGCCATCGATGTCGTTCTCCGCCATCAGTGCTTCGGCGTTGCTGGGCTTCACCGAGCCCCCATACTGGATCCGGATCGCGTCGGCTGCAACGGCACCCAGCCGATCGGCGAGGCGCTTGCGGATGTGCGCGTGGACTTCCTGGGCCTGACCCGGCGTCGCCGTGCGGCCAGTGCCGATCGCCCAGACTGGCTCGTACGCGATGACGAGCTTGGGCGCGACGCTCGCGTCCATCCCAACAAGTCCACCGTCGAGCTGCTCGTCGACGACCGCGAGCGTCTTGCCGCCATCGCGCTCGGCGAGCGACTCGCCCACGCAGACGATCGCGCCGAGGCCAGCCGCGAGCGCTGCGCGCGCCTTCTTGCCGACCGTATCACTGCGATCGCCGAAGAACTGGCGACGTTCGCTGTGGCCGACGATGGCCCAGGTCGCGCCGGCGTCGGCGAGCTGCGCTGCCGAGACCTCGCCGGTCCACGCACCGGAGGACTCCCAGAAGCAGTCCTGCGCGCAGGTCGCGAGCGTGCTGCCCTCGAGGCGCTTGGCGACCGCGGGCAACGCCACGAAGGTCGGCGCGACCCCGACGGCGACACCCTTGACCGCGCCGAGCTGGTTCTTGAGCTCGGTCACCAGCGCGAGCGCCTCGGCGATCGTCTTGTTCAGCTTCCAGTTGCCGACCACGAACGGTGTACGCATCGCGGATCTAGTAACACGGACGACCCGATCAGAACGTCACCGACGCTAATCGAGATGGCGCGGCGGGGCGACCGGGTCGAGCAGGACGAAGTCGCGATCGACGATCGCGCCCACCACAGGTGCGCGGTCGTGCTCGGCAACCCACCGAGCGATGATGCGCAGGGCGCTCGAATCGGCCTTGCGGATGGGTCGATCGCCGCGATCTTCGAAATCTTCGGAACGATTTGGCCGCGGGGACTGCATGACCCATACGTGATGCACATCGTGAGCCGCTACGCCGACCACTGAAGCTGGAAGTCGCAGCGGGGATCGCCGGTGCACGCGCACGACGTATGGGTCGCCATCACCTCGCGAGCGCCGGTGAGCTCGACGATCCGCTCGAGCTCGGCAGCGACCAGCGCGCAGACATCCGTCGAGCCCGCATAGCCGCTCAACGAGACGTCGGCGATCCCGGGCCGGACCTCGACGGCGACCTCGCCCCACGCATGAAACCGCGGCCAGTACGACGGCAGCGCGGCGAGCACGGTCTCGGCAGGAACCGACGCCGGATCGGCACCGAACAGCCGGGCGAACGTCGCGCTGATCGTGTTACGGCCGACCTTGCGAGGTACGAGCTGGCTCGGGACCTTCGCGCGCGCACTCTCGAGCGCGGTCACGAGATCGGCCAGCTCGACCCACGCGAGCGGCGCGAGCGAGGCTGACAGCGCGCCGGCGAGCCGCGGCGACTCGTTGACGAGCTTGGCCATCCCGCCCTCGCCGATGTGATGCTGGAGCAGCCGCGACAGCACGCGGAGGTGAGCGCCGCGGACCTGGCCGGTCACGATCCGCTCGTTCGGCGGGCGAACGAGATGCGCTTGCTCGAGCCCCGAGGTCGGCGCGAGCAGTGACTCGACGGTCTTGATCGGATCCGCCAGCGCGAGCTCCTCGTCGATGCGATCCGGCGGCAGTCGCTCGAGCGCGCGCCCCAGTGCGATCGCAAACGTCGAAGCCGAGGCCCAGCGGCGCTTGGCCGACGGTGACAGCGCCTTCGCGAGCACCGCGTCGACAGCCTCGGACAGCGTGAACCGCAGCTGCGATGGCGGGACCAGCGCGTCGTTCATCTGGCGCTGCACGACCTGCTGCGCCGGGCCAGAGCCGAACGGTGGTCGGCCGGTCAGCATGGAATATGCGGTCGCCGCGAGCCCGTAGACGTCGGTCGTCGGCGCGTCGGTCGGCTCGAGAAACGACTCGGGGGCCGCGAAGCCAGGCGTGCCAGCGGCGTCCCGCTGGTCGCCGGCCTTGACCGCCACCCCGACGTCGACGAGCACCGCGCGGTCACGCTCGCGATCGAGGAGGATGTTCGCCGGCTTGACGTCGCGATGGATCAGCCCGAGCTGGTGCATCGCATCGAGCGCGTCTGCGATCTCCATCGTGATCTGCGCGACCGCGGCCGTCGGGAACCACTCCTTGCGCTCGAGCGTCTGGCGGAGCACCTCGGAGAGCGGCTGTCCTTCGACGAGCTCCATCACGAAGTAGACGTCGCCAGCGTGCTCGCCGAGCGCGAACACCTGCACGAGGTTCGGGTGGTGTAGCGACGCGAGGATGCCCGCCTCGGCGCGAAACCGCGAGACCAGGTCACGGTCCGACGCCAGGTCGGAGCGCAGCACCTTGATCGCGACCGCGCGGTTCAGCCCGAGATCCTCGCCGCGATAGACGACGCCCATCGCGCCGCGCGACAGCTCGTGGACGACGCGATAGGTGCCGCCGACGACGGTGCCGGCCGACAGTTGTCCGGCGTCGGCGCCGGCATCGGACTCGGTGACTCGCTCGTCGGACGCGACGATGCGGACGTCGCCGATCGGCGCGGCGCGCAGCGCGGCATAGCACCGCGCGACCGCGGACTCGCCGCTGCGCTCGCCGGTCGCCAGCTCGCTCGCGACCGCACGGACCTGGACCGACAGCGACGTCTTGTCGTCGATCACGATCGGCTCGGACTGGATCTTGTAGATCAACTTGCGCACCACGAGGGCGGCCTGGGCATCGGTGGCGCCGACCAGGAGCACCGCGAGCTCGTCACCGCCGAGCCGGCCGATCGGATCGTTGCCGCGTACGGTCGCGCGGAGCCGGCTCGCTACCTGCGCGAGGACCTCGTCGCCGGTGGTGTGCTTGTGCTGCAGGTTGATCCGGCGCAGCCCGACCACGTCGATCACCACGATCGTCAGTCGCTCGCCACGGCGCGCCGCCGATGCGGCCTCGTGCGCGATCGTCTGCTCGAAGGCACCACGCGCCATCGCGCCGGTCAGCGGATCGTGAAGCGTGGCCGCGAGCAGGCGCTCGCCCTCGGCGACGAGTCGACGATGACTCGACAGCCACGACAGCTCGCGGGTCAACCGCGCCGCGATCGCCTTGAGGTCCGTGCGCTCGGCTGCGGAGAACCGCCGTCCGGCATCGGACACGATCGCGACGAGACCCGAGACCTCGGTCGGGCTCGAGCGGAGCGCATCGGCGATCACCGAGCGAGGGTTCGGGCCAGCGGTGATCACCGTGCCAGCCGCCGCCGCCGCGATCCGCGCGGCCCCCGCGATCTGCGCGCGGTAGCCATCGTCGGGGGAAAGCCGCGCCGACGTCGGGACCATCTGCGCGCCATCGCGCCACCACACGACGCAGTCGTGCGCGGTGAAGCCCTCGGCGACCGCGAGCAGGGTCTCGGTTGCGGCGCCGGTGAGGTCGACAAGCGAAGTCGCGATCAACCCGCGGGCGCGCGCGAGATCGAAGTCTGGCGACGTCGCGTCGCTGTGGGCCACGGCATCGAGCGCGGCGACCGACACAGGCGTCAGCAGCACGCCCGACGCACCGGCCTGCGCCGCGGCGCCGGCGACCCGTGCGGCGTTCGAGCCGTCGCCGACGATCCATCGCGGCGCGCCATCGGCTGGCGCCGGTCCGAGATCACCGGCGACGAGCGGTGCGACGAGCAACGCCGCGCACCCGGCCGGCATCTCGGTCGCGGTGGCGACGTGCAACGTCACTCGCGCCTGGCTGGCGAGCGGTGCGAGATCCGCGATCAACCGACCCGACGGGTCGAAGATCGCGAGTCGCTTCGCTGCCATCGGCGGATGATACTCGCGCCCACTCCCGCGCCGCCAGTTGGCGCTGCGTGTTGTCGCCGGATCAAGATCAGATACGGCGCGTCAGGTCACGATGCGGTCACGGACGGAGCGCAGCGATGCCGGGCAGGTCGAGGCCCTGGACGAACTCCAGGCTCGCACCACCACCGGTCGACACGTGCGTGACCTCGTCGGCGAGCCCGGCCTGCGCGATCGCAGCCGCCGAGTCGCCGCCACCGACCACCGTCAACGCGAGCTTGCCGTGGAGGTCCGCCAGAGCACGCGCGACCGCCACGGTGCCGGCCGCGAACTTCGGCTTCTCGAAGACGCCCATCGGGCCGTTCCAGAACACCGTGCGAGCGGCGCCGAGCACCTTGCGAAAGTTCTCGACGGTGGCGGGTCCGATATCGAGGGCCATCGACTCGGCGGGGATCGCGTCGACGCTCACGGCCTTGCTGCCCTCGCCGTCGTCGAGGCTCGTCGCGACCACGACATCGGTCGGCAGGTGGATCGTGATCTTCTTCTCGCTCGCCTTGCGCAGGAAGTTTCGCGCGATCGGCAGCTTGTCGCGCTCGACCTTGCTCTTGCCGAGCGTCTTGCCCTGCGCCTCGAGGAACGTGTTCGCCATCGCGCCGCCGATCACGATCGACTGGACGCGCTCGAGCAGCGCATCGAGGACCTCGATCTTGTCGGAGACCTTCGCGCCGCCGAGCACCGCGACGTACGGCCGATCGACCTCGCCGAGCAGCCGCGACAGCACCTCGATCTCCTTCGCCATCACGAAGCCCGCGCCCTTCTCGGACACGAACTTCACCATCCCGGCCGTCGACGCATGCGCGCGGTGCGCCGTGCCGAAAGCGTCGTTGACGTAGACGTCCGCGTACGACGCGAGCTGGCGCGCGAACGCCTCGTCGTTATCTTCCTCGCCCGGGCTGAAGCGCAGGTTCTCGAGCATCGCGATCTGACCGTCGCGCAGATCCGAGACGACCTTGCGCGCGCCGTCCCCGACGGGCTCGTCGGCGAGCGCGATGTCGATGCCGAGCAGGTCGGCGAGCTTCGCGGCGATCGGCTCGAGCGAGAGCTCGGGCTTGACCCCACCGTCGGGACGCCCGAGGTGCGAACCGAGCACGATCCGCGCGCCGCGCTCCATCAGGTGACGGATCGTGGG
>JACCTC010000338.1 GCA_013812655.1 Deltaproteobacteria bacterium | reverse complement strand
CGCCGTGATGATCGGCGTGTGGATCCAGAGGAAGCCGCGCTCGTGGAAGAACCGATGCACGGCCTGCGCGAGCGTGTGGCGCACGCGCGTGACTGCACCGACCACGTTCGTGCGCGGCCGCAGATGCGCCACTTCGCGCAGGTACTCCATCGTGTGGCGCTTCGGCTGCATCGGATAGTGGTCGGGGTCATCGACCCAGCCCACGACCTCGACGCTCTCGCCGCGCACCTCGACCGCTTGACCTTTACCTTGCGACGCGACCAATTCGCCCGACGCGCGCACGGCGCACCCGGTCGTGATCTTGAGGACGTCGCTCTCGTAGTTCGCGAGCTCGGCAGGTGCGATGACCTGGATCGGATCGAACGAGCTGCCGTCGTGAATGGCCAGAAACGAGAGGCCCGCCTTGGAGTCGCGACGGGTCCGGATCCAGCCTTCGACGGTGACGCGCTCTCCAACCGCCACCTTGCCCGCGAGGATGTCCGCGATGCGTGTGGCCATGGCTTACTCGCGTGCCGCTTCTTTGCTCCCGACGACCGTCATGTTCATTCCGATCTGCACCGACAGCGCCTTGCCGTCGATCGAGATCACGGTCTTGCCGTTGAGGTACCAGCCGAAGCTGCCCGTCGAGAACTGCTTCACCTCGGCGAGCATCTCCTGGCCGTTGATGCTGATCTTCAGCGGTTCAGCTTTCTCGGCGAACTGTGCAGCATTGACGGGGCACGCAGTTTTGGGTGGCATAGCGCCCGCATGCTACTCGAACCTCCGCGGTTGTTGCTCGAATGCGGCATGCTCAATCGCCGAAGCGGACCGCGATGTTGTCGCGCGCATGCGCGAGGATGGTCTTGTGGGCGTCGGACCATGGCATCGCTGCGGGGAGCTCGACGCGAGGCGCCTCGGCCGACAGAGTCACGACGACCGACGCATGCGGCATGTTGCTCTGCTCGCGATTCCATAACGCCCAGAGCCAGCGCTGCACGGCGGCAACGTCCTCGCTACACCCGCACTTGCGGTGGGCTTCGGCGATGCCGGCGAGCAGCACTGCCGACTTGTCCGTAGTCTCGTCGCCGCTGTCGGCGAGCGAGCGCTCGAGGAAAGCGCGACCGCTCGGGCAGCGGCCGAACACGCGCTGGCGCGTCGGGTCTTTCGCGCGCCGCATCGCGGCCTCGAGATCGGGCACCGGCGCGTTGTCGTCATGGACCTCGTGCAGAGGACCGAGCTCGGCGTCGATCCACGACGGCGCCGGCGGCGGAAGCTTCGAGACGCCGCGAAACACGAAGCGCAGCCGGGTGAACCCGGCGGCCGCTGCGGCGTGGCCGACCACGGCGATCGAACGCCAGGGGGCACTGCCGTCGGCCATCACCGCGATCTCGGTCGCGTCCTTGCCCATCGCGGCCCGCAGCTCCTCGAGCTCGGCGACGTGGAGCTCGTCGATCCGATCGTGGGTCGTGAGGAGCCGCCCCTGGAACCTGACCTCGCGATCCGTCATCTGCACCACGGGAAGCTGTGGCGGCGTCGCCGGAGCAACCTCGGTCACGAGGATGGGCGTGAGAAATCGCGACGACGGGTAGATGGTGTGACCTTCCGCGGCGAGGATCGCGATCCACGCTTCGAGTCTCGCGACCTCATTGTCACACTTGCCGGCGGGCTTCTTGCCGGTACACGCCGCCACCACGAGCACACACGCCAGGTAACGCGTCATCGACATCCCGTCGATGGTAGCGCGGCGGATCGCTCAGGGCCGCCGGAGATCGTGGAGCTCGAACGCGAGGTGCGCGAATGCGGTGATGACGAGCGCGTGGTCGATGCCGCCGTCGCGCAGCATCATGCGCACCTCGGTGAGCGGCATGGTCTGCAGCTCGATCACCTCACTCGAGTCGAAGCGCTGCGCCACGGTCGGCTTCGCATCGAGCGCGAGATACGTGTGCAGGCGATTGTTCTGGATCGCGGGATTCGGAGATGCGGTGCCGATCGAACGCCAGTGGTGCGCGGTGTAGCCGGTCTCTTCCTCGAGCTCGCGCTTCGCGGCCGTCAGTGGATCCTCGCCGTCGTCGACCATGCCGCCCGGAATCTCGACGCAGATCGACGCCGAGCCGGCGCGGTACTGGCGGATCAGGACGACCTCGTCTTTTGGTGTCAACGCGATGACATTGACCCAGTCGACACACTCGATCAGGGAGAACTTCTTGACCTTGCCCGTCTGTGGATGCGCGCCCTCGACGAAGGCGGTCTTGAAGATGCGGTAATCGTTGCCGGGCGAGCGGGCACCGAGTCGCCAGGTCAATTCCTCGTCGGACATGCGCGCAGAATAGCGATATTTCGGGCCATACATACTTTCTGCCAGTCCCCAGGTGATGCTGGTCTTCGTGGGCGCATGTGTGGAGAGTGGGCGCATGGCTTCGCATGCTCGTGTGCTCTCGTTCCTCGCGGTGATGTCGACCGCAACGCCGGTGGTCGCCGGCGGGTTTGGCATCCCCGAGGTTGGCGTGCGGCGCACGGGCATGGCGACCATCATCGGCCGGCCCGACGACGCGTCGGCGATCTATCACAACCCCGCGGGCCTGATCCTCCAGCACGACGCGGGGCTCTATATCTCGCTCGGTCTGTCGATGATCGACACCGAGTTCCGGCTCCAGCCGTGGGACCAGAGCGATCGCTTCCTCGGTACGTCACCCGAGAGCGATGGCTACTACGCCCCCGTGAAGCCGACGCGCGCGATGGGCGTCATCCCGATGATCGCGGCGACGTACGAGGTCCTGCCCGACAAGCTCGTGCTCGGCACGGCGATCTTCGTCGGCAACGCGACGGGCGCGCAGTTCGAGGAACAAGCGGTCACGCGCTATCACCTGATCGATGGCTACGTCGTCGCCCCGCAGGCGGTGCTCGCCGCGTCGTATCGCGTGCATCCGACGCTCTCGCTCGGCGCATCGGTCGGCGTGCTCAACCTGCGCGTGCACGGCAAGCGCGAGGTCTTTCCAATCGTGAACGGGATGGACGTCAGCATGATCACCGGCACGCGGCCCGAGCTCACGCTCGACGGCAGCGGCTGGGCACCGACGTGGATGCTCGGCGCGTTCGGCCAGCCGCACCCGCGCATCACGTGGGGCGCGACGATCACCGGCCGCGTCGACGCGGAGCTGACCGGGCCGATCTCGGTGAAGTACAGCGATGACTCGCCGGCGCCCGGCGACATGCTGAAGGGCTCGCAGACGACGACGCAGATGTTGCCGTGGGCGTTCATGGGCGGCGCGAACTTCGATGTCCACGAGAACGTCGAGCTCGGCACCGAGTTTCGCTACTGGCTCTATCGCCAGTACAAGAAGCAGCACACCGACGTCGTCGGCATCTTCCTCGTGCGCGAGCTCGAGACGATGAAGAACTACAACGACTCGTGGGCGGTGTCGGCGGGTGCGCGCGTGCACTCGCTCGACTTCGCACCGAAGCTCGAGCTGATGGCGGGCGCGCAGTACGACAAGTCGCCGGCACCGAAGCAGACCGTCACGCTCGATCAACCGAGCTTCTCGCATCCGGCGGCGCACCTCGGCGTGCGCTACTCGGCGGGGCGCTATCGCTTCGGCGCGAGCTATATCCACTACTGGTATCTGATCCCGAAGATCGAGGACTCGATCACGGGCCCGCCGTCGAACATCAAGGGCAGCGGCTCGAACAACATCTTCACGGTTTCCGTCGAGGCGACGCTATGAGCAGTATCCCGAAGCAAGGCCGCTCGGCCGACGAGGTCCTCGCGGATCTCGCGTCGCGCACGGCGCCCGACACGAACTGGCGCGATGGGCGCGTGTTCTCGCTCGTCTACAAGATTCCCGGCGAGGCCGGCGAAGCGCACGAGCAGCTCCTGCAGCGCGCGCACGCGATGTTCGCGAGCACGAACCTCTTGAACCCGATGGCGTTCAAGAGCCTGAAGGCGATCGAGGGCGAGCTCGTCGAGATGGCGGGCCGGCTGTTCCACTGCGCCGGTGCTGTCGGCACGGTGACGTCGGGCGGCACCGAGTCGATCCTGTGTGCGGTCGCCGCGTATCGCGATCGCGCACGGCGCGAGCGACCGTGGATTCGCCGCCCGCAGCTCGTCGTTCCGACGACGATCCATCCGGCGTTCGACAAGGCGGCGCACTACTTCGGGGTGAAGCTCGTCAAGGTCCCCGTCGGCGCGGATCTGCGCGCGGACGTGCGCGCGATGGAGAAAGCGATCGGTCGCAGGACGATCGGCATCGTCGCGAGTGCGCCGCAGTATCCACACGGCGTGATCGATCCGATCGGCGAGCTCGGCGCGATCGCGCAGCAGCGCGGGATCCCGATGCACGTCGATGCGTGCGTCGGCGGCTTCATGTTGCCGTGGCTCGAGCGGCTCGGCCGGCCGATTCCGAAGTGGGACTTCCGCGTGCCGGGCGTGACGTCGATCAGCGCGGACCTTCACAAGTACGGCTACGCTGCGAAGGGCGCCTCGCTGCTGGTGTGGCGCTCGATCGATCAGATGCGCCACCAGATCTTCGTCGAGACCAACTTCCCGGGCGGCATCTACGCGTCGCCGACGATGATCGGCACGCGCCCGGGCGGTCCGATCGCCGCGGCGTGGGCTGCGCTCCAGTCGATCGGCGAGGACGGCTACGTCGAGCTCGCGCGGGTCACCGCGGATGCGGCGGACCGGTTTCGCGCCGGCATCCGGCAGATCCGCGGGCTGACGCTGCTCGGCAGTGGCGACGCGACGATCGTGAGCTATGCCGCGGTCGGCATGGACATCTACGCGATCGCGGATCGCCTCGAGACCCGGGGCTGGACGATCGATCGCATGCACCGGCCCGCGGCGATCCACCTCACGGTCACCGCGAACCACGCCGCGATCGTCGACGAGTACCTCGCGGATCTCGCGGCGGCGGTCGCCGAGGTGCGGCGGGATCCCAAGCTCGCGAAGTCAGGTAGCGCGCCGATGTACGGCATGGCCGGCAAGCTGCCGCTGCGCGGGCTCGTCAAGTCGCGCATCCGCAACGTCATCGCAGACCTCTATGCACACGGAGACCGCTCGTGAAGCGCATCGCCTTTGCACGGATCGCCCAGGAGACCAACGCGCTGTCGCCCGTGCCGACGACACTGCACGACTTCGAGAGCGCGCATTACCTCGAAGGCGAGGCGCTGCTGCGCGCGACCACGATCGGCCCCGAGCTCGAGGGCTACTTCAAGCGAGCCGAGCTCGGCGGCTTCATGCAGGCGGTTGGCGAGCGCGCCGGCGAGATCGAGGCGGTGCCGCTGCTGTCCGCGTGGGCGTCGTCGGGCGGCCCGTTGACCCGCGAGTGCTTCGAGACCCTCGAGGCGCGGATCCTCGACGGCCTGCGCGCGGCGAGCGAGGCCGGCCAGATCGACGGGATGTACTTCTGCCTGCACGGCGCGATGGGCGCGCAGGGCATCGCGGATCCCGAGAGCCGGCTCCTGCGCAGCGTGCGGTCCGTGATCGGCAACGTGCCGCTCGTGATCTCGCACGACCTGCACGCGAACGTGACGCGCGCGCGCGTCGAGGCGGCGGACGCGATCGTCGCGTACCAGACCAATCCCCACCGCGACCACGCGAAGGTCGGCGCGAAGGCCGGCCGCATCGTGATCGGGACCGTGCTCGGCGAACTGAAGCCGACGATGGCGTGGCGCACGCTGCCGATGATCCTCGGCGGCGGCAAGACGATCGACTTCCTCGCACCGATGCGCGCGGTGTTCCGCCGCATGAAGCGCGCGGAGCGGAGCGGCGAGGCCCTCGCGGCGTCGACCTTGATGTGTCACCCGTGGAACGACGATCCGAGCCTCGGCTGGTCGACGGTCGTCGTCACCGACAACGATGCCGCGGGCGCCGAGCGCCTCGCCGACGAGCTTGCCGAGCAGTGCTGGGAGCGTCGCCACGAGCAGCCGCCGGCCTTTCCGTCACCGAAGGAGGCAATCGCCGAGGCCCGCAAGGCCAGCCTCCGCCGCAAGCTCGGCTGCGTCGTGATGGCCGACGCCTCCGACGTCGTCACCGCCGGCGCCCCCGGCGACTCGACGCACCTGCTGCGCGCGCTGCTCGCCGACGCGGGTGGCCTCGTCACGTACTGCGCGGTCCGCGATCCGCACGCGATCGCGAAGCTGTGGAGCAATAGCCCAGGCGACCGCGTCGCGCTCGCGATCGGCGGCACCCTCGATCCGGCGCGCAGCACGCCGCTGCCCGTCGTCGGAAACGTCGTCAGCAAGCATGACCAGCACGGGTTCGGCAAGACCGTGGTCCTCGCCGTCGATCACCTTCGCATCGTGATCACCGAGGGCCCATCGATGGTGATGCGGCCGTCGTTCTACAAGGGCGTCGGGCTGTCACCGTGGAAGGCCGACATCGTGGTCGTGAAGAATTTCTTCCCGTTCCTGATGTTCTTCCTGCCGTACAACCGCAAGACGCTGTTCGTGCGCACGCACGGCACGACGGACTTCGACGCCGCGTTTCAGCTGCACTTCGACGGGCCGATGCACCCCCGCGATTTGGTCGCCGACTGGCGCGACCGCGATCGCCAGCGCCGGGGGCTCGACCTCCTCGCGACCACCACCGCTCCGCCGGCGGCCTTGCACGTCTGATTCACGATGACGGTGGCCACGCTCGTCGCGCTCGCCGTGGTCGCGCTCGTCGCGTTCGGCACCGAGGGTGCGATCGGCTTTGGCGGCACCGTGATCGCCGCGAGCCTCGGCGCGCAGCTCGTCCCGCTCGAGGTGCTGCTGCCGGCATTCGTGCCGCTGAACCTCGCGCTGTCGGGGTGGCTGCTCGCCCGCAGCGCCGGCTCGATCGCGTGGCGCGTGCTGGTGTTCGAGATCGCGCCGCCCGTCGCCGCCGGCATGATCGCCGGCATCGCGCTCGCGCACGCAGGTCCACAGCGCATGCTCGCGCTCGGCTTCGGCATCTTCGTGATCGTGCTCGCCGTGCTGCAGCTGGCGCGCCCGGCGACCCGTCCGCTGTCACGGGTCGCGAGGTTGCTGCTGCTCGTCGCGGGCGGCGTCGCCCACGGGATCTTCGGCACCGGAGGCCCGATGATCGTCTACGTCGCCCGGCGCCGGATCGCCGACAAGCGCGCGTTTCGCGGGACGCTCGCCGTGCTCTGGATCGTGCTCAACAGCGTGCTGCTCGCGAGCTTCGTGTCGCTCGGCCGCTACGGCGATGCGACCTTCGAGATCGGTGCCGTGCTCGCGCTCGCGATCGTGCCCGGCCTGTGGATCGGCGAGCGCCTCCACCGGGCCCTCGACGCGGCGCGCTTCGAGCGGGTCGTGTGGAGCGTGCTGCTCGCCGCCGGCGTCGCCCTCGTCGTGCGCTGCGTTTCGGGGTGACGAACCTTCGCAGATCGAGTAGTCATGCCGCATGACCGATGCGGTCCGCCGGCTCGAGCAACGTCTCTATCGCGACGTCAGGGACACCTGCGAACGCTACGAGCTCCTCGCGCCGGGTGACCGGATCCTGGTCGCGATGTCGGGCGGCAAGGACAGCTACACGCTGTTCCACCTGCTGACCAAGCTCGTCCCGCGGCTGCCATTCACGGTCGAGCTGATCGGCGTGCACCTCGATCAGGTGCAGCCGGGCTACGACGGCTCCGGCCTGCGCGCCTACCTCGAGGCCTCCGGCCAGCCGTTCGAGATCCTGCGCGAAGACACCTACTCGGTCGTCACCTCGCATCTCCCGGAGTCGGCGACGTACTGCTCGATGTGCTCGCGGCTGCGGCGCGGCATCCTCTACACGGCTGCCGAGCGCCTCGGCTGCAACAAGCTCGCGCTCGGCCACCATCGGGACGACTCGCTCGAGACGTTCCTGCTGAACCTGTTCTACAGCGGCAAGCTCCAGGCGATGCCGGCGAGCTATCGCACCGACGACGGTCGCTTCCAGGTGATCCGGCCGCTCATCGAGTGCGCCGAGGCCGAGATCGCCGCGTTCTCCGCCGAGATGGCGTTCCCGATCGTGCCGTGCAACCTGTGCGGCTCGCAGGACGGCCTCAAGCGCGACGAGGTGACTGCGCTGCTCGCCGAGCTCGAGCGCACGAACCCACAGATCCGCGCGGTGATGGCAAACGCGCTACGCAACGTGCGGCCGACCCACCTGCTCGATCGCGATGTCGCGCGGGCGTGGGCCGAGCGCGCACCCGACGTGCGACCGCGGACGCTCTCGACCCCACGCACGCGCCACCATGCGGCCGAGCCGTTCGTGTCGGGCGGCAAGCTGCGGCTGCCCGTGCTCGACTGAGGTCATCGCGCCGGCGTGAAGCGCGCGACCGAAACGTGGCCGCGGGTTCACGGACTACTCGCTCCGGGACCGGCGTTATGAACGCACCCCGAACCGCTTCGGCGGACTCGTGGGCGGAGCACCATCAATGACACCCACTCTGATCAAGCAGATTGCACGCGCGCGCCTCATCGCTGCAGCCATCCCGGGTTTCATCGCGAGCGCCTGTGCCGAACCCTCGACGACAGTCGCGAGCTCGCCAGGTGGGATTCACGCCGTGGACTTCGCGCGCACGCGCTTCGACAGCAACTGCGGACATCGCGTGCCAGGCCAGGACACGGGCAATCACGACGACTGGACGCTGGCGCTCGAGCACGTCGCGTTTGGAGATCTGACCGGTGATGGCCTCGATGAGGCGGCCGTCCTCCTGTCCTGCACGACGGGCGGCAGTGCCGGGCCACAACCCGAGGTCCACGTCTTCACCATGCGGGATGACGAGCTCGGGACCATCGCGAAGCTGCCTGGTGGCAACAAGCTGCTCGGCCCGGAGGATGTCGCGATCGAAAATGCGCGGCTGCGCATCGTTCGTTATTTCCAGACGGGGAACGCGATGCCGCTGGAGGAGGAGATCGAGACGCTGCGCTGGAACGGAGCGGCCATGGTGCGTGCCAACCTCGTGCGGCGCCACGTCGCTATCGACGCCGGTGGTGCACCGTGACGTCGACCTGTTCTTGACGCGGGCTACTCGCAGAACTTCTGCGCGAACGCGGCGACTTCGTTCTGCGTCGTCACGTTGGGGCAGGGCTGACGCGTCGCGGGATCGCGCTCGATCGATGCGGAGAGCTGACAGGGAACGGTGTTGTCGCAGACCGCGTCGTTGTCCCAGCCGCACATGCAGCCGGTCGGCGCGGTGGTCGCGGTGAGCCCGAGGCCGAAGCCGATCGCGCCCATCGCGAAGTTCACGTTGCGCTGCACCGAGCCGACGCCGTCGGAGATCCACGCGACATCGCTCTTCTCGCTGTCGTCGCAGTCGAGCTCGTTGACGGCGCCGCCGAAGCGCGAGCCGACCTGCGTGTTGGTGCCGCCGAACACGATCATCACGTAGAGCCCGCCGGCCGGGCGCTGGGTGACGACCTCGATCGGGAACGCGGCGAGCTGCGCCTTGATGCCAGCGGTGATGTCGGCGATCACCTGCGCGCGATTCGCGTCGCCCTGGCGGAACGGCGGTGCGGTGCCGTTCGCGATCTGCATCCAGCTCGCACGGTTCAGCGTGGCGTCGCTCGCGGCGGCATCGGTCAGCGCGACGCCATCGAAGTTGAGGTACACGCGGCGCATGTTCGGGCACGCGTTCGCGGTCGGTGCGTCGGTGGTGATCGTCGTCGCGTCGACGGGGGTGCCGGCGTCGGGGGTACCTGGCTCGTCGTCGCCCGCGCCGCCGATCGACGCCTGGCAAGCGGCGCAGAGCACCATGCAAGCAAGAGTCATCACGGCACGAGACATCGAAGCTGATGTTGGCGTAGTTCCCGGGTTTCGCCAACTGGGAGTAAAGGTTTCGCTCTGGGGTCGGTCGCCCCGGGTCAACCGAGCCGGCTCCGCACCGCCTCGTTGACCTCGCTGGGGTTTGCGCCGGGCACGGTCTTCATGACCTGGCCGACGAAGAACCCGAGCAGCCCGGTCTTACCTGCCTTGTATTGCGCGGCCTTGTCCGGGTTCGCGGCGATCACGGCCTGGATCTTGGAGTCGAGGTCGACGGCGCCGCCACCTACATCAGCGACCGCGAGATCCCCGAGCGCCTTGCCGGTCGCGATCATCTCGGCGAGCGCGGCCTTGGCGGCGGGCGCCGCGAGCCGCTGCTCGGCGACCGCCTTGACGAGCTCGGCGAACCGGATCGCGTCGAGGCCCGCGTCCGCGAGCTCCTTGCCGGCGAGCGCGCGCGGCAGCTCGTTGATCATCCACTTCGCGGTGAGGTCAGCATGGCCGACCTTGCCGACGGTGGTCTCGTAGAGCGCGGCGGTGTCGCGATCGCCGGTCAGCAGATCCGCCCAGTCCGCGGTGACACCACCGAGCGCCGCGATCCGCGCGTGCGCCGCCGCGAGCATCGGATCGCGCGCGCGAGCCTCCGCGCGGTACTCCGCCGGCGACTTGCTCTTCGGGCGTGACGCCGCCTTCGCGTTCGGCTTCTTCGCCGCGTCACTCGCGGGCTTCGCCGTCACCGCGGCGGCCGCGCTGTGCGTGTCACGCAGCGTGATGATCCGGTTCAGCACGAGCGCGCCCGGCATGACCTCGCTATCGACGATGAAGTAGCCAAGGCGCTCGAGCTGCCAGCGCGAGCCGATCTGTGCGGTCGCGAGGCTCGCCTCGACGCGCGCGCCGTGCACGACCTCGAGCGAGGCCCGGTCGAGGTGCTCGAGGAAGTCGCCACCGCCCTCCTCGGGACGCGCGGTCTTGAACAGCCGGTCGTAGAGCCGGACCTCGACGGGCAGGCTCGTCGCGGCGTCGACCCAGTGGATCACGCCGGCGACCTTGCGGCCATCGTCTGGGTTCTTGCCGGCGAGCGTCTCGGGGAGCACGGTCGCGCGGATCGCCTGTACGGTGCCGTCGGGCGCGCGGCGCGTGACCTCCTCGGCCGTGATGCACGGACCGTAGCGCAGCCGGATCGTGCGGCCCGGTGCGAGCCGCTGGTAGCCGGACGGTGGATCGTCGCGCCAGTCATCGCGATCGATGAGGATGTGCGGCCCGATCATGAGCGGCCGCGAGCCCGGCTTGCCGACGTCGGCGGGAAAGTACGGCGCGTCGGTGACGACGCCGCCCGCGGGCAGGCCGACCAGCTCGACCTCGATCGGCCGCAGCACGCCGAGCACGCGCGGCGCGTTCTGGTTGAGCTCGTCGCGCACGCAGTACTCGAGCTTGCCGATGTCGACCATCGAGTTGGCCTTGGCGACGCCGATCATGTCGGCGAAGGCGCGGATGGCCTCGGGGCTGTAGCCGCGGCGACGCATCCCGGCGATCGTCGGCATCCGCGGATCGTCCCAGCCGCTGACGTAGTTGCCCTCGACGAGCTGCAGCAGCTTGCGCTTGCTCATCACCGTGTACTCGAGCGCGAGCCGCGCCATCTCGTACTGGTGCGGGCGCGGATCCCATGGTCCGGTGTGATCGAGGACCCAGTCGTAGAGCTCGCGGTTGTTCTCGAACTCGAGCGTGCAGATCGAGTGGGTGATGCCTTCGATCGCGTCCTCGAGCGGATGCGCGTAGTCGTACATCGGGTAGATGCACCAGGCGTCGCCGGTGCGGTGGTGATGGGCGTGGCGGATCCGGTAGAGCAGGGGGTCCCGCATCTTCATGTTCGCCGACGCCATGTCGATCTTCGCGCGCAGCGTCCGCGCGTTGTTCGGGAACTCGCCCGCCTTCATGCGGCGCAGCAGATCGAGGTTCTCGTCGATGCTGCGCTCGCGGAACGGACTCGGCTTGCCCGGCTCGGTCAGCGAGCCGCGGTACTCGCGGATCTGCTCGTCGTCGAGATCGCACACGTACGCGAGGCCCTCGCGGACCAGCCGCTCGGCGAGCTCGTACATCCGCGGGAAGTAGTCCGCCGAGAACAGCACCGCGCTCGGCGCGAAGCCCAGCCACCGCACGTCCTGCTCGATCGACTCGACGTACTCGACATCCTCCTTCGTCGGGTTCGTGTCGTCGTAGCGCAAATTACAGGTTCCGCCGTAGTCCCGCGCGATCCCGAAGTCGACGCAGATCGCCTTGGCGTGCCCGATGTGGAGGTAGCCGTTCGGCTCCGGCGGAAACCGGGTCGCGACGCGGGTGTGGCGTCCCGTCCGGAGATCGTCGTCGATGATGTCGCGGATGAAGTCGTTACGTTCGGACGACATGGCGCGTGGACTCTACCAGCTCGGTTCAGGCGGCGCCGTCGAAGCCCGCCAGCTGTTAGGCTGGCCTCGTGACTGGCGCCTCGTCTCGCACGCTGAGGGTTGTCGTCGCCGCGGGGCTTGCCGGCTGCAACGGTGCGTTCGGCCTCGATCCGACCGAGGTCGCGCTGCCGACGAGCGGGATCGCGGATTGCGACCCGTCGCACGACGAGGACGGCGATGGCCTCGACGACTGTCACGACAACTGCGCCGGCGTACCGAACGCGGACCAGGCGAACTTCTTCGAGGCCGAGAACGGCGAGCTGCCCGATCTCGTCGGCGACATCTGCGATCCCGATCCCACGCGCGGTGGCGATGCCGTCGCGTACTTCTTCACGTTCGACAAGCCCGAGGCCATGCGCGAATGGCAGCAGCTCGACGGCAACTGGTTCGTCGAGGGCGGTCAGTACATCGGCGAAGGCATCGTGGAGTATCCCGACTTCGGCCAGGCGTTCAGCCTCGCGCCCGTGCTCGTGCCGCCCTACACGATGGAGGCGCGGTTCACCGTCGACAAGCTCCCGCCATCGCGGGTCGCCGAGTTTGGCCTCGTCGCGAATGGCGCGGCGCCGAGCGAGGTGTCGTGCTCGGTCAAGCGCGGGTTCGACCTCGTCGATTACGTGCAGCTCTATGACAATGCGGACGGCGACCGGAAGGAAGCGCGCCTCCAGAACTTGATGATGGACGGCGAGGCATTTCGCGCGGTGTTCACGTTCGCACCGCCTGGGATGCTGTCCTGCAGCATCCGCGGCGAGGATGGCTCCGGCGCGATCCTCACGCTCGACGCCATCGATGGCGGTGGTGTTCCCGCGATGGCAGGACGCGTCGGCTTCGAGGGTCACCAGATGGACGCGCGGATCGACTACGTCACTGTCTATCATCGTCCGTAGCGCCGTCGCACGCGTCGACGCTTTCAGTTACCTTCGCCGCCTCATGGCGCGCATCAACGAGCACTACGCCAAGCTTCCGGCGAGCTACCTGTTTCCCGAGATCGGCCGCCGCGTGCGCGCCTATCAGGCCGCGCATCCCGACGCGCGCGTGATCCGGCTCGGCATCGGCGACGTCACCGAGCCGCTCGCCCCCGCGATCGTCGCGGCGATGCACGAGGCCGTCGACGACATGGGCAAGCGCGAGACCTTCCGCGGCTACGGCCCCGAGCAAGGCTACGACTTCCTCGTCGAGGCCATTCGCGCCAATGACTACGTCGCGCGCGGCGTCGACATCGCGGCCGACGAGATCTTCGTCAGCGACGGCAGCAAGTGCGACAGCGGCAACGTGCAGGAGATCTTCGCGCTCGCCGCGCGCGTCGCGGTCACCGATCCGGTCTATCCGGTCTACGTCGACTCGAACGTGATGGCTGGCCGCACCGGCGCGGTCGGTCCCGACGGCCGCTACCCCGGGCTGACCTACCTCGTCGGCACCGAGGCGAACGGCTTCCAGCCCGAGCCACCGGCCGAGCCGGTCGATGTCGTCTACCTGTGCTCGCCGAACAACCCGACCGGCACCGTCGCGACGCGCGCGCAACTCGAGCGCTGGGTCGAGTGGGCCCGCGCGAACGACGCGATCATCCTGTTCGACGCCGCCTACGAGTCGTACATCTCCGATCCCGATCTGCCGCGGTCGATCTACGAGATCGAGGGCGCGCGCGACTATGCGATCGAGTTGCGCAGCTTCTCGAAGCGCGCGGGCTTCACCGGCGTGCGCTGCGCCTTCATGGTCGTCCCGCGCTCGGTGATGGGCACCGGCGCCGACGGGGCTCGGGTCTCGCTGCACGCGCTGTGGTCGCGCCGGCACACCACGAAGTTCAACGGCGCCTCGTATGTCGTGCAGCGTGGCGCGGCCGCCGCGTACTCGCCCGCGGGCCTCGCGCAGACCGACGCGCAGATCGCGTTCTACATGGAGAACGCACGCCTCCTCCGCGAGGGCCTCGGCGCGTGCGGCTTCACGATCTTCGGTGGCGTCCACGCGCCCTACCTCTGGCTGCGCACGCGCAACAACGCCACGTCGTGGGAGTTCTTCGATCGACTCCTCACCGAGGCGCAGATCGTCGGCACCCCGGGCTCCGGCTTCGGACCGGCAGGCGAAGGTTACTTCCGGCTCTCTGCCTTCAACTCGCGGGCGAACATCGAGGAGGCGATCGGCCGCCTCCGCAAGGTGTTCGGCTGAGCACTCGTCTGGCTCTCGACGCCAGCCTGTGACTTCGTCTTGTGGGCTCCGATCGTGGGTACGCACGTTGCATGGGGCGACCCCGCAATGCAGCGCTCGTCCCTCCTTTCGATCCTGTCGCTCTGCACGTTCGCGATCGCCTGCCACCCGGCGCCGCGTCCGAGCACCCCCGAACCCGTGACGACTCCGATGGCGCTCGTCTCGGCCGATGACGGGGATCGTCGCGTCCTTGGTTGGCTCGATGCGGCGACCGAGCAGTCGCACGATTGTCCGATGACGATCATCGAGGCGCGCGAAGTGCGAGGCGGGCACCGCCGTACGCGTGCCGTCGATCGGCTGGTCGACGAGATCGCGTGCCTGTGCGACGTGCGCCTGCACGCCGGGCGAATCCTCTTCGACGGAAGCTGCACGCTCGAGAACAACTTCGTGCGTCCATCTCCGTATCAGCGCGCCGACGGTAGGGCGCTCGCGCCTGACGAACAGCAGCTCGTCGCATGGCAGCATCGGCTGGCCGCTCGAATCTCCGGCGGCGCACATCCGGGCGATCTACGACGGTCCCAGCCGCTCGAAGCTCAGCTCGCTGCCGTCGCAGAAGCGCAAGCAGCGACTGGTGACCGCAACCTCGAGAGCTGGCGCGACATCGAGAGAGCATTTGCGCGGCTCGAGAGCGACGCCAACGGAAACCATGCGTGCCTGCTCGCGACCGATCTCAGGATCCTCGAGAACGATCTCGCGCATCACGAACGGGTCGATCTCCAGGGGCGGCGCAGCAAGGCCGGTCGGAACCTGCTCGCGCGCGCCAGGGAGATCGTGACCCCGCTGCGTGGCAAGATGCGCACGTGCGACGCGCTCGAGCGTGATCCGCAATACCAGCGGGTCGATGCCAGGCTCGACGTCGCCCTGAAGCGCCTCGACCGCGAGCGGCGGCTCGAGGGTGCGACGCAAGACCAAGCCGACTGCAACTCGGAGCGCGATCGTAGCGAGCTCTGCAAGGCTGCCCAGGCGGTCCGCGACCTCGAGCGCCAGGAAGACCAGATCGCGCGGAAACACGGCATGAGGAAGTGATCGGGCGACCCATTCGGCGCAAGAACCTGCTCGCCGCGAGCCGGCAGCGTTTCTCACATTCACGGTCGCTGTGCCGTTCGCACCACAGTTGGCTGACGAGCTGGTCGCAAGGGTGTCGACGAGCCCGCTCGACGACGGTCCAGGGCTTGCTACGACGGCCGACGTGTCAGGCTACAGACGACTCGCGCTGCTGCTGCTGCTGCTCCCATCCTTGGCGTCGGCCGAGGAACATCGGTACGTCGCCGGCGTGCAACTGCTCGGCGGCTCAGGAACGCACGTCGAGAACGTCGATGTCGGCCGGCACCACGAGCTTCGAGCCTTCCTCCGCGTCGGACGGCTCCAGCCTGTCATCTGGGTCTCGAGCACCGATACGTATCTGCACGATACGGTCGCGACGCTTCGTTTACTCGGGTATGGGGGCGGTCTTGGAATCGTGGAGCGTCACCGTGGACTCCGCGTGGAGCTCGCCGGGGGCATCGCCCATCGGTCGATCAACTCCGACTGCGCGATCACGCGCGGTGACGTCCGCGCGCCGTGCGTCACCCACCGCCGATGGGGCCCGCAGGTGCGATTCGGGGTGACGGCCGAGAGCAGCAAGCGGTTGGGCATCTTCGCCGCCGGCTTCGAGGTCCTCGTGGAGCGTGTCGAGCTCCAGCCGGGATCGAGTGGCGTCCTCGTCCTCGCCGGCATCGTGCTGACCGGTGGCCTCGGCGGCTTCGGCAACTGAGCCGCCTGCCGCTTTCCGACTCCGGGCACGAAGATCGCGTGCTTGACGGAGGATCCCGCGACGGTATTATCGCAGTATGACGGTCGCGCGATTTGCCATCTCACTCGACCGGGATCTAGCCCGGCAGATTCGTCGATCCGCCGCGGGAGAGCCGACCTCCGCGTGGCTTGCCGATGCCGCGCGACGAAAGTTGAGATCCGAGGGGCTGATGGACGTCGTGCGCGCGTGGGAGAACGAGCACGGCGAGATCACCGACCAGGAGGTCCGCGCCGCCGAGCGAGAACAAATGCTCGCCCTCAAGCGACGGAAGCGTCGACACAAGTGAGGATCGTGCTCGACGCAGGCGCGCTGATCGCGCTCGAGCGTCGTGACAAGAGGTTGTGGAGCGTGCTCAAGCTTGCTGCAACGCGGCGGGATGACGTGCTGGTGCCAAGCACCGTTGTGGCTCAGGTATGGCGCGGCACGCGGCGGCAAGCATCGCTTGCGCGTGCCCTCGACCAGTGCGTCATCACTGGGTTCGACGGGATGGCTCGTGACGTTGGCCTGCTGTGCGGGCGCACGCGCACGACCGATATCTGTGACGCCCATGTTGCGCTCGTAGCGACGCGGTCTGGCGATATTCTGTACACGGGCGATCCGGACGACCTGGAACCGCTCATTGCAGTCTGTTCCGGCGCGGCGCCCGTGATCCTTCCGTGCTGAAATCAGCACGAGCAAAGCGCTTCACGCGCCGGTCGGCCGTCGCGATCTGTGCGCGGATGTCGATCTTGGCTCCCCGCGCACACAGCATCGGTTCGATCTCGCGCGCGACATGGACGGCCAGCGACCACGGTGTGTCACCGACGTCGTTGCATGCGTGCACATCGGCGCCCCGATCGAGCAGCTCCGCTGCGAGGGCACGAGCACCGAGGAGGACCGCGTCGTGGAGCGCGGTGTCGCCGCGGCGATCATGCGCCGTGGGGTCGGGAGCGCGATCGGTGCCGCGGCGCAGGCCGACGAATGGATCCGAGCCGTCTCGCGGCCCGGCACGTCAGCGGTGTGTGCGGGATGCCGAGGCGAGCGGCCACGTTCGCGCGCAGTGCACCGACGAGGATTAGCTGGATGTGCTCGAGCTTGCCGGACTCGGCCGCCTTGATGATCGGCGCTGTGTGGTCCGACTGCGCGCGAACCGGCATGCCGCAGACGAGAAACGCCTCGAGCAGATCGATCGGGCCGTTCTTGCAGCGCTCGAGAAACCCATGGCGCGACGTTTTGTCGTGGTATCGGGGATCATAGCCATGCGAGACGAGGAGCACTTCGGCGGTCGTCGTATCCATTGCGCGAGGACAATAGCCTCGACAACTCAGAACCTGGGCGGCTCGGGTCCTGGATCGGCGGGCGCCTCGGATGGCGACAAGATCGGCTGATCTGCCTCGGGCTGATCGGGCTCGCTCGCCGACGATGGCGGCGGGGGCGCTGGCGCCATGGTGGTCGGCAAGCTCGTCGTCGGTGTGACCGGAGCGCCGCGCGGTCGCCGGGTCCGCAGCACCTTCTCGTTCGGGGCGCCGAGCGCGTCGAGCGTCGCGCGTTCCTGCACCTCGTCGATCAGCCCCTGCATCCGCAGCAGGTGCGCGAGCCGCACCGCCTTGCGGGTGAGCGCCGGCGAGCGGACGTCGGGAGCGCGGGTGAACGGGTTCGGCAGCGCGATCGCGAGCCGGATCGCCTCGGCCGGGGTCAGCGCGATCGCCGGTTTCTTGAACCAGTGCCGTGCCGCGGCCTCGGCGCCGAACACGCCATCGCCCCACTCGACGACGTTGAGATAGAGCTCGAGGATGCGCTGCTTGCTCAGGTTGTCCTCGAGCGAGTACGCGATCAGCATCTCGCGCAGCTTGCGCAGGAAGCTGCGACTCGGTGACAGATATAGATTTTTCGCGAGCTGCTGCGTGATCGTGCTGCCGCCGATCGAGAGGCTGCCCTTGTCCCAGTTCGCCTCGACCGCATGCTCGATCGCCTGCCAGTCGATCCCCTCGTGACGATAGAAGTTGTAGTCCTCGGCGTAGATGATCGACGCGCGCAGGTAGCGCGAGATCTTGCCGATCGGCTTCCACGTCCACGCCAGCTCGAACGGCTTGCCGGCGTCCGCGGCCTGCGCGCGACGGAGGTCGATGAATGCGGTCGACGCCGGGTTTCCGGTCGCGAGCGGGCGGGTGTCCGGCACCGAGCACCACAGCAGCAGCGCACCGATCGCGAGCAGCACGATCGTCACCTCGACCACGCGGGCCGCGATTCGCACCCAGCGCCGCGGGCGTGCCGGCTTGCGAGCCATCGCGTCGATCATAGCTCGCGCTGCAGTTCGGCGCGCGCGTGGTTCGATCAACCGCGGTATCGTCTCGGCGTGAGAGCCGTCGCGATCGTGAACGGCCGCGCGCGACGCGTGCGCGGGCGACTGCGTACGAAGCTCGAGCGCGCCGCGCCGGGCATGGTGCGGTTCACGACCTCGCTCGATCACGCGCGCGAGGTGATCCGCGCGGAGCTCCGCCGAGGCCTCGACCTGATCGTGCTCGGCGGCGGTGACGGCACCGTCGTGATGGGCCTGACCCTGATCGCGGAGGCGTGTCGCGGCCTCGGCCGCAGCGAGCCGGCGGTCGGCATCCTCCGGCTCGGCTCGGGCAATGCCTTCGCCGACACCGTGGGCGCCAGCAGCGATCCGGCCGCCGATCTCGCGCGGCTCGTCCACGGCGAGGGCAGCTGGCGACCGGTCCCGCTCCTCGACGTGCTCGGTGTCCGCGCGCCGTTCGTCGGCATCGGGCTCGATGCGCAGCTACTCGAGGATCACCACCTCGTCGGCGCCATCGTCGATCGCGTCCCGGTCGCGCGGCGGCTCGGCGGTGCGTCGCGCTACGCGATCTCGGTGGCCACGCGATCGATTCCTCGCTTCGCGACGATCACGCGGCCGAACGCGACGGTGCGCAACCTCGGCGCGCCCGCGATCGAGATGGGGCGCGGCGGGCCGACCGGCCGCACCGTCGCGACCGGTGACGTGCTGTGGAGCGGCGCCGTCACGATGGTTGCCGGCGCGACGATTCCGTTCTTCGGCTTCGGTCTCAAGATGTTCGCGTTCGGCGGCGCGCGCGCGGATCGCTTCCAGCTCCGGTGCGCCGACGGCGGGTTCTTCGAGACGATGCGCGCCGTTCCCTCGGCGTTTCGTGGCGACTACTTCTCCGAGCACACCCACGATTTCCTTTGCGATCGCGTGAACATCGAGCTCGACGTCGAGTCTGCCGTCGAGGCCGGTGGCGAGCTCCTCGGGCGCCGCCGTCAGCTCGACCTCGCGCTCGCGAAGCCGGTGACGCTGGTCGCGCTGGCCAAAGATCCGTCGTGACGGATCCAGCGTGGTGAAGTCGTCGCGGATCTGCGTGATGTCGTCGCTCAGTCCACGTCGCCCGCGATGACGAGGTAGCCGCTGTCCGCGTGCATCGACAGATTCTCGAGCGTCACACCAGCGACTGCGGGCACCGGCACGTTGACCAAGAACCGACTCACCGAATCGAGCTGGATACCAATGCCGGCCGCTGCTGCGCTGGAGATGTCGAATCCGCCGCTCTCGGTGTTGGCATCGCGCAGGACATTCACCCACAGCTCCAGATGTCCGAACTCGATCGCGACCTGCTGGGGGTTGGCTCCGCGCAGGATCTCGAGATCGACTCGCGCGTTGATCGCTGCGCGGGCGAGCGGACTGCCGTCGTTGCTGATGGTCGCGATCATGTCGCCGAGCACGATGCGAAGTGTGCCGTCGTCGTTGTTGGCGCTGACCATCGGCGGTAGCGCGAGCTCGAGGTCGATGGTGTCGAACACACCGAAGTCTTTCGGGAGGTGGATGTCGAACAAGCCGAGCGCGTGCAGCTGGGCGAGCAGCTCGTTGATGAGGTCGTCGGCGAGGCCGAGCTGGAGGTCGCTGCTGCCGTCCATCGCCGGAGTGCCGTTCGGCGTCAGGATGTAGCCCGGACTCGACTCGGTACCTGCAAGTTTTGCCTGGAGACTCATGGTCACCAGGGCACCCGCCGGCGTGAATACGATGGCGCTCGGCGAGACTTGCAGATCGAGAGTCTTGCCGAGGACGTCGATGCGCTGCGGTCCGGCGAGCGCGCCGAGGGCGGTGTTCATCAGTGGCTCGAGTCCACGCTCGGCGGCCCTTGTCGTCAGCTTCTGGACCGTCGAGGCGAGGTTATTGTTCACGACCTGGAGAATCTGTCCCACGAGGCCACTGGCATTCAGCCGCAGGCCAATCGTCTGGACAACCGGCGACGAGATCGTCGTCGTGAAGCCGGAGGTGCCGGCGGGGGTCACGAGGAGCGTGCCGGTGATGGTGATTCGTTCGGCTGTGATGCCGATCGTCGTCGTGCCGTCCGGGACGAGCGTGCCACCGTAGGCGGCGCTCGCTGCGACATCGAGCTGGTCAAGCTGCGTCGAGAAGGCGAGGCCGCCGGCGATCGGCGTCATCGAGATCGTGACATCGCCGAACGCGAGGCGGGTGAGTGACAGCCGGACGTTCGCGATACCGTCGCCCAGGGTCACAGGCGCGAGCTGCGAGGCGAGGTTCACATTCCTGATGAGCGGACCGGCCGCACTCGACAGCTTTGCGAACGCGTCAGCCGAGAGGGCGGCTGTCACGGCTCGTTCGATCGGCGTCCCGACTTGATGGCGCTTGCCGCTCTGCACCGCGCGCGCGTCGGTGGCGGAGCCGCCGTCCTGCGTGGTCGCAACGGTCTCGAGCAACGTCGCTCCCGCCGGAACGTCGACGATGGCGGTGAACGACCCATCGGGGGCGAGCATCGCGGGCACCTTGTTGACGGTGACGCGCGCGACCGGGTCACCGTCGGCGTTGGGCTGCGTGGTGCCTTTCACGACGACGCGTCCACTCTCCTGCATCAGACCGCGCTCGGGAGAGGTCACCTCGAGACCCGGTGGAGGGGGCATGTCGCCGACGCATCCAGTGATGCTGGCGAGTACGACGAGGAATGTGGATACAGAGCGCGCGTGGTTCATGTCGTGATCTCCGGGCGAAGGGGGCTCATCGTGAATGGCAAGGGTTGGCGTGCTCAGAACACGACCTGGATAGCGGCCCGCGGGCCGTGCATCACCATGTTGACGCTCGCGCCGTCCATCGTGAGGGTTCGCCAGCCCAGCGAGAGCATCACGCGCGAGACGCGGACGCTCATGTCGGCGGAGGCGGACCACGTCGACGAAGACGCGCCGAACACGCCGATGTCGGCCGTGCCGGTGAGACTGATGCGCTTGGTCGGTCGTACGAACAGGCGCGCGCCGACGAGCGCGTCACTTCCGGCAAAGATGATCGGCGGTGGCGCGACGATCGCACCGCCCACGTCGACGGCGGCGGTCACTTCGGTTCGCTGATAGCGAATGCCGCCGCGCGCCTCGAGCGATAGCAGCGAGTCGTGGTCGCCACGGACGAGATAGCCGGCGGCGCCGTCGACGAGCAGGCTGCTCGCGGTGCCGCTCATCGTCACCATGAGGGGACCGACGGCCGTGGCGGCGTCGAGCCCGATCACGCCGTACATGAGGTCACCGGTGAGAGCAAAGCGCTTGTAGCGAACCTCGACGAGCGCCTCGACGCCGAACTTCGCGTGCTTCTGCAGCTGCGCGAAGTCGATGCCACTCTCGACGTTCGAGCCCCCGACGGAGACGTTCGCTTCCACCGCGGACGCCCACAGATATGGACCGATCGCGACGTTCCAGTCCTGCGCGGACGTGCGTGGCTTCGCGACGTCCGCCTCGCGGACTTTGAGCTCGTCCTCGTCGTCGTCCTCTACTTCCTCGTCCTCGTCCTCGTCCTCGTCCTCGTCCTCGTCCTCGTCCTCGTCTTCGTCCTCTTCGTCGTCCTCTTCGTCGTCCTCGTCGTCGTCCTCTACTTCCTCGTCCTCGTCGTCGTCCTCGGTCTCCGCGTGCGCGACCGAGCCGACGAGAACGAGGCACGCGGCGAGCGCGAGGTGGGCAGCGCGATGAAGCATGAAGACCCACGCTGCAAACGCATCGCCACAGATAGCCGCGCCAGAATTCACGGCTCTAGCTCGCCGCGCGCGACGATGGGTGTCTACCGTGGCATCCGCTCGCGGGGGGAAGTCCCGTCCAATCGCTGGAATGTCGACTACTTAGATGCGCGTGGTCGTGCACATCAAGGACAGATCCGTTCGCATCAGATGCCTCTGCCGCGTGAACATCGAGCTCGACGTCGAGGCTGCCGTCACGGCCGGCGGAGAGCTCCTTGGGCGCCGCCGTCAGCTCGAGCTCGCGCTCGCGAAGCCGGTGACGCTGGTCGCGCTGGCCAAGGATCCGTCGTGACGGATCCAGAGTGGTAATGCGAGATTATGAGTTATCTCGATTTCTCGTCCAAAAACACTTTGACAGATCGGAAGGGCACTGTTATCCGTATCAAGCATCGGCGGCTCGTTCACATCGAGCGCCGGCAACCAGACCTCCCCCGAGCAAACCCGTGAAACTCTCGAATCTACATAGCCAGCAGCCATGCGCCGCCGGGCGCGCCGTCTCGGCGCCCACCTGGCGACTTCGTACGGTGTGTCAGCGGCCGATGTTGATCGAGGAATCCTACGTGTTTAGCCTCGGCGGCACGGGCTCGCGCGATCCGGGAGGACACTTCCGCGAGTAGACCGTCACCACGGTTGATCGCTGAAGGGCCGCCCGGGAAACCAGGTGGCCCATTTTCGTTTCGGTACGTTTCGGCGACTGGCGCCTCGTTTGGGTCGCCACGTCGGGTCCTGCATCCGGCGACATTCCAATGTGTATTTACGACTGACGATCTGGACTAGCACTCCAGATCTCCAGTGCGTGAAGAGCACGCTCGCATTGAAAGCGAGCGCGCTGACGCCCGAGGTGCGCCCTGCGCCCCGCGGGTGGTTCTCTGACAACCGAAGAGCGATGACGATGAGGTGCCTGGCAAGGCACCTGATGAAATCGCGCTGCACGTTCGTTCGCCGGCTCACGGAGACGGACGTGCAGCGCTCACTTCCCACTCTTGCGTACCGGTCGCGCGCTCGGCTGAAGCCCGAGAGGATCTGGTTCAACTCCAGAGGGTGGGACGACAGCTCGTCGTGACGACGAGCCGCAGCGGGTCGGTAACAAACGTTGGCCTTGTAGCGGATTCTTAATCCGCCATCACGTGGGTTCGATTCCCACCCGACCCACGCTGGGATCCGCGGACGCGTCCCCTGACGCCCACGCGGATCCAGAAACCAAGGTCCTCCGGGAAGCTGGGGAGACCGCCAAGCAGGTGAAGTGTTGGAGTGACATTGCCGGGTGCGCGTGCGCCACACCGGAGTCGTTGGGTGCGATTCCCACCACCTGCTCGATCGAAGGCTTGCTTCCGAGGGTCTGGCCGAATGGTTAGGCAGCTGGCTTCCACCCAGCCCACACGGGGTTCGATTCCCCTGGCCCTCTCGACGTTCGTTCGCCTCTCTAGCTCAGCTGGCAGTAGCGGCTGCCTCGTAAGCAGCAGGTCGTCGGTTCGACTCCGACGGGAGGCTCGATCCATTCACCAAACCGTCGCCACCCGGCGACGAGCCACATCGATCTCGATGCGGCTGACTGCCACCCGGCAGTCGCACTCAACACAGTCCACCGCGGTGGGCCGAAGGAAGCGTCATGTTCAAGTACACGAAGATGTTCTCGACGAAGATCACGCCGCAGCGCGAGGCAATCCCCGGCTCGATCCAGGTGCCGAACAGCGCGGGTGGCTACACCTGGCAGCTCGACGACTGGGCGCGCCTCGATCGCTTCCTCGTGCTTGGTAGCGAGGGCGGCACGTTCTATGTCGGCGAGCGCGACCTGACGGTCGACAACGCCAACGTCGTGCGGCGCTGTCTCGTCGCCGATGGCCCCCGTACCATTCACCGGATCGTTGCTATCTCTGATGCGGGACGTGCGCCCAAGAACGATCCGGCGATCTTTTCGCTCGCCATGGCCGCGAAGCTCGGTGACGAGGCGACGCGGCGTGCCGCCTACGCAGCCCTCCCCAAGGTCTGCCGCATCGGCACGCACCTGATGCACTTCGCGGAGTACGCGCAGGGCTTCGGGGGCTGGGGACGCGGCATGCGCAAGGCTGTCGGCTCGTGGTTCAACGCCCGGCCGCCGGCAGACCTCGCGCTGCAGCTCGCGAAGTACCAGTCGCGCGATGGCTGGTCGAACCGCGATCTGCTGCGCCTCGCGCACCCGCGCGCGGCGTCGCCGTCTCACGACCGGCTGTTCGCGTGGGCCGTCAAGGGCGAGATCCCGGACGGCGCGCTCGAGGATCCGGCGTTCGCGCTGATCGCGGCGATGACCGAGCTGAAGCACATCACCGACGTGGCGATGGCAGCCCAGCTGATCCGCGAGCGGCGTGTCCCGCGCGAGTGCGTCCCCACCGAGCTCCTGCAGCACGCCGTGATCTGGGACGCGCTCCTCGGCGCGATGCCGATGACGGCGCTGATCCGCAACCTCGCGACGATGACGCGTGTCGGCCTGCTCGCACCGGGCAGCGCGGGCACGAAGCGCGTCGCGGCGATGCTGCAGGATCGCGAGCGCCTGACGAAGGCGCGGGTCCACCCGATCGGCGTGCTCGCGGCGCTGATGACGTACAAGGCGGGCCGCGGCGTCCGTGGTTCGGGAACGTGGGAGCCGGTCGCATCGATCGTCGATGCGCTCGACGTCGCGTTCTACGCGAGCTTCAAGGCGATCGTTCCCGCGGGCAAGCGCATGCTGCTCGCGCTCGATGTCTCGGGCTCGATGGCGTCCGGCGCCGTCGCCGGTGTGCCGAACCTGACGCCGCGGATCGCGAGTGCCGCGATGGCACTCGTGACGGCCGCGACCGAGCGCGATCACGCGTTCGTCGCGTTCACGTCGGCGCCGGGTGGGTACGGCGGACAGTGGGGCGGTGGCCAGTCCGGCATCACGAGCCTGTCGATCTCGCCGCGCCAGCGGCTGGACGATGTGGTGAGTGATGTCGGCAAGCTGCCGATGGGTGGTACCGACTGCGCCCTGCCGATGATCTGGGCGCAGAAGCACCGCGTCGATGTCGACACGTTCTGTGTCTACACCGACAACGAGACCTGGGCAGGTAGCGTGCACCCTGCGCAGGCTCTGCGGGCGTACCGAGACGCACGGGGAATTTCGGCCAAGCTGGTCGTGGTCGGAATGACGTCGACGGGGTTCAGCATCGCTGACCCCAACGACGCCGGTATGCTCGACGTGGTCGGTTTTGACACGTCGACGCCGCCGGTCATCGCCGACTTTGCTCGCGTGTAGTGCACTACACAGCTGAGCGAAGGCGCGGCCCCGCGACCGCTGCCGGCGTGGCAACACGCCGGTATTTGGGATCGAAGCTCAGCTGGTTGAGCGGCCGGTTGTTAACCGGATGGACGTTGGTTCGAACCCAACCGATCCCGCGTGATGCGTGCCCTGCGTGATGTTTGCCCTGTTGATTCTTGTCGGTGTCGTACAGCGGCCAGTACCCCCGTTTCTCGAACGGGCAACACGGGTTCGATTCCCGTCACCGATGCCCTGCCGACGCAGTCGGTGCTGGCGCACGATCGCGGCTCATATCCGCCGATAGGACGGTTCGATTCCGTCGACTGCGACGCTTCCGCGGTGCCTCGGGTGAGGCGATGGCTGGTCGCGCTGACCGCGCTCCGGTCCGTTCGTTTGGCGCGAACGAACGTGGGGTTCGATTCCCTCCACCGCGACTTCTCTGGGTGTAGCTCAGCTTTATTTCAACCGCCTGCGGCTTCTGATGCACGTGGCCCACACCCACGCGGTCATCGGTGCAACCCCGGTCGCCCAGACGCAAGACAACTGGATGTAGCTCAGCAGCAGAGCACGTGGGCGACAGCCACGCGGTCGCTGGTGCAACCCCAGCCATCCAGACGACGCCACCGTTCCACGGACGGGACACGATCTTGCGAAGGTCGTTGGTTGAGGTTCGAGTCCTCACGGTGGCACCTCGCGGGCCGGAGACATTGCGTTATCCCATGAAGGAACACCGCGCAGCGTCAGCCACTCGTCCGCATTTTACGTCGCCGTCTGGGACGAGCTTGGACTCCAAATCCGAGCGTGCAGCGTTCGATTCGCTGGCGGCGTGCTGATCGTCCGGGTCTCTTCGATCCGGGCCGCCGTGTGGTGTGGCAGCCGCTGGATCATCTCCGGCCTTTCGGCACGGCATTTTTTCTGGGTGTAGCTCAGCTACGAAGAGCGCGTGGTTCGGGACCATGAGGCCGCAGGTGCAATTCCTGTCACCCAGACGCAAGCAGATGTAGCTCAACTGGCAGAGCGTTCTCCTTCGATCGATCTTTCGTCCAGCAATGGGCCGATGACCGAGGGTTATCGACTTCCAATCGAAAGGTTGCCGGTTCGAATCCGGCCGTCTGCTCCGCTTGCCCGCCCTTAGCTCAGTAGCAGAGCACTTGGCTGATAACCGAGAGACGGAGGTGCGATTCCTCCCGGGCGGACTGTGGTCGAAGCCGAAGGAGACGAGGCGCGAGGCCGTGAACCTCGAGGAAGTGGGTGCGAGTCCCATCGATCACCCCACAGACGTCTGGCGACGGGAACGTTGACGGTAAAGCCTGACCGACGCTGCCTGTAAAGCAGTGGCCCTCGCGGACAACTGGGTGCAAGTCCCAGCGTTCCCACCATGCCGCCGTAGACCAACGGCAGAGTCAATGCGTCGAGAGCGCATCCAGTGCGAGTTCGACTCTCGCCGGCGGCACGAATGTTTTTTGCGGGGAGAGTGCGAGTCCTCAGCTCGGTCTCATAAGCCAAGCCACGCCGGTGCGACTCCGGCCTCCGCAACCGCGCCGCCGTAGACCAACAGCAGAGTCGGTGGTTTCAGAAACCATTCAGTGAAGGTGCAAGTCCTTCCGGCGGCACGAACGTCTTGCCCGGCATGGTGTCGGGCGCGGCGAGGCAATGCGCGCGATCCGGCGTGCGCGTCGCGACATGGCTGCCGGAGTCGAGAAAGGAGGCGTGTCGTGATGCATGTCGAGTCCACGCGGACGCTCCTGCTGTCGCAGGGCTACGAGCCGATCAAGATCATTTCCTGGCAGCGCGCGATCACGCTCCTGACGCTCGACAAGGTCGAGATCGTCGAGCAGTACGACACCGAGATCCGGGCGACGTCGCTCGTGATCAACGTGCCGGCCGTCGTGCGGCTCCGCAGGGCGTTCCGCCGCCACGCGAAGCCGGTGAAGTTCTCGCGCGTCAACATCTACGCGCGCGACGGTCACCGCTGCCAGTACTGCGCCGCGAAGTGCTCGATCGACGAGCTCACGTACGACCACGTCATTCCGCGTTCGCGCGGTGGCCGGACGACGTGGGAGAACATCGTGTCGTGCTGCTACGAGTGCAACGCTGACAAGGCGAACCGCACGCCGTCGGAGGCAGGCATGAAGCTGCTCACGACGCCGGCGCGGCCGACCTGGATTCCTGCGGTCCAGATCCGCGTGAGCACGAAGTCGGTCCCCGACGCGTGGCGCGACTACGTGTACTGGACCGGCGAGATCGACAGCGAGGAGGGGACGGGCGTGGTGTGAAGACGGCGGCGGCGTCGGGCGGCAACCCGACGTTCGCCGCGTCTTCATTCCCGCGAGCCAGCGTCCGCTGGCTCGCTCCATGTCGGGGGTTCTCTATTTCATCATCGTCATCGCCTTCGGGGCTGTGCTCGGGCCCATCGTCCAATGGCAAGACGCCGCGCTTGCAACGCGTGAGATCGGGGTTCGAATCCCCGTGTGGTCCACGATTCGTTCTGGGGGAGTAGTTCAACTGGCAGAACGCCTGGCTCTGAACCAGCGCGGTTGATCGTTCGAATCGATCCTCCCCTTCGATTGCTCCCGGATACGTCTGGTGACGTTCGCTGATTGTCTATCAGTGTCAGGCGAGTTCGATCCTCGTCGGGGGCGCTTCGCACTCGTGGCCGAGTAGTCAGGTCCGTGGCCGCAACCCACGTCACCCCGGTGCAAATCCGGGCGAGTGCTCTCCACGCCTCCGCGCGCAGATGCGACCCGGGTCTCCGAAGCCTGGTGAACTGGTGCGACTCCAGTCGGTGGCGCCTACTCGAGATCGACGTCGACCGAAGCGTTCTTCTTCGGCGGCGGGGGCGGCGGGCCCTTGCGGATCTTCGCGAAGTCGGTGCGCAGCTCCTCGACCTCGACATCGACCGTGAGCCCCTGCAGCGCGCTGTCTGGCAGCGCGAGCGCCTTGGCGAGCGCCCGCAGGTAGTCATCCTCCGCGAAGTCGACTTCCTCGTCGGCGTCGTTGATCGTGGCGACCAGGAACAGCACGCGCCGGCGATCGTCCTCGGGATCGCTCTTGAACTCGGCGGCGGAGGCGGCGAGCTCGAACTTTTTTGGATCGAACTTCTCGATCTGCTGCTCGAGCTCGGCGGTCAGCTTGGCGCCCGACAGGTCTGCGAGCATCTCGCGGACCTCCTCGCGCTCGCGGTCCTTGAACTGCGCGTCCGCGTAGGCGGCGCCCATCAGGAGGTCACAGAGCGGAACGATGCGATCCGGAAGAGCCATTTGGTGATCATACCGCCGTCTTGTGTAAGATCCCACGCTTGGGTCGGCTCGTTCTGTTGTTGCTGTTCGCCCTCGTCGGGTGTCCGGGGACCGAGCGCGTGGCACCGCCACCGCCACGCCCACCCCGCATCGTCGTGCTGCTCGTCATCGATCAGTTCCCGACGTGGACCTTCGATCGCGACCGCGCGCTGTTCAAGCACGGCCTCGCGAGGATGCTCCGCGAGGGTGGCTTCGTGCGCGCCGCCGAGCTGCCCTACGCGAGCCCGTTCACCGCGGTCGGCCACGCATCCATCGGGACCGGTGCGGTGCCGAGCGTCCACGGCATCATCGGCAACAGCTGGTATCGACGCGCCGAGAGCCGGGAGCGCCCGGCCGAATACGACCCTCGATCGAAGCTGTTCGTGGTCGGGAAGTCGCACGGCGGCGAGCTGTCCGCTGAAGATGGCGCGTCGGCGAAGGCGCTGCGTGTCGACGGGCTCGCCGAGGCGTTGCGGACGGCGACCGGCGGCCGCGGCAAGTCGATCGCGGTCGGGCTCAAGCCACGTGCGGCGGCGTTCATCGCCGGCCGGCGGCCAGATCTCGCGGTCTGGTACGAGGCTGCGGCCGGCGGGATGACGACGAGCCGTGCGTACACCGACGTTGCTCCACCCTGGCTCGTCGAGCTCGCGCGCACGAAGTCGGCGACCCGGTTCTTCGACGCCGAGTGGGTGCCGCGAGATCCCGCGCTGCTCGCGCGGGTGACCGGGATGGCCGACGACGCGCCCGGCGAGGGTAGCGTCCACGGGCTCGACACATCGTTCCCGCACCCGCTCGGCAAGACCGACGCGCCGTTCCGCGCGTTTCTCCACACGCCGTATGCCGACGAGCTCGTGTTCGACGTCGCCGAGGCTGCGCTCGACGCGATGCAGCTCGGCAGCGACGACGTGCCCGACTTGCTCGCGCTGAGCTTCAACGCGCGCGACTACGCGGGTCACCTGTGGGGACCGGATGCCTGGGAGACTCTCGAGCTGACGCTGCGCCTCGACGAGCGGCTCGGCCAGTTCTTCGACGTGCTCGATCGCCGCTACGGCCGCACCGGCTGGGCCGCGGTGCTGACGAGCGATCACGGCGCAACCCACGTCGTCGAGCGCAGCACGTCCACGGCACCACGTCGGATCCGCAAGGCCGAGCTCGTGGGGGCCGCCGAGACCGCGATCGAGGCATCGTTCGGTGCATCGCTCGCGGGCAAGGGACCGTGGGTCGCATCGTTGCTATCGAGCAACCTGTACGTGACTTCGAGGTTTCTCGAGCAGCCGATCGACATCCGCCGAACCGCGCTGTCGGCCGCCGCCACGGCGCTCGCGAAGGTGCCCGGCATCGCGACTGCGGGACGTGTCGACGGGATCACCGGCAGCTGCCCGGTGCGGGTCGGGCTCGAGCGCGCGATCTGCCTGTCGGTCGCGGATGGCGAATCGGGCGAGCTCTACGTCATGCCGCTCGCGGGCTCGGTGATCAGCGACTACAAGGCGGGCACGCAGCACGACGCGCCGTTCGACGACAATCGCCAGGTCCCGATCCTCGTGCTGGCTCCCGGCGTCGCGCACCAGACGGGCAAGGGCTCGCTCCTCCAGGTCGCGCCGACGATCGCCGCGCTGCTCGGGATCCCGCCGCCCGCCGCGGCTACCGAGGCGCCGCTGTTCGGACTGCGGCCTCGCTAGCCAGCGCGCTCGCGAAGAACCGCGAGTGTTGTGCGAGCGTGGCGACGTAGTCACGCACGTCGTCGCGTGCGGCCGCCGGCAGCTTCGCGAACGGTACGACGTGCTCGTCGGGGACGTAGCGGAACGTGAAGTTCACACGGCGTGTCCGGAAGCCCTCGATCGCCGGCGGTAGATCGAGGCCGCGCTTGTCGTCGACGCGCTGCACGCGGTGCAGCAGGTCGTCCTTCCACAGCGGGCCGCCGAATACTTGCAGGGAGCGATCCTCGAGCCACTGCGTGCGGACCGGCGGCGCGTCCCGGGCGCCCCGGCGAACGAACTGGAAGCGCGCGCGTTCGCCGAGCGAGATCGACGCGACCGGCCCGGGCTCGAAGTCACGATGCTCGCCGACGCGCGCGGCGTCGACCTCGCGACCGCCCTCGAGGCGATCGCCGTAGAAGTTCACGAGGCACGTGTTGAGGTGCCAGCGCCGCGGCACGGTCGACGGTGGAAACTCGGTGCGTACGCGACGCTCGACGATCGCGACCAGCCGCGCGAGGACCGCGGGAAATGGCTCGGCGGTGACGGCGACGTCGCGCGCCCGGCGCGGCGGCTCGTAGTAGCCGAGACACGCGAACTGCCAGTTGCCGAGCCAGTACACCGGGCGTAGTAGCTTGCGCTGCTCCTTGCCGGACGGCGGCGGACGGTGGGTCGAGTACCGCATCTCCCAGAGCGGACGCAGGGTTGCGAGCCAGCCGAGGATCTCGGCGCTGGCCTCGTCGTCGACGAAGCCCGGCTCGTAGACGTAACAGCGGTCGCGCACGCGCGCAAAACCTAGCATGGGAGACGCAACCGCCTGCCGGCGCGGTCGACACGCTCTCCATGCTCGACTGGATCTTTCGACCTCAGTGCATCGCCTGCGGCATCACCGCGGACACCCTGTGCGGCGCGTGCAGCGCGTCGCTCGTCGAGCTCGGGCCCGCATGTCCGCGGTGCGCCGAGCCGACCGGCGAACGCAGCGTGACCTGCCGGCGTTGCGCGACCGAGCCGCTGCCGCTCGAACGGATCGTCGCACCGTGGCGGTTCGGCGGTCAGCTCGCGGCGGCGATCCGCAGGCTCAAGTTCGCGGGTCGCACACAGATCGCGCGCGACCTCGCACCACTGTGGGCGCCCCTCGTGGCGGCCGTCGCGTCCGCGGATGACCCGGCGATCGTCGTGCCGGTGCCGCTCCACTGGCGCCGCCGGTTGGCCCGCGGCTACGACCACACCTGGCACCTCGCGCTGCACGCGTGCGCGGCTGCCGAGCTGGCGCCGCCGCTGCCGGCGCTTCGCCGCATCCGTGGCGGGCCGCCTCAGAGCACGCTGCCTGCCGCCG
>JACCTC010000337.1 GCA_013812655.1 Deltaproteobacteria bacterium | reverse complement strand
GCGGCGGCGACGCGATTTTTCGTGCACCCACGTGGCGCGGCAGCCCGGCGCCCCGGCCGAGGTCCGCGAAATCAGTGGCCGGCGGCCGATTCCTCGTCGAGAAACGCCGATTTGGGATCCGAACTAGTTAGCCCAACAGGCCGCGACGCTCCGCGAGCTCAGGCGCGACCCTTCGACAGGATCGGGATCAGGAGGCCATGCTCGCCGAGCACGCGCGACAGCTCTGCCGACAGCTCGCGCTTGCGTTGCAGCTTCTCGGGCGCCATCGCGAGGTGCAGCCGGCGCCGTGCCTCGTGCATGCGCCACGCGATCGTGCCCTCGCTGACGTTGAACACGACCGCGACTTCGCCGTGGGACATGCCCTGCAGCGAGACCAGGATGACCGTCGTGCGCATGTCGCCGGGCAAGCCGTCGAGTGCGCGCAACAGACGCGCGTAGGTCTGCCGCAGCTCGGCCTCGCGCCCCGGGTTACTGCGCGCATCGACCGCGACGGCGAGCTCGAGACGAGGATCGTCGAGCGTGTCCTCGCCACGCCGCGCACGATCACGCCGCGCATTGAGCGAGCGGTTCACGGTCATCCGGTAGACCCACGTGAAGAACTGGCTGCGGCCCTCGAACTCGGGCAGTGCGCGATACGCCTTGAGGAAGACATCCTGCGTGATGTCGTCGGCCTCGCTCGAGGAGCCACAGATGTGGAGCGCGAGCGCGAAGATCCGCTTGCGGTAGCGCCGGACGAGCGACTCGAATGCGCGCCCGTCACCGGACTTCGCGGCTGCCACGAGCGCAGTCGCGGTCGCGGCCTCCCGCTCGGCGTGAGTCATGTGTCCCGACACGTGCAACCGTTAGACGCATAGCCTACGCCAAGGCTTTGAGTTTTGTTCGACGCCCCAGCACGTCGCCAAACCTACATCCAGCCAGGCGTCCAAGTACGCGGATTAGTTTGCTTCGTCGGAGCCGAGCCGAACCGAGTCCGGCGATGCCAGCGAGAACGGCGCGATCGCGGCGTCGAAGTACGAGCCGTCATCCCGCCACATCCGATACGAGCCCTGCATGGTGCCGACCGACGTCGTGAGCACGCAGCCCGACGTGTACTGGAAGCTCTGGCCGGGCGAGAGCCGCGGCTGCTCGCCGACCACGCCATCACCGCGGACCTCCTCGACGGTGCCGCGACCGTCGGTGATGATCCAGTGACGAGTGCGCAGCTGCGCCGTCTTGATGCCCTCGTTCGCGATCATGATCGTGTACGCGAACACGTAGCGGTCATCGCGCGGCGAGGACTGCTCCGCGAGGTACTGCGACTGCACCCGGATCCGGATCCCCTCGGTCACCGCGGTCGATGTTGGCTCGGCAGCTCGCACGCTCGCAATCTGGACCGATGCAGCGCGGGTTGCAAGACGTGCCGCGGGTTACGGCCGCGGGTTACGGCCATCACCAGCTACCCGTGTCATGCTCGAGTTGCCGTCCGAGAGGCATGCCATGCGAGTCCGGTCGTTGATCCCCTTCCTGATGGCCGCGTGCGGGCCGATCTATCCGAACCCGCCGGCGGGCTCGCAGCAGCAGCGATCGTCGCCGCCGTCGCCGCAGCACCAGTCGGGTCCGCCAGGTGGCGCCGCTGACCCCTGGCAGCCACAGCCAGAGCCGCAGCCACAGCTTCAGCCAGAGGCCCAGACCCAGCCTCGACCGCAGCCCCAATCCCAACCGCCGCGAGGCGCGACGGTACCCGCGGGGATGCAGGAGATCTTCGACGCTCACAATGCCGTTCGCGCGAAGCATTGCGCGCAGCCGCTGACGTGGTCGCCGAAGCTCGCCGCCGTCGCCCAGGATTGGGCAAACTCGCTGAACCAGCAGGGCTGCAAGTTCGGGCACAAGCCGAACAACAAGTTCGGCGAGAACCTCGCGGCCGGGACCGTCGGCGCGCTCGACGGCGAGTCGGTCCTGCGCATGTGGTACGACGAGGTCAAGCACTACCGCTTCCCCGACGGTGGCTTCTCGATGGAGACCGGTCACTTCACGCAGGTCGTCTGGCGTCAGACCACGCAACTCGGCTGCGCGGTCACGACCTGCAAGACCAAGAACCTCGATATCTGGGTCTGCGAGTACGATCCGCCGGGCAACGTGCAGACGATGTACCGGCAGCAAGTGCTGCCGGCCGGCTGCAAGTAGCGCGAGCCAGGACCGAGCCCGGACTCAGCGCTGGTCGATCGGCACGAACTTGCGCACCGGCGCGCCGGTGTAGATCTGGCGCGGACGACCGATCTTCGTCTGCGGGTCGTCGACCATCTCCTTCCAGTGGGCGATCCAGCCGGGCAGGCGGCCGAGCGCGAACATCACCGTGAACATGTTCGTCGGAATTCCGAGCGCGCGGTAGATGATGCCGCTGTAGAAGTCGACGTTCGGATAGAGCTTCTTCGAGATGAAGTAGTCGTCCTTCAGCGCGATCTCTTCCATGCCCTTCGCGACGTCGAGCAGCGGGTCGCGCACGCCGATCTGTGCGAGGACCTCGTCGCACATCTTCTTCAGGATCTTCGCGCGTGGGTCGAAGTTCTTGTACACGCGGTGGCCGAAGCCCATGAGGCGGCGGTTGTCGCGCTTGTTCTTCACGTCGTCGATGAACTTCTTGTAGTCACCGCCGGCGGTCTTGATCTCCTCGAGCATCTCGATGACGGCCTGGTTGGCACCGCCGTGCAGCGGTCCCCAGAGCGCCAGGATACCCGCGGCGATCGAGGCATAGAGGTTCGCGCCCGAGCTGCCGACCATGCGGACCGTCGACGTCGAGCAGTTTTGCTCGTGATCGGCGTGCAGGATCAGGAGCTGGTTCAGCGCCTTCTCGAGAATCGGCGAGACCTCGTAGTCCTCGCTCGGCACCGCGAACATCATGTGGAGGAAGTTCGCCGCGTACTTCAGCGAGTTCTTCGGGTACATCAGCGGCTGGCCGATGCTCTTCTTGTAGGCGAACGCCGCGATCGTGCGGACCTTCGAGAGGATCCGCGTGATGTGCAAGTCGACCGCCGAGTTGCGATCGAGGCTGTCCGGGTAGTACGCGGACATCGAGGTCACCATCGACGACAGCACCGCCATCGGGTGGCTCGTCGGCGGGTAGCCCGCGAAGAACTGGTGCATGTCCTCGTGGATGAGGCTGTGCCGGGTCAGCGCCTGGCCGAACACCCCGCGCTCCTTCGTGGTCGGCAGCTTGCCGTTGATCAGCAGGTAGCTGACCTCGACGAAGTCGCTCTTCTCGGCGAGCTCCTCGATCTCGTACCCGCGGTACCGAAGGATACCCTTCTCGCCGTCGAGGTACGTGATGGCGCTCTGCGTGGCACCGGTGTTCATGTACCCGGTATCAAGCGTGATGTACCCGGTTTCCTGGCGCAGTGACCGGATGTCGACACCGTGCTCGTCTTCGGTTCCCACGACCACCGGCAGGATGGTTTCCTTGCCGTCGGGGAAGATCAGTTTTGCGTTCGACTTGTTTTCCGCACCGGCCATGGGTGGGCTCCTGTCACTAGAAAATTGCAGCGCGGAAACCTTACCCGATCTCGCGCGCGGCAATGCCGCTGCGCGACGACAAAAACCGTCGAACAGGATCCTGCACGCCCCCCGCTACGCGCTCACTCGAGCGTGACGAACGGCGAGCTACCGAGCGGCGTGTTGAACCGGTACGTGTAGCCGATGCCGAGGTAGCCGGCGGCGCCACCCTTGTCGAGCCCGACCTGCTCGATCGACGGCATGTCGAAGTCCTCGTCGGAGGGACCCGAGAACACCGCCGAATATAGATTTACGCCGAGCGCGACGCCGAGCACGTGCTCGTAGCGCCGGCCAAACGCATAGTGCGCGCCGACCTCGAGGCGGCCGCCGACCGCCGCGTACTCGAACACGCGGCTGCCCGCACCGTCGTTCGCGCCCGCAGGGCTCATCAGCGCGAGCTGTGCGCCGGCGAGCGGCGTCAGGCAGAGGCGCTGGGTGCCGCGCGGACACAGGTGCTTGTAGACCGCGATGCCGACGTCGAAGATGTCGAGCTTCAGCGGCTCGCCGACGTCCATGTCGCCCTTGCCGAAGTGCGTGAGCTGGAAGTAGCCCTGCGCACCGACACGCGACGCGGCGTTCAGCAGGTAGTCGCCCTTGATGCGAAAGCCCGTGCCGGCGGTGCCGTAGTAGTCCTTGCGGCCGATCTTGCCGCCGCCGCCGAACAGCTCGACGCCGAGCGTCCACGTGTACTTGTTGTCGGGCGTCGACGCCGCGAGGATGTCCTGCGTCGGCGGCTTGCCAACAGCCTCGGGCTGCGGCTGGGGCGTGGTCGCCTGGCACGCCGGATCCTGCGGGTTCGTCGCGCAGACATCGGGAGGTGGGGTCACCTCGCCCTGGCAGCGCGGATCGCTGGGATCGGCGGTGCAGTTCATGTCGGTGCCGCCGCCGCCGGTCGGTTCGGGCTTGATGCCCTGGCGCTCCATCTCGTCCTTCACGCCCTGCGCGAGCTTGTCGGCCTTCGCCTTGAGATCGGGCGTCGGGTTGTTGTTCGACACTGCGTTGCACGCGGTCAGCGCGCTGCCGAACTTGCCTTCCTTGTAGAGCGAGGCGCAGAGGTTGTAGAAGTACTTGGGTTCGGGAACTCGAGCGACAGCCTCGCGGAACTTGGCACTCGCCTCCGCGTACTTGTCGCTGTACATGAGGACCTTGCCCTCTTCGTTGAACTGGGCGGCAAGCTCCGCCTGACTCTGCGCGAGTGAGGTCGAGCTCAGTGCCAGCGTCACGAGCAAAGCGCGGCCGAGCGTTCCGCTCGAAGTCAGCCTAGTCATATCAGTCCTCCCGACAGCGACGAGACGGCAATCAAAGGTACGGATCGAATCCTACCACTGATCCCGGCTGTCTACCGGACGACGACCGCGCTGCGACCTTTGGCACGCGCGCTGGCAGACTTCGACGGCGCGAGCGCGCGATCGATCATCCGGCGCGCGGCTTCGTGACCGCGGAGGTGCCAGCTCTCGGGGTTGCCAAGCACGACCGACACGACGAGCTGCGGCGTGTCGACGGGCGCGAACCCGACGAACCACGAGTGCTCCATGTAGAACGGATCGGTCCTCGTGAGCGTGCCGGTCTTGCCGGCAACCGTGACCTTGCGCGCCCGCGCGAACGTCCGTGCGGCGCTGCCACTGGTGCAGGTACCGGCCATCATCCGGGCGACCGCGCGCGCATGGTCGGCGGTGATCGCGCGACGCGCGGGCGGCGAGACGACCATCACGCCATCGATCGACGAGACGAGGCGCGGCACTGGTTGCTCGCCGTCTTCGGCAAACGTCGCGGCGACGAGCGCGCCGCCGAGCACCGACAGCCGCGCTCCCTTGAAGCCGGCCGCGGCGCGCGCGAACTCGAGATCCTTGACCTGCGGCAGCGACAGCTCGCCGACGACACCGTTCAGGTGCTTCACCGGATCGAGCCAGCCGATCGTCTTGGCCATCGCCTCGAGCGTCGTCGGATCGAGCTTCTGGTAGGCAAGCTTGCCGAGGATGGCGTTCTGCGAGTGCGCGACCCCGTACGACAGGCTCTCGCAGCGCGAGTCGCGCTTGTCGTCGCGGAGGTTGTGCTCGAGCACGGAGCGGATGCCACCGTGGTAGCAGACCTTCGCGTCGGGATCGACGCCGGCCTGGACGAGCGCGCTCGCGGTCACGAGCTTGAAGATCGATGCCGCGGGTGCCCACGCATCGGTGGCGAGCCGCCAGTCGAACGTGCCGGTGCGCGAGCCCGTCGTCTCCTCGGTCTTGCGGCCCGCCAGCGCGAGGATCCGGCCGTCCGGCGCCATCGCGACGATCGCGCCGCGCGGGGCACGCGATTCGTCGAGCAGCTTCTCGGCGAGCTCCTGGAGATCGGGGTCGAGCGTCAGCACGGCCTTGCGGCCATCGGCGAGCGGCGCGGTGTAGTGATCGCCATCGCGCGTGATCTTGTCGAGATCGACGGTGTCGATCGCGCCGGCACTGACCGCGCGAACGCCGGAGGACTTGCCCTTCGTTTTCGCCTTGCCCTTGGCCTGGCCGGACTTCGGCGCGCCGTCATCGATCGCGAGGTTCGCGAACGCGGCGACCTCGGAAGCCGGTGGCGCATCGGGATCGATCGCGGGACCACCGATCGCGGCGCTCGGAGCTCCGGACGGTCCGTTGCCCGTGAGCAGTGCGGCGCCCCCGGCAACCACACAGCCGGCAAGCAGGACGTGCAGGCGTCGCATCGATACCCGATGTAGCCTCATCTGGCGGCAGGTACAAGAAACTTTCGCTGATCGGGCCGCCGCCGCGTGGGCTTGTTGTAGCTTCGCTCGCGGACCTTGATATGTCGCTCAGGCTGTTGATCGGCGGCGCGCTGGTGCTCGGCGCAGCGGTCACGGGATGCGGCGGCCGCCGTGGCCCATCGACGACGCGTGTGATCCCGACGCCGACCGTCCAGGTCGGTGCCTGCGGCGAGCCCACGCGCGATGGCGTGCTCGGCAAGACCCCCAGGCTCGATCGCGCAGATCGCGACCTCAACGGCGATGGCACGAACGAGAGCGTCGTGGTCGATCGCTCGATGTGCTCGGCCGAAGGCAACTGCCACTGGAACGTGTTCGTCGTGCCGCCCGCCGGCTCGCAGGAATGTTCGAGGTATGCCGGCACGTTCGCGGCCGCGGCGCTCGAGCCGATGACCTCGAAGGGCGACGACAACATGATCGACGTCCGCGGGTACTGGAACCTACACGGCGGCAGGCTGAGCCTGGACACGTATCGGTTCACCCGTGGTGGCTACCTCCTCGTCGACTCGATCATGTGCCGGCGTGCCACCGACGATCGACTCGAGTGCATGGATTCGCAGTAAGTCCCCGAGCTCTGGTAGGATCTAGGACTGGGTGAGCGACACGGGCCGCAACAAGACGGTGGTCACTGCGATCTCGAAGATCAGTGACCGGCCCGTCGCCAAGGAAGCCTGCCTGGTCGTCATCTATGGCCTCGAGCTCGGCAAGAAGTTCAACCTGAACCGGCCGCAGATCATCATCGGTCGGTCGTCGAAGGCGGACATCCAGATCGACCAGGAAGCCGTCTCGCGGAACCACTGCAAGATCATCAACACCGGAAACGCGATCATGTTGCGGGACATGGGGTCGACGAACGGCACCTACGTCAATGACGAGATGATCGACGAGTACGTGCTGCGCGACGGCGACTTTATCAAGGTCGGTCGCTGCATCTTCAAGTTCCTCAGCGGCAACAACATCGAGAACGCCTACCACGAGGAGATCTACCGGCTGACCACGGTCGACGGCCTGACCCAGGTCTTCAACCGGCGGTACTTCGTCGAGACCCTCGAGCGCGAGATCGGGCGGGCGCTGCGCTATCGCCGCGACCTCTCGCTGATCATGTTCGACATCGACCGCTTCAAGGGCGTCAACGACAGCTTCGGCCACCTCGCCGGCGACCACGTGCTGAAGCACCTCGCCTCGGTGATCAAGACGCGGATCCGCCGCGAGGACGTGCTCGCGCGCTACGGCGGCGAGGAGTTCG
>JACCTC010000336.1 GCA_013812655.1 Deltaproteobacteria bacterium | reverse complement strand
GCCACCGCCGACGCCAGCTCGCTCGCCGCGTGGCTCGCGCGGACGATCCGGCAACCTGCCGCGCGCGCGCTGATCGCGATGCACGCCGAGCTGGTGTTCGCGACCGATCCTGCCGACCTCTCGCTCCTTCACTACCTGCGCACATTCGCGACCACCGGCGGCTTCGGACCCGGCGGTCCCGAGCTCCCCGGCGGCGGCCACGAGCATCGCTTCGACGGCGGCGCGCAAGCCGTTGCACTCGCCCTCGCCGCGCGCCTGCCTGCCGACACCGTCCGACTCTCGTCTCCGGTTCGCGCGATCGCGCAAACCGCCGATAGCATCACCGCCTCCGTCGACGGCGCCACCTTCACCGCCACGCACGTCGTGCTCGCACTGCCACCCGCGCTCACCCGCTCGATCGACATCGCGCTCCCGGACGCCGCGCGCCGCACGATCGACGCCTCACGCCTCGGCGCCGTCGTGAAGTGTTTCGCGGCCTACGCTCGTCCGTTCTGGCGCGACGCCGGACTGTCCGGTGAGGCCTACCGCCCCGACGGCGACATCCGCGCCACCGTCGCCCTCGAGCCACCGCCCGATCGCGCGGCTCCATCGATCCTGCTCGCCTTCGTCGTCGGCCCGGTCGCCACCGCATGGCACACGCGCACCGGCGACGATCGCCGCGCCACCGTGCTCGCGGCTTTCACCGAACAGTTCGGCGACGCCGCGGCCGAGCCACTCGACTACACCGAGGTCGACTGGAGCACCGACCCGTGGAGCGCGGGCTGCGTGGCGTCGCTGCCGCCGGGCGTGCTGTCCGCCGGCGCGACCTGGCGCGAGCCGCACGGCCGCATCCACTTCGCGGGCACCGAGTCCGCGACGACCTGGCCCGGCTACATGGAAGGCGCGATCGAAGCAGGCGAGCGCGCCGCGGCCGAGATCCTCGCGCACCGCTCGAACTGACCGCCGCCGCGCGATACCACGATCGATTCAGGCGAGGTCGAAGCGGTCGAGCTCCATGACCTTCGTCCACGCTTTCACGAAGTCGCGCACGAATTTCTCGTGCGCGTCGGAGCTCGCGTAGACCTCCGCGAGGCTCCGCAAGATCGCGTGCGCGCCGAACGCGAGGTCGACGCGCGTCGCTGACCACTTGCGCGCGCCGGTCTTGCGATCACGACCCTCGAAGACGTCCTGGGCATCGGATACCGCGGTCCACCCGGTGTTCATGTCGAGCAGGTTCACGAAGAAGTCGTTCGTGAGCGACCCGGGGCGCGTCGTCAAGATGCCGTGCTCGGTCTGGCCGACGTTCGTGCCGAGGACGCGCATCCCGCCGAGCAGAACCGTCATCTCGGGCGCGGTCAGCGTCAACAGCTGCGCGCGATCGACGAGCAGCTCCTCCGGCGGGACGGTGTACCGATCCTTGGCGTAGTTGCGAAAGCCGTCGACGATGGGCTCGAGCACGCTGAACGACGTGACGTCCGTCTGCTCCTGCGAGGCATCCGTGCGCCCGGCGCGGAACGGCACGCTCACGATGTGCCCGGCGGCCTTGGCTGCGTGCTCGACGCCCACGCAGCCGCCCAGCACGACGAGATCGGCGAGCGAGACCTGCTTGCCGGTCTGCTGCGCGCGGTTGAAGTCCTGCTGGATCCCCTCGAGCACGACGAGGACCTTCGACAGCGCCGCGGGCTCGTTGACCTCCCAGTCCTTCTGCGGCTCGAGGCGAATGCGCGCGCCGTTCGCACCACCGCGCTTGTCGGATCCGCGGAACGTGGACGCCGAGGCCCACGCGGTCGACACCAGCTGCGAGACCGTAAAGCCCGCATCGACGATGCGTCGCTTGAGCGCCGTGATGTCGTGGTCATCGACCAGCGGGTGGTCGATCGCGGGAACCGGGTCCTGCCAGATCAGGTCCTCGGCAGGAACCTCCGGCCCGAGGTAGCGAACCTTCGGTCCCATGTCGCGGTGGGTCAGCTTGAACCACGCGCGCCCGAACGCGTCGGCGAACTGATCCGGGTTGGCGAGGAACCGCCGCGAGATCTTCTCGTACGCCGGATCCATGCGCAGCGCGAGATCGGTCGTGAGCATGCCCGGCGCGTTGCGCTTGGTGCCGTCGTGCGCGTCCGGCACCGTGCCCGCGCCCCCGCTGTGTTTCGGCGTCCACTGGTGCGCGCCGGCCGGGCTCTTCGTGAGCTCCCACTCGAACCGGAACAGGTGCTCGAAATAGTCGTTGCTCCACTGCGTCGGCTTCGTGGTCCAGGTCAGCTCGAGGCCGCTCGAGATCGCGTCGCCGCCGTGACCCTTGCCGAGCTTGTTCTGCCAGCCGAAACCCTGGTGGACGACGTCGGCAGCCTCGGGGTCGAAGCCGACGTGCTCGCCGGGGTCGCCCGCGCCGTGGCACTTGCCGAACGTGTGGCCACCGGCGATCAGCGCGACCGTCTCCTCGTCGTCCATCGCCATCCGCTTGAACGTCTCGCGGATGTCACGCGCCGATGCGAGCGGATCCGGCTTGCCGTTCGGGCCTTCGGGGTTCACGTAGATGAGCCCCATCTGCACTGCCGCGAGGGGAGCCTCGAGCTCGCGATCGCCCGAGTAGCGCTTGTCCTCGAGCCACTTCTTCTCCTGTCCCCAGTAGACGTCGGCCTCGGGCTCGAAGATGTCCTCTCGGCCGCCGCCGAAGCCGAAGGTCGAGAAGCCCATCGACTCCAGCGCGACGTTGCCCGTGAGGATCATGAGGTCCGCCCACGAGATCTGGCGTCCGTACTTCTGCTTGATCGGCCACAGCAGCCGGCGCGCCTTGTCGAGGTTGACGTTATCGGGCCAGGCATTGAGCGGCGCGAACCGCTGGCTGCCCTTGCCCGCGCCTCCGCGACCATCGCCTGTCCGGTACGTGCCCGCGCTATGCCAGGCCATGCGCACGAACAGCGGGCCGTAGTGGCCGAAGTCCGCGGGCCACCAGTCCTGCGAGTCCGTCATCAGGGCGAGGAGGTCCGCCTTGAGCGCGGCGTAGTCGAGCTTCGCGAACTCCGCGGCGTAATCGAAGTCGCCGTCCATGGGGTTCGACAGCGACGATCGCTGGTGGAGCGTCTCCAGGTGGAGCTGGTTGGGCCACCAATCGCGGTTGGTGGAACCCACTCCGGCTTGATGCTTGAAAGGACACTTCGTTTGCGTCATGGGATGACCCTACGCGCAGTCGACTGATAAACACGGACAGCTTTTCCTCAGGCTCTGATAGCCATTTACTATCAGCAAATCGGAATCGCGCCGTTCGCGCGTGCCGAACACCAGCTGGAGCGAGCGCCCTGAGCCAGCCTCGTCGTGCCGCGCGTGAGGCAGCCCACGCTGTAGCGGCGGCGGTGCGACGGGTGCTGCGTGCTATGGCAGTCCATGACACAAACCTGGATCCTCGTCGCGGACGGCAGCCACGCTCGCTTGTTTCAGACCGTCGGCAACGACCAGCCGTGGCGGCTCGCGCGCAAGCTCGATCGCGAGCATAGCCGCGAGAAGACCGATCGGAGCGATTCACGCGAGGATCGTGGCGAGCACGACTTCGCGCGGCTCGTCGCCGGCGAGCTCGAGACCCAGCGCCAGGCCGGCGACTTCAAGCGGCTCGTGCTCGTGGCGCCGCCGACCTTCCTCGGTCAGCTGCGTGGCGAGCTGAAGACGCCGCTCGAGACCTGCGTCGTTCGCAGCCACGACGCGGACTACACGCAGATGTCCGAGGCCGAGCTCGTCAAGCACGTCGACATCTCCTGAGCGCAGCAAACTGCCCACTTGGCCTGGCCGGTCTCACTTTACTCGCCGCGCAGGCCGCCTATGCTGCGCGAACATGACCAAGGCGAAGCTGACGTATTTCGATCTGGCCGGTAGCCGCGGCGAGGAATGCCGCCTCGCGCTTCATCTCGCGGGCATCGAGTTCGAGGACATCCGCATCAAGTTCGCCGAATGGCCGGCGCTCAAGCCCACGACGCCGTTCGGCGGGATGCCGATCCTCGAGCTTCCCGGCAAGCCGCCGCTCTCACAGTCCAACGCGATCCTCGTCCTCGTCGGTCGCCGCCACGGACTTCATCCGGCCGACGACTTCGAGGCCGCGCGCCACGAAGCGCTGATGCTTCACGTCGAGGACCTTCGCCACGCGGTCGGCCCCACCCTGCGGATCAAGGATCCCGACCACAAACGCACCGCGCGAGAAGAGCTCGCGACCCTCGTCATCCCGACGTGGGCGGCCGCGACCGAGCGCCAGCTCCAGGAGGGCCCGTTCGTCGCAGGCGCGAAGCTTCAGGTCGTCGACCTGAAGCTCTTCATGGTGGCCCGCTGGTTCGTCGCAGGCACCGTCGATCACATCCCCGCCACCGTCTTCGATCCGTTCCCCAAGCTGACGCGCCTCTACAAGGCGGTCGCCGAGCACGAGGGCGTGAAGGCCTGGTACGCACGCACGCCGACGTAGTGATGGCCAAACCCCGCGACGCTGATGTCGCGGTCCGTGGCGAACCCCGGAACGTGACTCGGGTAACGCGGTGAAGTCACTCGTGACCGCGACGGACGAGCACGCCGCGACCGGTCACACCGTCACGATCAAATATCACCTGCTGTGCGCGGACTGAGCTCCTGTCCCGCGCGGTTACTGCTTCTTCGAGAGTCCGACGAGCAACAGGATGAGGCCGAGCGCCGCGGCGCCGCCGCCGATGCCTCGCAACGTGTTGACCTCGGAGTAGTTCATCACCTCGGGAGCGGCGAGGATCGCGGCGCCGCCGAGCAGGATCAGGATCGCGCCGAGAACCGTGAGCGTGCTGGCGCCAAGCTGGGAGTTTCTCATCCGGCGGATATTGAAGGGAGACCCGCGCGGTTGTCGAGATGCCGACTCCGCGCACGACCACGTATTCGTCGTCGACCATGATTCCGAGGCGCTGCGCGATCTGCGTGCGAAGCGCGTCGCGGTCGGACTCGCGGGGCGGTTCAGGCGAGCCAGCTCTCGTACGCTGCCGGCAGCGTCGAGTTCGGGACGTCCGACGCGTCACGGATCGCCGGGACCAGCTCGCGGGCACGCTCGAAGGCGTCCTCCGAGCAGAAGTCCGCGAACGGCAGCGCGACGAGCGTGAACTTGCGCAGGGCCTCGGCATTCGCCTCGATCGCCTCGAGCAACATGTCCTCGTCGTCGATCGGCGCGTAGATCGTGACCTCCTTCACCCGTGCGATCGAGCCGATCACGCCGAGCGTCTCCTCCGCCGAGCCGCCGCCGGCGAGGAACAGCCCGCGCAGCATCGGTGCCTGCAGGCGCGCGATCGCGGCCAGCGCCTCGTGCTCGGGCCCCGGACCCGCGTCGGATGCGAGCGACAGCGTGAGTTGTTCGAGGCGAGGGAAGCGTGATGTGCCGAGCGCGGCGAGTAGCTCGGGCGTGAGCGGATCGCCCAGCAGGTGGATCTCGCGAAGCGGCGCGTGCTCGCAGGCCGACAGCGCGAGCTTGCCGGTCGCGAACAACCGCTCGAGCTTCGGGCACGCCGCCAGCGTCGCTGCGAGATCGCCGATCGAGTTGTCACGCTGACGCGTCTGCGTCTGGAAGTCGGTGTCGAAGATGAACGAGGTCACCGACGTCAGCGTGCGCCCCTCGAGGGCAGCGGCCCAGCTCGCGCCTGGGCTCGCAAAGTCACATGCGAGCGCGACGGACCGCGGTTGCTCGCGTTCGATCCGTTCGACGACGACGCGGCACGCTTCCACCGGCGCCACACCTTCGTTCGCGAACGTCGCGCGAAGCGTCGCGCCCTTCATCGTCACCTCAACGTCATCAGCCATCGCGACCTCCAGGGAGCGCGATAGTGGAGCCATCGCACCGAGACCGCAACTCCGTGTTAGCGCGCCGTCTGGTAGCGCTCGTCGAGCTGGTTGCCGTGCACCTCGCGAGACAGCTCGAAGATCACAGTCTCGTCGTCCGGCTCGGGGCTGATCGCCCTTGCCTCGAGGTAGAGCTCGAGCGCTCGCTTCGTGCGCATCGCGGCCGTCGCAGGATCGCCCTTGCCGCGGATCGCCCGACCTTCCTCGACGAGAAGCTGCGCCGCGATCCGCATTCGCTGCGGTTCGCGCAGCATGCTCGCGAGCGTCGCACTGTCGACGACGTCGACCAGCTCGCGCGGGATATCGTGGAAGAGCTCGCCCCACGCACGCGCCGTCTCCTGCAGCGCCTTCTCGTGCTCGCCCTTGCGATTGAAGCCGGCGGCCCGCGCGAGGAGCTCCGCGAACTGCTTGATGAGGCGCATCAGGTAATCGTCGCGAAACACGGAGCCAAGCTAATCATCGCGCCTGCCCGCACCAGCTGCCTGATCGCGCAGTGCCACGTCATCGGCGACACTCGCGAGGCGATGCGTGACCTCGTGCTCGAGCTCCTCGTCGGCGCCGCGTTGATCCTCGTCGGTCTCGGCGTCGTCTACATGTTCAAGGGCGACCGTGCCGCGGGCTTCGATCTCGACCTCGCATACGCGATCGGCGCGCTCGTGATCAGCGTGCCCGCGATCATCGTCATGGAGCGGCGGCGTCGCCGGAAGCTCTGACCACGGAGTGCCAGCGGCTGTCTGGTTCGCCGCGAAGCTTGGATGCCGGTGAGATCCTGCAAGCATGACCTCGACGTAGCTCGCGGAGACGTTGCCCCTGTGCAGTCGCCTGCGCGGGCTGCTCTCCAAGAGGTACTAACTGGCCCTCGCGGGCCAACTCGGCTGTACCGGACGTGGACCGGCGCCGAGCTTGGATGGTCGTGCTCGGCATTCCTCGACGGAGAATCCGTCCGGGTCGACGAATTTCCGGCTGTCCGTGCCCCGGTACGCCACTTGCGTACACCGAAACCATGACGTCACGACGGATCGCAGTGAGCAGCGCACTCACCACCCTCATCGCGCTCGCGGGCTGCAACGACACCGCGGACACCAGCTCGCGGACCAGCGCGGTCACGGGCGTCGCCTCGCAGCTCCGCGGCTACGACCTCGGGCCGCCGTTCCCGGCTGGGTTCCGCGACTCCGGCCTCGTCAATGGCTACGCCGAGGGCGAGTGGGTGCCGTTCGTCGCGATCATGGAAGGCAAGAAGCTCGAGGACGCTGACCGGCTCGCCGGCACGGCGGGCGACGGCCGGTACGGCGCCGGGATCATCCTGCCGACCTATAGCCCCCGTCACGACGCCAACTCGATCTCCGATCTCCTGACCTCCGGCACCTATGGCGTCGGTCCCGTGCGACCGATCCCGAATCCGTTCGACGACCGCTGGCTGAAGGACGAGGGCTACTTCCCGTTCGTGCTCGGCGCGTACGCCAACACGGGCGATGTCGATCTCGCTCCCGTGATCGACATCGCCGCGCAGCGCAGCGGGCCCCGACGGTTCGGCGGCGCGGTCGGCAGCGTGTCGGTCCCGATCGAGTTTCAGGTCGCCGCAGGCGCCACGCGCGTCGAGCTGCGCTTCGCGATCCGGCTCTCGCCGCCGAAGCTCGCGCCGATCGCCCCGGACGGTCAGCCGTTTCCCGGCACGGTCGCCGGCACGGCGAAGGGCGCGGCGGATTTCTTTCCAGGTCCAGGTCCGATCTTCGTCGGTTACGAGGTCGGCTCGCCGACAGGCATCGCCACCGTCCCGATCCGCGTCGAGCGCCATTACTGCGAGAACGACTCCGAGTGCCCACCCGGCGAGGAGTGCGGCGGCGACAACACCTGCGACGAGCCGTGCACCGACGACTCGAGCTGCCCGACCGACGAGGTCTGCGAGGACGGCACGTGCGAGCCGCCGCCACCGCCGTGCGTCGCCGACACCGATTGCGAAGGGAACCTCACCTGCATCGGTGGCTACTGCGTCCCCGACTGCCCGGCCGACACCGGCGGCGGAGATCCCGAGGTCTGCAATCCGGGCACCGGCGAACCCCCGTGCGTGCGCGACGATCAGTGCAATCGCAACAACGTCTGCGAGGATGGCGTCTGCCAGCCCTGCGAGCATCCGTGTGACGTGAGCTGCCGCTCCGGCCTCGTGTGTGTCGAGGGTTACTGCGAGGAGCCTGTCGCGCCGCCGTGCCACGGCAACCAATGTCCACCCGTCGTGACGTGCGGCGATCAGTACGATTGTCCCGGCGGCGAGCTCTGCACCAACGGCGTCTGCACGCCCGGCGGCGGCGACGTCAACGTGTGCACCTCCGACGCGAACTGCGCCAGCGGCTCGTGTATCGGTGGCGTCTGCGCCGGTAACCCGGTGCTGCTGATCTCCTGCACGTCCCTCACGGCGTGCCCCGCAGGCCACGACTGCATCGACAGCCGCTGCACCCGCCGCCCCGGCATCTGCGAGCTCGATGGAGACTGCGCCGATGGCGAGGCATGCCTCGCCGGCTGGTGTGGCCGCGCGTGCACCGGCAACGCGAGCTGCTCGAGTGACGAGCTCTGCCTGCTCGATCGCTGCGTCGCGAAGTGCACGAACGTCGCGACGTGCGCGCTCGGCGAGGCCTGCCTCGGCGGCGGTTGCGTCCCCGAGCTCGCCTTGCTCGGCCACAAGGGCGGCGATCAGGCGCTCTGGGATGTCGGCTTCGACGACGGCGGCGCCAACGCCGACAGCGGCGGCTGCGCGGTCGCCCCGGGCCGCGAGGCTCCCATCGGGCTGATGCTGTTCGGGCTCGCGCTGATGCTCGCCGGCGCGAAGCGGCGTCCGAGTGGGCGCCGCATTCGATAAGCACTTGCGACCTCCGGAGTGTCGCTGGCTAGTCCAGTGGCTGCTGTGCCGAGTTGTCACGCCGCGTGAGCGCACATTGCTGTTATTTCACAGCATTCGTGCCCAATGACGCGGTACGTCGATTGCTCAGGGCGCAGGCAATATGAAGGTCCTGTCCACTAGCTTTGTTTTGCTCGCTTCACTCGCTGCCTGCGCCACCGAGAAACCCGACATCGATCCGACGACGATCGACGCGATCGACATCAACGAGTCCAAGGGCGACTCGCTGCGGTTCCCGACCCTCAAGGGCATGCTCGGCGTCGGCGACTCCACCACGGGCCGGGTCAGCCCGGCGAAGTCCTATCACGCGTACGACTTCACCTATGCCGGCGCCCCGGGCAACCTCCGCCTCGACGCACGCTCGACCACGGGTCGCGATCTCGTGCTCGTCGCGTACGCCCGCAGCGGCCCGCGCTGGGTGCTCTCGACCTGGAACGATGACTGCGGTGACGGCACGTTGAACTCGTGCCTCACGCTGCCGACCGCCGGACGCTACCGCTTCGTGGTCACCACGTACGATGCGCTCGCCGGCTCGTCGACCACCGCGAACTACTCGCTCTCGATCGCCTGCGCCAGCGGCGGTTGCGCCGCCCAGCAATGCGGCGGACTCCAGGGTCTGCAGTGCGGTGCCGGCGAGTACTGCGCGTATGCGCTCGACGCGTTCTGCGGCGCCGCCGACGACCTCGGCACCTGCGAACCGATGCCCGAGTTCTGCACCGAGCAGTACGAGCCGGTCTGCGGCTGCAACGATCAGACGTACGGCAACGCGTGTATGGCCGCCGCCGCCGGCGTCGCGGTCAGCGCGCTCGGTGAGTGCGCCGTTCAATGCGGCGGACGCGCCGGTGACACGTGCAACTCCGCTCAGTACTGCCGCTTCGATCGCATCGCGATCTGCGGCCACGCGGATGGCCAGGGCGTCTGCGAGACGCGTCCCCAGGGATGCCTCGCGCAGTTCGCACCGGTCTGCGGTTGCGACAATCAGACGTACAGCAACGAGTGCGTCGCCGCGGCCGCCGGTATCGGTACGCTGCACGACGGCGCCTGCACCGTAATGCCGTGAGCCTGACTGGCCCACGTGGGCCAATAATCCAAGCAGCACGAGCTCGCGATCGCGATCGACGGATACCTGCATCGCGTAGCATCGTCTGCATGCGATGGCTCTGGGTCTTCCTCGTTGCGTGCAGCGCACCCGCCAAGCCCGCGACGGTGCCGGCTGTCGTCGGCAATCAGATGGCACAACCCTACTGCCCGCCGCTCGATCACGCGGAGGTCGGCTACTGGGCGAGCGAGCTGTTTCCTGCGTGTCAGGATGCGCCGTTTGGATTCCCGGTGACGCTGTGCAACGGCGCGCGATGCGCCCGGCCGTGTCTGCAAACGCTCGGCAGCTCGGGTGGAGAGGAGTCGTGGAAGCTCGCGTACACCGATGACGGGAAGCTCGAGACCTCGCGGAGCACGAAGGGCCTGTTCGATACCGAGTGCTTCTGGGATCGCGGCAAGCTCACTCGCTGCACCGAAGGCGCGCACTCGTTCAAGGTGACCCGCGATGCGCGTGGGCGGATCACCACGATCGTCTCGGACGATGCGACCACCGAGATCCGCTACGACCCGCGCGGTCGCGTGATCGAGGTCGGCGCGCGCGCGATCGCCTACGACGACGCCGGGCGGATCACGCGCGTCGGCACGACCGCGATCGAGTGGGACGCCAAAGGCCGGGTCGTGCGCGAGCGAGATCCGGACGCCACACGCACGCTCGCGTACGACGACCGCGATCGCGTGGTTGCCGTCACGCTTCAGGACGACGGCTTCCCCGCTGCACCGCCCCTCCCACCGGAACCGCCGGCCGCTCCGTCATCGCCCTCGCAGGGTGGCGTGATCGATCACGAGACCATGGGCGATAGCGTCCGGATCGTCGCGGCTCCGCCAGGCGTTCGCATCACCTACGACCAGAGCCGCGTCTCGTCGATCAGCGTGTCGGACGGCTCGGTGTGGGGCGATCGCACGATGACGTTCGGTTACGACTGCCAGTCAGGGTCTCGGTAGCACGATCGACAGACACGTCAGCGCGCCGTCCGCCTTGCGAAACTCGGTCGTCGCGAGCGGCACGACGCAGAAGCCGGCGGCGGTGAGCACGTCGTGCGTCCGCGGAAAGCCGTCGGCGACGAGCACGGTCGCGCCGATCGCCACGGCGTTCGCGCCGTAGCATTCGTCGGCGGGGATCGTGACGACATGGACGTCACCGAACGCGTCGCGTGGAATCGTGCCGGCTGCGAGCGTGATGCGATCGTCCCCGAGTGGCGCGCACACGCACTTGAGGTGAAGCACGCCCTCCGGCATCGCGATCGGGACGACACGCAGACCTCGCGGCTCGAACACCTCCGCGAGGCGCGCGATCCCGGCCGCGTTGGTTCGCGCCGAGCGCCCGACATAGATCGTGCTGCCGACGCGCATGCAGTCGCCGCCGTCGAGCGTGGCCGGAGCCTCCATGCGGGCGACCTCGAGCTGACCCGCGAGCGCGTCGAAAATCGCAGCAGTCTCGGGTTGCCGCGACACCGCGCCCGGTCGCGTGACCAGCGCGACGCCAGCGGCTACCACCGCGGTGTCCTCGACGAAGCAGCTATCGGGCAGCTCGTCGGCGACCGCCACCTCGGTGACCACGACGCCGAGCTCGGCAAGCGCCGCTCGATACGCGGCGTGTTGCTGGCGCGCGAGCGCCACGCTGATCGGCACCACCGACGGCGCAGCGCACAGCGCGTCGGCGAAGCTCGCCGGGACGCCGCGCGTGAGTGCGAACATGGCGCGAGGATACAGGACGTCTTCGAGCGGCCGTGGGATCCAGCAACTCTGCAAACGCACCCGGAGACCTCGGCTTCCACATCGTGCGCGGGATACAGTCCGGAGATGGTGAGCCGTGCCGTGTGCCTTGCGTGGCTCGCCGCGGTCGCCGCGTGTGGTCGCATCGGAATCGATCCGGTCGCCATCGACGCCCCGCCCGACGTCGACACTCCGCCGCCCGACCTCACGCTCGGGCTGGTCGCTCACTACGCGATGGAGGGTGCTCCGCTCGATGGCGCGCGTGACAGCTCCGGCAACCAGCTGGACGGGACCTGCGGCGGCACGTGCCCCGGTCGTGGCCCCGGCCAGATCGGACTCGCGGCGACCTTCGACAACACCGCCTACTACGTGGTCAACGACGACGCCCTGCTTCGCCCGTCGGCCTTCACCGTCGCCTTGTGGCTGCGACGGCGTAGCGGACCCGGCGTCACGCCAGTGGTCAAACCGCAGGTAGTGGGCACTGGCGCGTCGTGGGAGCTGGTGACGTTCGCCGGGCGGACCAACTTCTGCACCGATATCGATCCGGGTGCCCAGGGCGAGCGTTGCACCAACGGCCCGCCGCTCGTCCTCGGGGCCTGGTCCTACGTCGCGATGACCTGGGACGGCGTGACCAAGCGCCTGCTGATCGACGGCGTCGAGGTCGCGAAGGAGGTCAGCGGGACCGTCTTCGACACGAGCGCCATGATGATCGGTGCAGACCGCCAGGACGGCGTCATCGGCGAGCCGTACTCCGGCGACATCGACGAGCTGCGCATCTACGACCGCGCCCTCGACGACGCCACGCTCGCCGCGCTCTTCACGCTCCGCTGAGAGCTCCATCCGCCGCCTCCTGCGGCCACCCCTGGCCGGGTCGCGTGTCGCGGCTGGCACATTGGCTGGTTTCTGTGCATCGTCGCCACGCGCTCCATGCCCAACCCGCCTGCCAACGCTCGCTCGCGCAAGGTGTCGAAGCCCAGCGCCGGCCTCACCTCGATCCGCTTCGTCAAACAACTCGGCAAGGAGTGCTTCAACGACAACATCGACGACATCGGCGCGATGATGGCCTACTACGCCGTCCTCGCGCTGTTCCCGATGATGGTGTTCATCGTGAGCATCGGGCTCCTGGTGCTCGATCCATCGTCGGTGCACGAGGGCACGGCCTTCGTGACACGGGCGATGCCGACTGGCATGCGCGTCCTGATCTCGGAGCAAGTCACGAAGCTCATCGGCGCGTCGGATGCCGGTTTCGCGATCCTGGGCGCCGTGCTCGCGCTGTGGGGCGCATCGCGTGGAGCCGCGGCACTCTCGGGCGCGCTCAACGTGATCTTCAACAAGAAGGAGACGCGACCGTTCTGGAAGCGCCAGCTGACGGCGATCGCGGTCACGCTCGGGGTGTCGTTCCTGGTGCTGCTCGCGCTCGGCATGCTCACCATCGGTCCGCTGATCGGCCATTACATCGCCGATCGATTCGGCCTCGGTTCGACGTTCGACGTCGTGTGGGGCGTCGGCCGGTGGCTCGGCGCGGGGGTGCTGATGATGTTCGTGTGGGCGATCCTCTATCGATTCCTGCCGGACACCGACGCCCCCTTCCGCGTCCTCACACCCGGCGCGGTCGCCGGAGTCCTGCTGTGGATCGGCATCAGCCTCCTGTTCGCGCTCTACCTCAGCTACTTCAACCGCTACGAGGCCACGTACGGCGCGCTCGGCAGCGCGATCGTCTTCTTGATCTGGCTCTGGCTCTCGAACCTCGCGCTGCTCATCGGCGCGGAGTTCAACGACGTGCTCGCGGACTTTCGCAAGAGCACGAGCCCCGACGCCGCGGAGCTGGCGCACAAAGAAATCCCCGACGCTCCGGAGAAGGCATGACGACCTCGCACACGTGACGTCGCGCCGATATGGTTAGTGGCCGTGGTCGTTCGGTCCCAAGGTGATGGTTGGCCAGCCAGTGGCCGGACTGACCCGAAGCTCGGACGTGTCCGGCCAAGATCCGGACGCGGCGCCTGATTGCGAGACGTGATCTCGACGACTTGCTCGCGGCAGCGTACGTGCACGTGCACCCCAGTCGTTCCTGTCGAACGACTCCGTTGCAGCGCTCGTGTCATGACCGATCCACGTCCCATCTTCCCAGGCCGCTTTTACATGGTCACGCGTCGCTGCACGCAGCGGCAGTTCCTGTTGCGGCCAGACGACGTGACCAACGAAGCCTTCACGTATTGCCTGGCCGAGGCCGCGCAGCGATTCGGCATCGAGATCTTGTTGCCGTCGACGATGTCGAACCACTACCACGACGTCCTCTACGACCCGCGCGGCATCCTGCCGGAGTTCACGGCGCACTTTCACGCCATGCTCGCGAAGTGCATGAACTGCGTGCGCGGCCGCTGGGAGAACTTCTGGTCCGCAGAGCAGGTTTGCGATCTCGAGCTCATCGAGCCCGCCGACGTCCTCGACAGGCTCGTCTACGCCGCCGCCAATCCGGTCCTGGACGGCCTGGTCGAGCGCGTCCATCACTGGCCCGGCGTCAACGGACTGTCCGCGCTGCTGAACGATCGCCCACTGCACGCAAAGCGGCCGAAGCACTTCTTCGCCGAAGACGGCGTCATGCCGGAGAGCGTTACGCTGAACCTCGTCATCCCAGCCGAGCTCGGCGACCGCGAGCAACTCCTGCGCGACCTCCGCGAGCGCGTCGCCGCCGTCGAGGCCAATGCCGCAGCCGAGCGTGATCGCACGGGCTCCCGCGTGCTCGGCCGGCGAGCCATCCTCCGCCAGTCGTGGCGAGACGCCCCGATGACCTGCGAGCCGCGCCGCAACCTGCGTCCGACCATCGGCGCCCGCAACAAGTGGGCACGGCTCGAGACCATGCAGCGCAACCGCGAGTTCCGTACCGCCTATCGCCACGCCCGCAAGGCAATACTCGCCGGTGAAGCCGCCGCCTTTCCGCCCGGCACCTACTGGCTCAAGCGCTTTGCCAACGTTCTGATCGCATCCGCCGAAATGAACTGATCCGCAGCTTCGTATGATCGCGAGCACCCCGCTCGCGGCGTTGCGGCGTGGCCAAACCATCAGTCGAGAGCCGGCGCAATCGGCTCGCGGTGCCGTCGATCGCCGCGAGCGATCCGCATTTCACGTGTGAGCCGTCGTCTTCTGCGACCTCACCATCGGTGGGGTCTACCCCGGTGGGGTCTACCCGCGAGCGAGCCGCATTTCACGTGTAAGCCGTCGTCTTCTGCGACCTCACCATCGGTGGGGTCTGCCCGCACCATCGGTGGGGTCTGCCCGTGGGGTCTGCCCCCACGAGCGCCCCGAGCCCGCATCGATCTCGACCGACTCGCCGTGACAGAACGCGACACGCTCGTACCGCGCGAACGTCATGTTGGTGACGGGCAGCCGTGCGCCGAACGCGGCGAGCTCGACGAGCGTCGCCTCCGTGTTCGCTCCCAAGTGCCACCGTTCGACAGACGGCCGAAGTCGAGCCGCTCAAAATCTGTGTGCGCGTGACCTCTACTTGGTCGGTCGTTCTCAGGGTGAACTCGGGCAGGAGTGGTCGCTTATCCAGAAGCGAGTTTTTTTCGTCGCACAACAGGCCCGCTAGCTTCCGCCAGCGGGCCTGCAGCAAATTGCGGCGCTCTGATTAGTTAGTTCCCGTCCCGAATCGCGTAACTGCGCGGGCCGAAACGTGATTTCCCGACGACGATTCCGGAAATAAAGCATCGGGGTTCCCGAGTCTTGTGGGTGCTTACTTCCACACGAAACGAGGCCCCGA
>JACCTC010000320.1 GCA_013812655.1 Deltaproteobacteria bacterium | reverse complement strand
TTTCGAGCCAAAGGTTGACAAGGTTGACACCGTCCCCGGTACGTTCTGGCCATGGTCGGCCGCGCGCGCGAAGGGCTCTCGTGAGCAGCGCCCCGGCGCGCCTGCGCGAGGCCACGCCGTGGCTGCTGCTCGGCGTCGCGGCGGTCGTGCTCGTCGTCCACACGCTCGCCTACAACTTCGTCACCGACGACGCGTACATCTCGTTCGTGTTCTCGCGGAACTTCGCGGAGCACGGCGAGCTCGTGTTCAACCTCGGCGATCCGGTCGAGGGCTACACGAACTTCTCGTGGACCGTGCTGCTCGGCGCGCTGATGGTCGTCGGCATCCCGCCGGAGATCTCGTCGCGCGTGCTCGGGCTCGCGTGCGCGCTGGTCACGCTCTACCTGGTGTTCCGCATCGTCGAGCGCGCGCTCGGCCGGCGCTCGCCGTGGGCCGCGGTGCCGCCGGTGCTCCTCGCGTGCTCGTCGGGGTTCGCGTGCTGGACATCGGGCGGGCTCGAGACCCAGCTGTTCACGATGCTGGTGACCGGCGCGCTCGAGGCCGTGGTGGCGGCGACCGATCGCCCGCGTGCCCTGCGCCGCGCCGGTGCACTGCTCGCGTTCGCCGCGATGACGCGTCCGGAGGGCGTGCTCGTCGCTGCAGTGCTCGGCGTGATCGCGCTGGTTCACCTGATCCTCGTGCATCGGGCTACCCCGGCGCCGGGAATGAATCCCGACGCCTCCATCTCCGGCCCGGCCGAAACCCGGAAGTTCCCGCTGCGCGACGTCATGATCGCGGCCGCGTGGTTCCTCGCGCTGTGGGCGCCGTGGTTCGCGTGGCGCTGGTGGTATTACGGCTGGCCGTTCCCGAACACGTACTACGTGAAGGCCGCAGGCCCGTGGGCCGATGCCGCGAGTGGCAAGCCGCAGCTCGCGTCGCAGATGATCGACGGCGGCCTCTACTACATCTGGGTGTGGGTCGAGCAGACGCGCCTGCTCTACGCGCTACCGCTCGTCGCCATTGGCCTCGTCACCGCCCGGCCACGCACGCCACGCTTCGTGCTGACGACCGCCTGCGCGATGCTCGCCGCGATCTACGTCCCGTACACGATCTCCGTCGGTGGCGACTTCATGGGGCTCCATCGCTTCATCATGCCGCTGTTCGTGATCGCCGCGATCGCGGTCGTCCTCGGCATCGAGTGGCTGACGCGGTTCGTCCCCGAGCACCGGCGACTTGTCGTCGGCGCCAGCGTCGCGGGCGCGCTGGTCATCGGCTTCGCGATCACGCAGCACGCGCTGACGCGCACATCACTGCGCTGGGGAAACTTCGGCAACGACCGCGGCATCGACACGCCGGCGTTTCTAATCGTCTACACCGAGGATCGCGCGATAATCGGCCGCGCGATGGCGCCGTGCTTCCGCCCCGATGACTTCTCGATCGTCGGTGGCGCGGGCGCGCAGCCGTACTTCGGTCGGATGCGCGGGATCGACGTGTTCGGCCTCGTCTCCGATCGGATCGCCCACGACGAGCCGCGGATCCGCGCGCGCGCCGGGCACACCAAGTTCGGCTCCGAACGCCTGCTCGCGACGTACGACCCGACCTTCGTGTTCAGCTGCTACCGCCTGCACCGCACCGCCGCACAGCCGCAGCTGCCGTGCGCCGGGTTCTGGACCGCTCGCGGCTACGAGCACGTCACGATGCACATCCCCGGTCTGCGCGAGCAGGGCGAGTACTACACGTTCCTCGCGAAGAAAGCGCGCGACTTCCAGTGCCCCGGCCGCGTGCGCTAGTGGACATTCCCGAGGCGCGGGCACTCACCGCGCAGCCGCTCGCCGGCCTGCCGCGCGGTCGTGGGCTACGGCGGTGGTGGGGCGTCCTGCCGGTCGTGGTGATCGGCCTCCTGCTCGGGCTGCGCGCCACGGTCCACACCGATCCCCTCGACAACCTCGCCGTCGTCGCCGCCGAGCCGGGCGATCCGCCGGGCACGATCGCGTATGCCGGCTCGCTCGCGATCACCCGCGGCGGACCGGTGATCGTCGGCTTCCAGAGCGCGGGCGCCTCGCGCCTCTCGATCGCAGGCCGCGAGCTCCGCGGGCGCGGCGTCGTCAAGGAGCGGCTGATCATCCTCCACGGCGCGACCGCGATCCGGTTCGCCGCCGCCCCCGACGCGCGCCTGGTGTGGAGCCCGGTCGGCCGCCGCGGCGATCCCGAGTACGTCTCGGCGAGCTCGTTGTCACCCGAGCCGCCCGAGCGCGCGCGGTTCGATGCGCCGGGCACGGCTCGCCTCGACGGTGCGATCGCGCTCGCGATCCTCGCGACCCTCATCGCCACCGTCTGCATCGTGCTCCGGCGCCGGCTCGCGGCAGTCTCGCGCGCCTCGTGGATCGCGATGGGCGTGATCTTCATCGGCGGGCTTGTGATCCGGCTCCACGATCTCGGCGCTGCGGGCCAGACCTGGGACGAGGACGTCAACTGGGTCGCCGGCCGCAACTACGTCACCAATCTGCTGGCGCTCGACTTCCGCGAGTCGTCGTGGCTGTGGAACTACGAGCACCCGCCGGTGATGAAATATCTCGCCGGCATCGGCGCGCAGCTCGCCGACGGCTTCGGGCCGGCACGTGCGATCTCGGCGGTGCTCGTCGCGCTCGGCTGCGCGCTGCTCGTGCCGATCGGTGCGCGGCTCTACAAGCTCCGCGTCGGCGTCCTCGCGGCGGCGATCTCGACGGTGCTGCCGCCGTTCGTCGCCCACGGCAAGGTCGTCGGTCACGAGGCGCCGACGGTGCTGTGGTGGTCGCTCGGGATCCTGCTCGCGCTCGGCGTCCACGATTACCTGCCGGCCGACCAGCGCGTCGCGCTGCGCGTGCTGCGGTGGCGGCTCGTCGGCGTCGGCATCGTCATCGGTGTCGCGATCGCCTCGCGGTTCGTCAATGGCCTGCTCGGACCGCTGTGCGCGCTGATCGTCGTCGTCCAGGCGCCGCCGCAGTGGCGTCGCGCGACGCTTGGCTGGGGTGCCGCGCTGATGCCGGCGGTGGCCGTGCTGACGGTCTACGCGATCTGGCCGCGCCTCTGGGATCACCCGATCGACGCGCTGCGCGCCGCGTTCCTCAAGCTCGACTCGTTGCACGCGCCCGAGCCGTTCCTCGGCGCGACTACGCAGCGGCCGGGCGTGCATTATTTTGTCGTCTACCTCGGCGCAACGCTGCCGCTCGGCATCCTTGCCGTGGTCGTCGTGTGGGCCGTGCGGGCGATCCGCGCACGCGATCGCCACACGCTCATCGTCGCGGCATGGCTCGTCATCCCACTCGCCGTCTCGTTCTCGCCGGTCCGCCAGGATGGCGTTCGCTACGTCATGCCGTGCATCGCGGCGCTCGCGCTGATGGCGGCGGCTGGCGTCGACTTCCTCGCCGGCCTCGTCGAGGCGCGCCACGCGACCACTCGCCACGCCTTCTTTGGGATCTCGATCGTGATCGCCGGCTACCTCGGCATGACGCTCGCGCGCACGCATCCCTACTACCTCGACTACTTCGGCGAGCACACCGGCGGGGCAGGCGAGGTCGCGGCGCAGCGCCGGTTCGAGACCGCGTGGTGGGGCGAGGGCCTCGAGCCCGCGCTCGCTTACGTCAACGCGAATGCCGAGCCGAACGCCCGGGTGTCACGCGACTGCATCGAGCCCTCGCACCTCGCGTGGTTTCGCGAGGATCTGTGGACGCCGATGACGCGCGGCATGCTCGACGCGACGTGGATCGTCGTCTACGCGCCGGAACGCCGGCGGTGTCCGCTGCCGCCCGACGCGCGCAAGGTCTTCGAGGTCGTCCACGACGGGACGACGCTGTCGGCGGTTTATCGACGATGACAGCCGCGGCGCTGACCTGGCGCCGCTGACTACTTCTTCGGCTTGGTATCGGTGCGCGTGCCGGTGACGTTCCACGACTGCGTGCACAGCGACTTGCCTTGCTCGGTCGAGTACTCGCCGACCATCACGAGCTGGGCGGTGCCGTCGGGCGCGATCTTGCCGGCGAGCGAGAACACGCCCTTCATGCCGCCGATCATCGTGTTGCCCGGCTTGGACTTCGCGCTGACCTTGCCGTTCTTCTGCGGCACGCCGACCAGCACGGGCGTCAGATCGATGTCGACCACCAGGCTGTTGCCGCGCACCTTGATGCTGACCGGCTGCGGCTTGTAGGTCAGCTTCTGCGTCGTGCAGTTCGTCGAGACGTCCTCGAACTTCATGTCGTAGGTACCGCTGACGTCGGCGTACGCCGGGCTCGCGGCGAGCAGCATGAAACCTGCGACGAGGAGCTGACGGGTGGTGCGCATGGTCACGTCTCAGACGGTCTCCGAGTGGCGGAGATTCAGGTCGTATTCTGCCACGTATTACACGGGTTTGGAGGAACTCCCGCGCCCACCTACGGCTTGGCGATCGCCTTGTCGGCCGGCATCTGCTGCGCGGTGCGCGGCGGATCGCGGTAGATGAACATCGTCTTCACCGACCGCACCTCGGCGTTCGCACGCGCGACGACCGTCACCATGTTCGAGCCCGGCCACAGCGGGAGATCCGCGGTGAACGCGAGCGCCTTGGCATCCTTGCTGCCGCGGTTCGAACGGTAGAACACCTTGCGGCTCTCGATCTTCGCCGACTGGTTCGACACGAAGATGTAGACGTCCTCGACCTTCTGCTCGTCGTTGACCTGACCCGACAGCTTGTACGTGTCGGCGGTGGTCTCGAGGCCCTTGTGGTTGACCGCGATGACGGGCGGCGTCGAGTTCCACACCTGCGCGAAGCTGCCCTGGCCCGAGCCGCCCTGCGCGATCGACGACGTCGGCACGAAGCCAACGCGCGAGCCGCCGGCGTTGAGCTTGACCTTGGTGTACGGGCCGAACGTGCCGAGCGCGGTGTAGCTCGCGCCCTTGGCGGCGGTGCCGACGACGTTCGTGTCATCGGCGGCGCCCGAGCGGATCGTGATCGCCTGGCGTGCGGAGACCTCGCCATGCGAGCGCTGGCCGGTGACCGACGGCTGGACCTTGAACTTGAGCTTCTCGGCCGACGACACGTCGAGCGCCGAGTCGTACGCCATCAGCTCGACGACGAGCTCGTCGCCGCGCAGCGTGGCGTCGGTCGCGAGCGGGAACTCGAGCTCCTTGACCTGGCCGGGCAGGAGCGGCGTGTCCTTGAGGTCGACACGCGACTTGCCGAGCGCGACGCCGTCGCCGGTCGCGTTGCGCAGCACCACGACGCCCTGCTGGGTCGCGCCGGCGCCGGTGTTCTTGAGCTGGACCTGGAGGCGGTACTTCTCGCCACGCTGGACGAGGCCATCGCCGTTGCCGTCGTCGATCAGCTGGTAGGAGTACGCGAACACCGGCCGCGGCGCGGCCTCGACCGAGAGCTCGGTCGGGATCACGCGCGCGGTCGCGTTGCGTGCCTCGCGGACCTCGAGGCCGAGCCGGTTCTTGCGATCGAGCGCGTCCTTGGGCACCCGCAGCTTCGCCGAGAACGACCTGGTCTCGCCGGGGCCGACCTTGCCGACCGGCAGCTCGGTGTCGTCGAACGTCTGGTCGTCGGTGTGGATGCGCGGCAGCACGCGATACGCGGTGCCGGTGCCGGTGTTCTTGACGGTCGCGGTGACGGTGACGATCTCGCCAGCCTTGACGTTGGTCTGCGGCGACGTCGTCAGCGCGACCTCGAGGTTCGGTGTGCCGGCCTCGGCCGCAGCTGCGGTCGGCGTCCAGTCGACGCCGATCTTCGCGAGCTCGCCGACCAGGCGCTTCTCCTCCTCGGCGCGGACGCGGTTGACGACCTTCGTCGCGGCCGCGACGGCCTTGCTGCGCGATGGGCCGGACACGCCGGAGACCACGTCCTTCGCGAACTTCATCTCGAAGTCCTCGACGATCTCGTCCTCGTCGGGGCCATCTTCCTCGTCCTCGGGACGCGTCGCCGGGTCCGTGCCGGGCGCGGGCTTCTTGCGCTCGACCATGAACGGCACCTCGTACGCCGGCTTGTCGGTGTCCTTCGCGTACGACGACACCAGCGTGGCGTCGAGATCCTTCTCGCCATAGCTCCGCGTCGGCGGCAGCAGGCGCACGAAGTCCTCGGGCGCGTCGTTCTTCTCGGGGATGTACATCCGCTGCAGCGCGATGTCGGGGACGATGCCGAGGTTCTGGATCGAACGATCGCCGGGGGTCAGGTACTGCGCGATCGTCAGCTTGAGCTTGCTGCGATCCTCGTTGTCGTAGAGCTCCTGGACGGTGCCCTTGCCGAAGGTCCGGGTGCCGATGATGACGGCGCGGTCGAGGTTCTTGAGCGCGCCAGCGACGATCTCCGACGCCGAGGCCGAGCCGCCGTTGACGAGCACCGCGAGCGGCGACGTGGTGTCGCCAAAGCCACGCTCGGCACGGCGGGCCTCGCGATCGCGACCCGACACGGTCGTCACGACGGTGCCCGAGTCGACGAACAGATCGGTGAGCTGCACGGACTCCTCGAGGAGGCCGCCCGGGTTGTAGCGAAGGTCGAGGATCCACGCGGTCGCGCCCTGCGCGGACATCTGGCGCATCGCATCGGCGACGTCGCTCGTGATCCCCTTCGAGAACTGCTTCACCTTCACGTAGCCGACGTGCTTGCCGAGCAGCTTGTGCTCGACCTGGTCGACCCGGATGATGTCGCGGATCAGATCGAAGCGCATGAGGCCCTCGACGCTCTTGCGCGCGATCCACAGCGTGACGCCGGTCTTCGGATCCCCACGCATGCGGTCGACCGCCTCGTTCGAGGTCAGGTTCTCGGTGTTGTCCGAGTTGATCTTGACGATGTGATCGCCGGCCTTGATGCCCTTGCGCGACGCCGGCGTGTTCTTCATCGGCCTGATGACCGTCAGCTTGCTGTCGATCATCCGGATCACGATGCCGAGGCCGCCGAACTTGCCGCTCGTCGACACGTCCATGTCACGCGCCTGCTCGGGGTCCATCAGGACCGAGTGGGGATCGAGCGTCGACAGCATGCCGTTGACCGCCGCGTACTCGACCTTCGCGAGGTCAGCGCCGGCATTCATGTTCGCCTCGATGAAGCGGAACACCTTCTTGAGCTTCGCGGCGAGCCGCCACGGCGAGTCGACGTCGTCGGTCTCGAAGATCTCGGGCTTGTCGTTGACCGTGACCTTGACGCGGTGGCGGGCAACGTCCGGTTCGACGAGCACCTCGGGGATGTTGAACTGCACGCCGTCGAGCGCGGCGTAGAGCATCTTCTTCGGATCGACGCGGCCGGGATCGACGTAGCGATCCTTGATGCGCACGAGCGTCATGTTGAAGATCTTGAGCGCCGCCAGATCGTGGCGCTGGATCTGCGCTCGACCTGGGGCCGCGCGGACCTCCTGGGTATCGAGCTCGAGCGACACGACGCCCTCCGGTGACTGTCGGATCACCGTGAGGACGAGTGCGAGGACTCCTGCGCCCACCACCAGGGCCAGGTTCGACCGGCTTCGCATATCCGCCGATTATAGGGCGCAACGAGGGACGCGCCACACCGAGTTCTACTTCGCGCACGACAGCTTGGAGTGGTCGCATGTAGTATGGTTCGTCGACGGAGAACTGGATGGCCGAGCGCAGGAACAAAGGCACCGGCAAACCCAGGAAGCAGGCCGGGGTCATCGACGTCGGCGACAAGCCTGAGAAGGACTCCGAGGCCGACGGCGATGCCGATGCCGATGCCGATCGCGATCCAGACGACGCCGAGCCCGCCGAAGAAGGCGCCGACGTCGACATCGCGGCCGCCGCCGATGTGATCGATGTTGGCGAGGTCGAGGCCGAGGCCGATGACCTCGAGCTCCCCGAGCCCAAGGAGCCGCGCGGCACGGGCTCGCTCGCGCGCCGCGATCCGATGGGCGTGTACATGCGCGAGGCCCGCCGCTATCCGCTGCTCACACGCGAGGAGGAGAACGAGCTAGCGGTGCGGCTCGTCGAGCAGGGCGACACCACCGCGGCGCGCCGGCTGATCGAGGCGAACCTCCGGCTCGTCGTCAAGATCGCCTACGAGTACCGCCGCGCCCACAAGAACCTGCTCGACCTCGTGCAGGAGGGCAACATCGGCCTCATCCAGGCGGTCGGCAAGTTCGACCCCTACCGCGGCGTCAAGCTCTCGAGCTACGCGGCCTTCTGGATCCGCGCGTACATCCTGAAGTTCATCCTGAACAACTGGCGCCTCGTGAAGATCGGCACCACGCAGGCGCAGCGCAAGCTGTTCTTCAACCTGCGCAAGGAGCGCGAGAAGCTCGAGCAGCTCGGCTTCCAGGCGACGACCGCGCTGCTCGCCGAGCGGCTCGACGTCCACGAGAAGGAAGTCATCGAGATGGAGCGCCGGCTCGCGGCGCCCGAGGCCTCGCTCGACGCGCCGCTCGGCTCGGGCGGCGACGACGAGGGCACGCGCACCCGCATGGACTACCTGCCCGACGAGGCCGACCGGCCCGATCGCGCGGTGGCCCAGAGCCAGTTCAGCCAGCTCCTCAAGGGCAAGCTCGAGACCTTCGCGCAGACCCTCGAGGGCCGCGAGCAGACGATCTTCCGCGAGCGCTGGCTGACCGAGGATCCATTGACCCTCCAGGAGATCGGCGATCGCTATCAGGTCAGCCGCGAGCGTGCGCGCCAGCTCGAGAAGCGCATGCTCGATCGCCTGAAGAAGTACCTCGAGGCCGAGCTCGGCACGGCTGTCGACATCGGTGCGCTCACTCGTGACTGAAGGGACGCTCTTCGTGGTCGGCACGCCGATCGGGAACCTCGAGGATCTGTCGATCCGCGCGGCCCGCATCCTGCGCGAGGCCGATCTGATCGCCGCCGAGGACACCCGCTCGGCGAAGCACCTGCTCGGCCATGTCGACGCGCTCGGCGCGGTGAACCCGGCGCGCCGGCTGATCTCGTACTTCGAGGGCAACGAGGCGGGGCGCGCCGAGGACATCGTCGCCGCGCTCGCGGCCGGCCAGCGGGTCGCGGTGATCAGCGAGGCCGGCATGCCCGGCGTCTCGGATCCCGGCGCGCGCGTCGTCCAGGCCGCGGTCACCGCCGGCGCGAAGGTCGAGGTGATCCCCGGGCCGTCCGCCGCGCTCGCCGCGCTCGTCGGATCGGGCCTGCCGACCGATCGCTTCACGTTTTTCGGGTTTCCGCCGCGCGAGGCCGGCGCACGCCGCGAGCTGTTCGGTACGCTCCGGCACGACGTGGCCACGCTGATCTTCTACGAGGCTCCCGATCGCGTCGGCGCGACGCTCGCGGATCTATCGGCCGCCTTCGGCCCGGGGCGGCGCGCGAGCCTGGGGCGCGAGCTCACGAAGATCTACGAGGAGCACGTGCGCGGCACGGTCGGCGAGCTCGCGACTAAGTACGCGGTGATCCCGCCGCGCGGCGAGTGCACGCTCGTGGTCGAGGGCGGCACCGGCGAGATCCCGACGATCGACGTCAATGCCGAGCTCCAGAAGCTGCTCGACGAGGGGCTCGGCCCGAAGGACGCCGCCGCACGCCTCGTGGTCGTGACCGGCAAGCCGCGCCGCCAGCTCTACCAGCTCGCACTCTCGCTGCAGCGCGGGAACCGGGCAGATGATCCAGACGATCCGGCCGATCCGGACGCGGGAGCCGGCTGATGAGCATGCGGTTCGTCGACGGCCTGCCGTACCTGACGACGCGCCAGCGCCGGATGCCGTGCGGTCTCGACGTCGTCGTCCATCCCGATCACAACGCGCCCCAGGTCGCGGTCAGCGTCTGGTACCGCGTCGGCAGCTCCGACGAGCAGCCGCACCGCACCGGCTTCGCGCATCTCTTCGAGCACCTGTTCAAGAGCTCGCCCGCGCGGCTCGGCGGCCACCACCACTACGACGTCCTGCGCCGTGCCGGCTCGACCGAGGCGAACGCGTCGACGAGCCCCGATCGCACCGCCTACCACGAGGTGATGCCTTCGCATCGGCTGGACCTCGCGCTGTGGATCGAGCGCGAGCGCATGGGCTACTTCGCGCCGGACTTCGACGAGGAGCGGCTGATCACGCAGCAGGCGGTCGTCCGCGCCGAGCGCCGCCAGCGCTACGAGGACGTCCCGTACGGCGCCGAGCGGTTCGCGGTGGCCGCGGCGCTCTACCCCGATGGTCACCCGCTGCGTCACCTGACGATCGGCCGCCACGACGACATCCAGGCCGCGACCGTCGCCGACGTCCTCGCGTTCTACCGGACCTGGTACGTGCCGGCGAACGCGACGCTCGTGATCGCCGGTGACGTCCCCGACGATCTCGATGCCCTGCTCGATCGTTACTTCGGTGGCTTTCCGGTCTCCCACCGCCCCGAGCGCCCGGTCCCGCCGCCGATCACGGTGACGCCCGTGACCGACCAGGTCACCGACAAGTTCGCGACGCTGACCCGCATCCACCGCACGTGGCTCGCGCCGCGCGCGTTCGGCGCCGGCGAGCCCGACCTCGACGTGCTCACCACCGCGTGGTCCGCGGTCGGCACCGGCGCGCTGTGGCGCCGCCTCGTCTACGAGACCCAGCTCGCCCAGCGCGTCTCGGCGTGGACCCATAACGGCCGCATCGGCGGCGAGGCCCACGTCGCGGTCGATCTGCGCACCGGCGCCGATCCTGCCGCGGTCCGCGCGATCCTCGACGAGGAATGCGCGAAGGGCATCGACGAGCGCGCGGTTGCCCGCGCCGTCACGCGCCGCGAGGCAGGTGCCGTGTGGTCGCTGACCGGCCTTGTCCGCCGCGTCGGCATGATCCAGCGCTACATGCTCTACACCGATACCGCGGACGGCCTCGCCGCCGAGCTCGCGCGCTATCGCGAGGTCACGCCACAGTCGATCGACGACGCGATCCGCACGTGGCTCGATCCCACGCGCATGGTCGAGATCGAGACCGTGCCCGCGAACGCCGCGCTCAAGGACCGGGCGTCGGCTGCTTGAGCACGGTGACGGCCTGCTTGATCGCAGGGGTCATCGTCACCGCGTTCTTGTCGTCGATCCACACGACCTCGAAGTCGGTCAGCTTCTCGCGCTTGATGAGCTTCTGCGACTCGGTCGGGCCGAGGATGAACAGCACCTTCGACCACGCGTCGGCGGTGAATGCGTCTTTCGCGCGGATCGTCACCGAGCGCGATGCCTTCGCCGGCTGACCGGTCCTGGGATCGAGGATGTGGTGGTAGCGGACGCCGTTCTTGACGAACCCGCGTTCATAATCACCTGACGTCGAGAACGAGTGATCTTCGACCGGCGCGGTCGCGAACATCGCGTCCTTCGTCGCGCCGCGCGGATCGCGGATGCCGACGACCCACGGCGTCTCGCCCTTCTTGCCCGAGACGTACATGTCCCCGCCGGCCTGCACCATGAAGCTCGTAAAGCCGGCGTCATGCAGGAGCTTGACGCAGCGATCGACGGCGTAGCCCTTCGCGATGCCGCCGAGGGTGATCGCCATGCCCGGCTTCTTGAGGAAGACCGTCTTCTTCGCCTTGTCGAGCACGAGATGCTTGTAGCCGACGACCGCGAGCCGCTTCTTGACCTCGGCAGGCGTCGGCAGCGAGCCGTCCATGTCCTGGTCGAACTTCCACAGGCCCTTGAACGCACCGACCGTGATGTCGAAGACGCCGCGCGTGCGCTTCGCGACGTCCTGCGCGCGCGCGATCACCGTGAACGTCTCGTCGGAGACCGCGACCGGCTTCTGGCCCGCGCTCGCGTTGATCCGCGAGACCTCGGAGTCCGGCGTCCACGTCGTCATCACGCCATCGATCCGCTTCATCTCCGCGAACGCGGCGTCGGCGGCCTTCGCAGCCGCGAGCTCGTCATCGGTCCACAGGAACACCGTGATCGCGGTGCCCATCGCCTGACCGGTGTAGACGAGCTTGCGATCGGGATCGGGCGCAGCGGTCGCCACCGCGGTGGTCGCGATCACCAGCGCGAGGGCGCCGAGGGCGCCGAGAGCGCCGAACGCTGCGCGCATCACCGGAACCAGTCGACGATGCGCATCAGGATCAGGATGCCGCCGACTCCGAGCGAGACCAGCACCGCGACCACGCTCATCGCGAGCGTGCCCTGGGTCTCCTGCTGGACGCCCTTCCACATGCCGAAGCACGCCGGGATCGCACCCGCCGCGGCGATCACGCCGCCGAGGATCGACCCGTGGGTCAGCCCCTGCACGGCCGCGATCGCGAGCCCGAGCACGACCATGCCGAACGCCACGAGCGCAGGAGTCTTGCTGTCCGCCAGCGATGTCGCCATGGCCTGACGGTAGCACACGCGCAAACTCACGCGACTGCCAGCAACGGGCAGGGGCAGGCGCAAACGGGGAGAGCTTAGCTCTCGGTGTACATGCGGATATTTTCGCGCATCACGTCGTCGGTGAGCGCGCGCTGAACCGGCTCGAGGAGGCAGTCGGCGAGCACGATGATCATGTCCTCGACGCTCTTCTCGGCGACGACCTTGGTCAGGAGCTGCTTGGCATCGCGAGAGTCGTCACCGGCCAGAAGCTCCCTCACCTTGGCCACCGTCAGATCACCCTGGAAGTCGATCATCAGATGTTGTCGGAGGTACTCGATGAGGCGATTCACGCGACTCAGATACAGCACCGGACGATCCGGATCAACGCTGGGAGGAGACAACCAACGCTTGCGTGACCCGACGAGGTATCCGACGATATCGGCATGCCGCGCGTGCTGCTGACGGGCTTCTGCGCGGTGCCGGGCCCCCGGCGCGCAGGTGTCCAGCTCCGGCACGTGATCCGGTCGCTGACGCCACTCCACAGCGTCGACCTCCTCGTGGTGCGCGAGGGCGACCAGGCGTATGTCGAGCGCCAGGGTTCGGTGCGCGTGCTGCGGGTCCCGACCCACGACTCCGATCTGCGCTCGCAGATCCAGGCCTTTCAGCGCGCCCTCAAGCGCCAGCTCGACGGTGCGGACTACGACGTCGTCCATTGCCGCGATAGCTGGAGCGCGATTCCGGTGCTCGAGGCGCGCGCCCGGCTCGGCTACGCGGTCGTCTACGATCTGTCGCGGTCGCCGCTCGGCGAGACCACGTTCGATCAGGAGCTCGACGCGCAGTACGGTCGCGACGAGGAGGCCTGCCTGCTCGCCGCCGATCTCGTGCTCGCGCCGACGCCGGCCGCCGTCAAGGCACTCGAGGGCCGCGGGCCGCGGACGCCGTCACCGCGGGTCATGCTGTCGCCACCGGGCGTCGACGTCGATCGCTTCGACTGGGACGAGCCATCGAAGGATCCGCGGCCGCGCATCCTCTACGTCGGTTCGATCGATCCAGGGCGTGGGGTGCGCGTCCTGGTCCGCGCGATGGCCGCCATCTCGCGCGAGGTCGACTGCCGGCTGACGATCGCGGGCTCGATGGCTCCAAAGTTCGAGCAGCCGCTCAAGGATGGCATCCGCGAGCTCGGGCTGACCGACAAGATCGAGGTGCTCGGGCCGATCGATCACGATCAGCTGCCTGCTCTCTACGCGACCGCGACGGTGTGCGTCGTGCCCGCCGCGGCCGACCTGACGCCGAACCCGACGGTTGTCTTTCCGACGAAGATCCTCGAGTACATGGCGTGCCGGCGCGCGATCGTCGCGCCGCGCCGCGAGACCGTCGCGCAGGTCGTCGAGAACAACCGCGAGGCGCTGCTGTTCGAGCCTGGCGACCCGATCGATCTCGCGCGCAAGGTCCTGCGGCTCCTCGGCGAGCCGATGCTGCGCGAGCGGATCGCCCAGCACGCCTACGAGCGCGTCCGCCGCGACTTCACCGCGAGTGCCGCGCGCCGCGCGCTCCGCAACGCCTACGACGTCGTGACCGCACGGTTCTCGATCGAGGCCGCGGCCGAGCCCGACGACGTGCCGAAGGTCGAGCTGCTCGCCGACGACGACTTCGAGGCGACGCTGTTCGAGGAGGCTCCGTCGGCGCCGCCGATCGACACCGCGCTCAACAAGCTCGAATCGCTCGACGATGCGCTCTCGCAGCTCGATCATCATGGCGGCGGCACGAGCTCGGAGTCGATTGCGGCGCCACCGTCGTCCGAGCCCGACGACACGATGGATCGCGCGCCGGTCCCGCCGGGGCCTCGCGATCACGCGTGGACGGTCGGCGCGCTCGCCGCCCCCCCCCCACCACTTGGCGCCGACGACTGGGTCATCACGAACGTCGCCGAGGCCGTCCAGGATCTCACCGACGACGCGCGCGCCGACTCCGAGGCCGGCACCGGCGCCGGTGACGACGGCACGCCGATCGAGGGCGTCAAGGCGCTCGCGCCGCCGCTCGGGATCGCCTCGCACGAGGGGACGTTTGTCGCCGGCGAGATCGACGTCCCGACGCCGCCGCCCGAGCGCGAGCACGACACGCCGGCCGTCGAGCTCACGTCCGCGCTCGCCCCGCACGATGCCGATCCCGATACCGGCTCGCGAACGCCCCCGATCGAACGCCGTTAATCACCGTTACCCGGGCGCCCGCGTCAGATCGAGGCTGTTGTGCGCGGGCCCGTGTTACGGTGCGCCGGGGGAGGCCGCCATTCCCGTCGTCGCGCTGGTTAACTTATTGTTCGGAATCGGCTTCGCCGTGATCGCTCGCGATCGCATCAAGGCCGATGGTCCGTTCGCGGCGCCGGCCTTTCACCTGGTCGCGCTCCATGCGGCAGGTGTCGTCGCGCCGGTGGCGCTGTACTTCTATGCGGTGCACCCGGCCTGGGCGTGGATGTACTGGATCGATCCCGCGAAGCTCGGCGGGGTCGCGGTGCTGCCGCTGATGGTTGGCCACGCGATGCTGGTGATCGGTGGCTGGTACATCGCGTCGTTGCTGATCCGCCGGGGCTACCTGGGAGCGCTGCTCTACATCGCCGGCGCGATCGCGCTGATGCTGCTCGTGCTCGTGGTCTCGGGAATCGACCGGATCGGCACCGCAGCCGACTTCCTCGGCTGGCAGATCAAGCGCGGGATCTCGGTGTTCAGCGTCCAGCTTGGCTGGGCATACCTGGTCTCCCTGATGGCGCTGTTCGGATCGGCGATCTACATCGCGATCGAGCTGGGACGCGATGGCCGGCGGGTCCGGTCTCGATGATAAGGTCGGCCGGTCCAATGGCTCGTCGCCGAGTGCAAGCGATGGTCGCGGTCGTGCTCGGGGTTCTCCTTCCCGGCACGCTCGGCGCATGCGGGCCGATCGCGTACGTCAACCAGGTCACGCGCAAGGCCACCGACTCGGTCGAGCTCGCGCGTGCGGCGGAGGCGGACAAGTACGCACCGTACTGGTGGACGCGCGCGACCGAGTATCTGCACAAGGCGCGCGAGCTCGCGGCCCACGCCGACTACCAGGGTGCGAACCGGTTCGGCCGGCTCGCGGGGGAGGCTGGCGACAAGGCCGCGGCCGAGGCCGCGATTGCCAAGCAGGATCCGTCGAAGCGGCCGGTCGATGTCACTCCGAACACCCCGCCAAATGCGCCCACCAAGGACGCGCCGTGACCCGGCTCGCGCTGTGGGTGCTCGGGTTCGTCGTCGCCCTCGTCGCCCTCGGCGCGACGAGCTGCGCGGGGACCACCGTCCGCAAGACGACGGTGTCGACCGGCGAGCTGATCGCGACGGCGCGCGCAAACGGCGCCCAGCGCTGCGCGCCGATCGAGCTCGCGATGGCCGAGTCGCACAACGACTTCGCGAGTCATGCGCTCGACGAAGGCAACTACCACGAGGCGCGGCGCGAGGCCGCGATCGCGCAGACCAACGCACAGCTGGCGATCGAGAAGTCGCCGAAGGACAAGTGCGTCGAGGGTGCCCCGATCGTCAAGGGACCTGGTGATCAGGACGGCGACGGCATCCTCGACGACGACGACAAGTGCCCGCGCGTTCCCGAGGACAAGGACGGCTTCGAGGACGAGGACGGTTGTCCCGAGGATGACAACGACAAGGACGGCATCGCCGACAAGATCGACGCGTGTCCGATGGACCCCGAGGACCGCGACAACTTCGAGGACGACGACGGCTGTCCCGACGGCGACAACGACAAGGATGGCATCGCCGACAAGATCGACGCCTGTCCGATCGACGCCGAGGACAAGGACGGCTTCGAGGACGACGACGGCTGCCCGGACCCGGACAACGACAAGGACGGCATCCCCGACCGCGACGACAAGTGCCCCGACGAGCCTGGTGTGCCGCCGGACGGCTGTCCGAAGAAGTACAACCTGGTCACCGTCACCGAGAAGAAGATCGAGCTCAAGCAGACGGTGTACTTCGACACCAACAAGGCCTCGATCAAGCGGGTATCGTTCGCGCTGCTCGATGACGTCGCCTCGGCGCTCAAGGATCACGCCACGCTGAAGGTCGACATCGAAGGCCACACCGACAGCGTCGGCAACGACAAGTTCAACCACAAGTTGTCTCAAAAGCGGGCCGAGTCCGTGAAGAAGTACCTCGTCGACCGCGGGGTCGCGGCCGACCGGATGGTGCCCCGCGGCTACGGCGAGAACGTGCCGATCACGGACAACCGCACGACTGCCGGGCGCGCGCAGAACCGGCGCGTCGAGTTCGTGATTACGTCACGTTGAGCCGGCCGCCGTCGTCGGGAGCGGAAAACCGTCGATCGCCCCCGCGGAATTGGTATATCAGCCGCATGGGAACCCGAGGTCTCGTCGCGGCCATCGTCTTCTGTGCCATCGCTGGCTCCGCCTGGGCGGACCCCAAGTCGGACGTGCAGGCGAAGACCAAGGAGGCGATGGAGAGCTACGACAGCATGGACTACGCGGCGACCAAGAAGCTGCTGAACCAGGCGCTCGCGACCGCGAAGAAGGCGAAGCTCGACAAGGATCCTGTCGTCGCCCGGCTCTACCTCAACATCGGCATCGCCGCGTTCGCCGATGGCGATCAGGATGGCGCGAAGGTCGCGTTCCTGTCGGCCGTGCAGATCGATTCGAAGATCCAGATCGAGCCCGCGTACAAGTCACCGGAGCTCACGAAGCTGCTCGAGCAGGCGCGTGGCGAGGCGCTCGGCGCGGGAGTCGGGATCGGTGGCGGCGAGCCTGCGCTCGGCGGCGGTGAGTGTGCGGGCGTGAAGGGGCTGCAGCACACGATCATCGATACCGCGCCGGCCGGTACGAAGCAGTCGATCGAGGTCCTCGCGGGTACCGATGTCGCCAACCTCAAGCTCGTCGTCGCGTACCGGCCGGAAGGCGCGTCCGAGTTCGTCGAGACCAAGCTCGTCAAGCAGGGCGAGTGCAAGTACGTGGGCGAGATCCCCGCGAGCGCCATGAGGGGCAGCCTCGTCCACTACTACGTCGCCGCGCTCAACGACAAGAACAAGGCAGTCGCATCGCGCGGCTCGTCGGGCTCGCCGAACATCCTCGAGCTCACCGCGCGCGCGGGCGGAAGCGGCGTCAAGGCCGACGAAGAGGATCCGATCAACGGCGGCAAGAAGTCGGGCGGCGGGGCAAGCAGCGGCGTCTCGGGCGGCGTGATCGCCGGCGGCAAGCCGCCCAAGGTCTACATCGCGCTCGCAGGCGGCACCGGGTTCGGCTACGTGACCGGCAAGACCGAGTTCGGCAACCCCGTCGAGAACTGCTGCCTCGGCAACAGCCTCATCGTGCTGACGCCCGAGCTCGGCTATCACGTCAACCCGCGGCTCTCGATCGGTCTCGCGGCGCGCATCGGCCTGCCGCTCGGCGCGAACATCGACGGTCCGAAAGGCAAGTCGTCGACGGTCGCTCCCGCCGTGCTGCTGCGCGCCCGCTACGCGCTCTCGCCGACCGGCCAGGGCCTCCGCGTGATGGGCCAGATCGGTGGCGGCATCCTGCGCAACACGATCAAGCTCAACGAGGCCGAGGACGGCATGGACACCGACATCGTCGGTCAGGGCCCGCTGCTGCTCGGCGCGGGCGTCGGCTTCACCAAGAAGCTCGGCACGAACCTCGCGTTCATCGCGGATCTGTCAGCGCTCGGCGCGATCGCCGTCGTCGACAAGCTCGGCAACACGACGAACCTCGGCAGCGGCATCGGCGCGGACCTCTCGGTCGGCATGTCACTCGGCTTCTGATCAGGTCGGCAGCGCGCGCGCAGCGGTGAATGACGCTTACGTAGGCAGCGCGCGCAGCGGTGAATGACGCTTACGTAGGCATCGCGCGAAGCGGGTGCACGACGATGATCACCTCACCGGCGGTGACCTCGGCGCCGCTCGGCGCGGCGGAGAGCACGATCGCCGCCTCGATGACGCGGTCGCCGCCCTCGTCGAGCGAGATCGCGCGCTTGATCGAGCGGCGCGTGGTCGCGACCTCCTCGAGATCAGCGAACAGCGTCGGATAGACCTCGGGCAGCGCCGAGTCGCGCAGCTCGAGGCCGCCGGCATCACCGGCGACGCCGAGGAACTCGAGGAAGGCGGCGTTCGCGACCCGCACCTTGCCGGCAGCGTCACAGGACGCCATCGGTAGCCCCACCGCGCCGAACACCTCGGCCTCGGCCTTGAGGCGGTGATCGAGCTCGCGCCGTTCGCGCGCGCCATCGGAGGCGAGCGCGCGGCGCCGGCCGTGGTCCATGCCGAGCATGCCCATCAGCGCGCGCAGCTCGTACATGAAGGCCGGGACATCCGGGTGGCGGCTCGCAGGATCCTTCGCGGTCGCGCGGGCGATCAGCGCATCGGCGCGCTCGTCGAGATCGTCGACGAACATCGACGGCTTCGGCATCGTGACCTCGCGGTGCTGGCGGAACAGCTCGGTGACGTCGCCGTGAAAGGGCAGGTGGCCGACGAACATCTCGAAGAACACGATGCCGAGCGCGTAGATATCGCTTGCCGGCGAGACCGGCTGGCCGGCGATGCGCTCGGGGGCGAGATACTCGGGGGTGCCGTCGACGCCGTCGACGCGGTCGAGGTCGGGGCGCGCGAGACCGAAGTCGAGCAGCTTGATCAGCCGGCGCTGCGCCGCGGTACGCACGATGAAGATGTTCTCGCTCTTGATGTCGCCGTGGATGATGGTGCGGCTGTGGATGAAGCGCACCGCGTCGGCGACCTGCCACATGATGTCGCACGCGACCTTCGGTGACACCTTGCCGGTCTGCTTGATCTTGTGGTGCACGGTCTGTCCGTCGAGCAGCTCCATCACCATGAACAATCCGAAGCGCTCGTCCTGGCCGAAGTCGACGATCGAGCAGATGTTGTCGTGCGTCAGCGCGGATGCCAGCCGCGCCTCGCGATAGAACATCTCGCGGATCTTCGGGTTCATCGCGATCGCGCTCTTGATGAGCTTCAGCGCGAACACCTTGCCGAGTGCCTGGTGCCGGACGCGCATCACGCGCCCCATGCCGCCGCGCCCGAGCTGGCCTTCGACGATGTAGCGCCCGCCGATCACGTCACCCGAGCGCGCGCCGCGGGGGCGATCGGGCTGCGGCTCGCGCGGGGCGCCGTCCTCGGCGGGTAGCGGCGGCGGCGTCACGAGCGCGCCGATCGGCAGATCGCTCGCGGCGTAGCTCTTCATCGAGAGCACGGAGCGCGTCACCGAGGGCAGCAGCGTCTCGTGGCCCTCGCGTTCGGTCATCGCCCCGAGATCGATGTCGGAGTCGCCCGGCGGGCGCGTGCTCATGATCGGATGGTACCGAAAACCCACCGGACCGACCCCGCTCGCCAGCGTCCGCTGGCTCGCTCCATCTCGGGCCCCGGCGACGAACCATGGTATGAGGCGCCCATGGAAGAAGCCGACTTCGAACGCGTCGCGCGTGACGAGCTTCGCCACCTCGAGGATGCACTCGCGGATGTCGATCCCGATGACGTCGAGGTGTCGACGAGCGATGGCGTGCTCCGCCTCGACCTCCGTGACGGCACCCGGATCGTGATCAACAGCCACCGCGCCGCCCGTCAGATCTGGATGGCTGCGATCTCGTCGGCCTGGCACTTCGATCCCACCGCGACCGGCTGGCGGGCATCCAAGACTGACGAGGAGCTACGATCGACGATCGTCCGGCTGGTCCACGAGCGGATCGGCCTCGAGCTCTCGTTGTAGGATGGGTTCATGGCCGAGTCGCAGATCCTGAGTGTCATCCGGGTATGGGCGGCGATGGCGTGGGCCGACGGCGTGCTCGCCGAGGCCGAAGCCGAGAGCCTGCGCCGGCTGGTCGGCAGCGCGGACCTCACCGCCGACGAACGCGCCGTCGCGACGACCTTCGTCACCACGCGCTGCACGCTGCCCGACACGTACCTGACGGCGCTGACGCCGGAGGCGCGCCGTGGCATCTATCGCGCGGCCTGCCGGATGGCCGTCGTCGATCGCGCCTTCGCGGCCGCCGAGCGCGGCATGCTCGACAAGCTACGCGACCTGCTCGGTGTTCCGGCCGACGTCGCCACCGAGATCGAGGCCGACGTCCCCGGCCTCGGCTAAGCGTCACGATGCAGCGTCGTCACTCGGTTCGCCATCTGCTCTGGCGAGGCGGCGTCGCCGCGGTCTCGCAGGCGATGATGGTCAGCGGGCTCTACCCGCTGGTGCCACACGCGTGGCGTGCATTTGCCCGGCACGAGCTCGGCGTCCGCCCGGTTCGCGCGGCGCTCTCGGAGTGGGCCGTGTCAGCCGCGCTGTCGGTGGTGCGGCCGGCGGGTTTTCTACGGCTGCCGGGCGCCCGCACGCTGGGGCCACGGCCCGTGATCGTGCTGCACGGCTACGCGATGAACCGCGCGAACTACCTGCCGCTCGCCTACCGGATGAGCCGCGCCGGGCTCGGACCGATCTTCGGCTTCGAGTACTGGACGCTCGGCCGGATCGCCGCGGGATCCCGCCAGCTCGGGTGGTTCGTCGACGAGGTGCGCGAGGCGACCGGCGCGAGCGAGGTAGACATCATCGGCCACTCGATGGGCGGTGTCGTCGCGCGCTACTACGTGACGTTCGCGGGCGGCGATGGCGTCGTCAAGAACCTCATCACGATCGGCTCGCCGCACGCCGGCACCGATGTCTCGGCGATCGGCATCGGCCACCCGACCCGCGAGCTGCTGCTCGGTTCGAAGCTGTGTCACCGGCTCGCGGTGGCGCCTCCGCCCCAGCACACCCGGGTCACGGTGATCTGGTCGCGTGCGGACGCGCTCGTACCGGGTGCACGCCAGCCGGCGCTGCCCGGCGCCGAGATCATCATGTACGACGACCTTGGCCACGTCGCGCTGCTCGGTTCGCGACGGGTCGCCGCCGAGATCATCGAGCGCCTGCGCGTCAGCGAGCCGCGATGATGACGTCGACGGTGATTGACTCGCGAGGCTTGCCCGCACAGGTCACGCCCGAGAACGTCACCTTGATCGGCCAGGTGCCAGGCGCCTTCGCGATCCCGCTGATCGCACCCTCCTCGATCGTGAAGCCCGGTGGCAGCTCGCCGCTCTCGAGCCGCGCCCCGGTCATCGACCACCGCGCGTCGCGGCCGTTGTCGTAGACGCACTGGGCGACGGGCTTCACGAAGAACCGCTTGCCGAGCTTCGCGCGGAAGCCGTCCGCTGGCTGGTCCGGATAGAACACCCGGAATGTCGCGCTGCCCTCGGCACCGCCACCACCACGGGCGCCCGGACACGCCGCGAGCAGCCCCACAGACACCACCATGACCCCGAGCCTCGTGAGCCTCACGCCTACGATCCTACACCCGGCTTTGGGCCAGCCGCTCAGGCGAACAGCGTGGCCATCGTGGCGCGCGCGATCGTGACGTCGACGAGCTCGCCGACCGCGCCGACCCCGGACGGCAAGATCACCGTCTTGAAGCCGTCGGTGCGGCCCATCAGCTGCGTCGCATCGCGCTTGCTCGGGCCATGCACGAGGACGCGCTCGGGGCGCCCGACATGCGCGGCGAACACCTCGGCGCTGATGATCTCCTGGAGCTGCACGATCTCGGTGAGCCGGCGCTTCTTGGTCGGCTCGTCGACATCGTCGGGCAGCTTCTTCGCCGCGAACGTCAGGTCGCGCTCGGAGTACGCGAACATGAATGCGCTGTCGAACCGGATCTCGCGCATGAGCGCGAGCGTCGCCTGGTGATCGGCCTCGGTCTCGCCGGAGAAACCGCTCAAGATGTCGGTGGACAGCGCGATGTGCGGCATCGCGTGACGGAGCCGCGCGACGATCCCGCGGAAATCGTCGACGGTGTAGCCGCGGCGCATCCGCTCGAGCACGACGTCCGAGCCCGATTGCACGGGCAGATGCACGTACTTGCAGATCTTCGGCTCCTCGGCGATCGCGGCGATCACGTCGTCGGTGAAGTCGACGGGGTACGGCGACGTGAAGCGGATCCGCTCGATGCCGTCGACCCGCGCCACCGCGCGCAGCAGCTCCGCGAAGGTGACGACCTCGCCGTCCTCGGCGGGCCAGCGGTACGAATTGACGGTCTGGCCGAGCAGGGTGACCTCGCGCAGCCCTGCGGCGACGAGCTCGCGAACCTGACGGAGGACCTCCCGGGGCGACGTGCCGCGCTCGCGGCCGCGCGTGAACGGCACGACGCAGAACGTGCAGAACTTGTCGCAGCCGCGCTGGATGGTGACGAACCCGGAGACCGGATCGCCGCCTTCGAGACCAGCCGCGTTCGACAGCCCCTCGTAGGTCTCGGCCTTGTCGAGCTTGACGTCGATCAGCGGTGGCGCATCTCCGCGGCGGTGCGCGCGCGCGGCGGCGAGCAGCTCGGGCATCCGCCGGTAGCTGTCGGGTCCGGCGATCACGTCGACGGTCGGCGCGCGGTCGGCGAGCCCTTCCTTGAGGTGCTCGGCCATGCAGCCGACGATCGCGAGCACGGTGCCCGGCTTCTTGCGCTTGAGCGAGGCGAGCTCGCCGGCCCGCGCGATCACGCGCTCCTCGGCCTTCTCGCGCACCGCGCAGGTGTTGATGACGATCACGTCCGCGTCATCGGCGCGTGACGCCGTTGCGTAGCCGGCATCGGCGAGCACGCCGCCGAGCAGGTCGCTGTCCGCGACGTTCATCTGGCAGCCGTAGGTCTCGACGTAGACCCGGGGCGCGCCGGGGGCCGGGGCGGGGCGGGGACGCACCTCTCCCTCGCGCTTGCCGAGCGAGACCAGGCGTTCCGACATCGCAGGCTGATTACCATGGGCCGGGCCAGGCGAGGAGAGATTCGCTATCCTCGGCCCGTGGGCGCGAAGCACGTCAGCCACCTCGTCGGGTGGACGGTCGGGTGCGCCGTCGCGCCGATCGTCCTGCGCTCGATGTTCGGCCGCGGCTGGGGCGTGATCGGTGTCGGCTGCGCGCTGCTCGCGACCGCGTGGGTGCTGATCGTGCTGCCGCGTTCGGCACACCGGAACTTCGAGCGAGCGCGCTTCAAGAGTGCCGCGCGGAGCTATCGCCTGATCGGCGCGTTCTCGTTCACCGCGAGCCGGGAACGCGCGGCACTGCTGTCGCGCGCGGGCTGCGCGATCGCCAGTGGCCAGCCGGCGGCGGCCGAGGCCACGCTCGCGGCGATCGATCCGGCGACCCTCGACGTCGCGGAGCGCGTCGTGTGGCTCAACAACCGTGCGTGCGTCGCCCTCGATGGGGGCAAGGATCCGGCGGATGCCCTGCTGCTCGTCGAGGAGGCGGTCGGGCTACGTCCTGACCTGCCCGCGATCCAGCACACCCGCGCGCGCGCGTTGCTCGCGATCGGCCGTGTCGACGAGGCGATCACCGTGCTCGAGGCGATGCGCAGCGGCGGCGAGCTCTCGGTGCACCTCGAGTTCGAGCGCTGCCGCGATCTCGCGCTCGCCTGGGAGCACAAGGGGCAGGTCGATTACGCCGCGGACTACCGCGAGCGCGCCCGCATGCACGCGACGTAACGTTCGCTCAGGTCAGCGCCAGGAATCGCCGAGCTCGGCGTCGAGGATGTCGCAGCACAGCGAGACACACTCGTCGCACAGCGCGAGCCCACCGCGGCCGAGCAGCTTCTTGACCTGGCGCTCGAGCTTGCCGCACCACGAGCAGACGTTGGTGGCGTGCGGGCTCTCGCCCTCGCTCTCGTGAGCCTTGTGAGCCTGGTGCGCGGCCGCGATCAGCTCGGGCGTCGGCACCCGGAACTCGCCGGTCGCGCCGACCGCGAGGCCACCGCCGAGCGCCTTGTGGCAGGCCGTGCACACCATCACGAGCTCGCCGCCCTCGAGGGCCTGTGCGCAAAGCGGACAGTTCACGCGGCTAGCCTATCGTCCTCGCGGCAGGGTGACCACCATCTTGGTGCCTTTGCCGACGGTGCTCTCGATATCGATCCGGCCGCCGTGCTCGGCGACGACGGCGTGGGAGGTCGCGAGGCCGAGCCCGGTGCCCTTGCGCTTGGTCGTGAAGAACGGGTCGAAGATGCGCGTGAGCTGCTCGGGCGGGATACCCGGGCCGTCATCTTCGACGGTGATCTGCACGGTCGCGGGCTCGTCGTCGACCCGCGGCCCGAGCGCCCCGGTGACCCGGACGTGCTTGCCGCCTGCAGCCGCGGCGTCGGCCGCGTTGTTCAGTAGATTCCACAGGACCTGGCGCAGCTTCGCCGGGTCGGCGTGCACGGGCAGAGGCTTCGCGACCTCGGCGGTCGTCTCGAGATCTGCGAAGGCCTGATCGCCGCGTGCAACCTGCAGGGTCTCGTCGATCAAAATCCCGAGGTCGATATCGACCGGCTGGCTCGGCCGCGGGTTCGCGTAGTCGAGGAGGTCGCCGATCAGCACGTTGAGGCGCTGGATCTCGCGATGCACGATCGTCATCAGTGCGCGATCGTCCTCGGAGGTCTCCGGCATCGAGCGCAGCAGCTCGATCGAGCCCGAGATCGACGCGAGCGGGTTGCGGATCTCGTGGGCGACGCCAGCGGCGAGCTGGCCGACGGTGGCGAGCCGCTCGGCGCGGCGCATGTGGAGCTCGAGGCGGCGCAGCTCGGTGAGGTCCGTGAAGTTGATGACCCGTCCGATCACCTGGTCGCGGACGTCACGCAACGGCGACACCGTGACCCCGACGGTCAGCTCGTCGTCGATCGAGAGGTCGGCGCGGCGCAGCTCGCCCTGCGCCTCGACGAGCAGCGTCGACAGCCCCGGCATCACCGAGTCGATCGAGCGATTCGCGACCTCGTCGACCGACCGGCCAAGGATGTCGCACGCCGCGTCGTTCGCCGTCAGGACGGTGCCATCGGGCGCGATCGTGATGAGGCCCGACGCGAGCGAGCGCACGATGTCCTGGTGTAACGTGAACAGATCGGCCGCGGCCTTGCGCGTCGTGGCGAGGGTCTCGGCGCCCTTCTGGAGCTGGTCGCCGAAGATGAAGGCGAGGGCGCCGACGCCGGTCAGCGCGGCGAGGTGGATGCCGAGGGTGCGGCCGAGATCCGCCGCGGCTTGCTCCCAGGGCCGCACCGGCATCGGCACGTCGAACGCATGGGTCCACGCGATCACCGCGACCGCGACGAGCGCGCCGATCGATGCGATGGTCACGACGACGGCGCCACGGCGATACGACAGCGCACCCGCGGCCACGATCGAGAGCGCATAGAGGAACGTGTACGGGCTCTGCGCGCCGCCGGTGACGTAGACCAGCAGCGAGGTGACGACGAGGTCGGCGGCCTGCATCGGGCGGGCGACCAACCGCGGCGCGACCCCGACTCGCAGCAGCACGCCGAACACGATCGACGACAGATACGTCGCGGCGATGATGCCGGACTGCAACCAGACCGCGGCGGGCGACGGTTCCTGACCCGCAGCGATGAGCCACAGCGAGAGGCCGAGCACCACGCTGACGACGATCGTCCGCAGCAGCAGGAGGCGGCTGACGCGCCGCCGCAGGTCGCTGGCGGGAAGCTCGGGTGTCGTGATCAGCGAGTCGGCAGGCGACGGATACACACGATCACGCGTGCGTGTGCGTGGTCGCGGAATCGCCTCCGCCGTCATCCAGCGCCGCTAGTTGCCGCTGCCGATGTTGCCCGCGAGGCCGAAGATCGGCAGGTACATCGCGATGATGAGACCACCGACGACGATGCCAAGGAACGCCATCATGATCGGCTCGATCAGCGAGGTCATCGCGGTGACCGCGGCGTCGACCTCTTCTTCGTAGAAGTCGGCGATCTTCTGGAGCATCTGATCCATCGCGCCGGTTTGCTCGCCGACGCCGATCATCTGGACGACCATCGCCGGGAACACGCGTGCCTCCGCGAGCGGGCCAGCCATGTCGTGACCTTCGCTGATCTTGTCGCGCGCCTTCTGGATGCCGGCCTGGACGACGCGGTTACCGGCGGTCCGGGCACAGATGTCGAGGGCGTCGAGGATCGGCACACCGGACGAGAGCAGCGTGCCGAGCGTGCGCGTGAAGCGAGCGACCACGATCTTGCGGAGCGTCGGCCCCATCACCGGTAGCCGCAGCAGCATGCGGTCGAACATCTCGCGACCGCGCTCGGTACGCCGGATCGCGGCACTGCCGAAGATCGTCCCGAACAGGACGCCAACGTACACGTACCACTTGTCCATGAAGCTGTGCGAGATGCCGATCACGACCGTCGTGGCACCTGGCAGCTTCGCCTGCGGACCCATCTCCTTGTACATGGCCTCGAAGGTCGGGATGACCTTCACGAGCATGACGGCGATGACGCCGATCGCGACCACGAGGATCCCGATCGGATAGAACATGGCGCTCTTGATCTGCGCCTTCAGCTTCACCGACTTCTCGATGTAGATCGCGAGCCGGTTGAGGATCGTGTCGAGGATACCGCCGACCTCGCCGGCCGCGACGAGGTTCACGTAGAGCTCGTCGAACACCTTCGGGTGCTTGCGGAGTGCCTCGGAGAACGTCGAGCCCTGCTCGACCGAGCTCTTCACCTGGCCGAGGATGCGCGCGAAGATCTTGTTCGGCGTCTGCGCCGCGAGGATGTCGAGACACTGCACGAGCGGGAGGCCGGCATCGATCATCGTCGCGAGCTGGCGCGTGAAGATCTGCAGATCCTTTGGCGGGACACCCGAGCCGATCGTGATCGTGATCTGGCGGGCTTCCTTCTTCACCCTGGTGACGGTGAGGCCGTCGCTGCGGAGGCGGTTCTCCACCACCTCGGGCGCGTCGGCCTCCATCACACCCTTCTTCTTCTCGCCCGTCCGCGAGGTCGCTTCCCACTGGAACTTCGCCATTCAGCGCTCCTAGCGTTTCCCCGCGTTGGGCGGTGCAGCGTGGCCGCCGAGCGAGCCGCCGGCGGAGAGGATCATCGTCTTCAGCTCTTCGACCTCGCTCGAGGCGCCCATCGCGACATCGAGCGAGATCACCTTGCGGATGTACAGATCGACGAGTGACTGGTTCATCGTCTGCATGCCGAACTTCGACTGACCGATCTGCATCTGCGAGTAGATCTGGTGCAGCTTGTCCTCGCGGATCAGGTTCCGGATCGCGGCGTTCGGCACCATCACCTCGCACGCGAGGGCACGGCCGTTGCCGCTCGCCTTCGGCAGCAGGGTCTGGGTGATGACGCCTTCGAGCACGAACGACAGCACCGCGCGGACCTGATCCTGCTGGTCAGCCGAGAACACGTCGATGATGCGGTTGATGCTCTGGATCGCGCTGTTGGTGTGCAGCGTGCCGAACGCGAGGTGGCCGGTCTCGGCGATCGTCAGCGCGGCCTCGACGGTCTCGTGGTCTCGCATCTCACCGATCAGCACGACGTCCGGGTCCTGGCGCAGGATGTACTTGAGCGCGCGCTTGAACGACTGGGTATCGCGGCCGATCTCGCGCTGGTTGACGAGACAGCCCTTGTGCTGGTGCTGGAACTCGATCGGATCCTCGACCGTGACGATGTGACCCTTGATGCTCGTGTTGATGCGGTCGATCATCGACGCGAGCGTCGTCGACTTGCCCGAGCCGGTCGGGCCGGTCACCAGCACGAGGCCACGCGGGCGGTCGCACAGCTCGGTCACGATCGCGGGCATCCCGAGGTCTTGCAGCGGGATGATGTTGTACGGGACGACGCGGAACGCGCCGGCGACGCACGACTGCTGCAGGTAGACGTTCGCGCGGAACCGCGCCATGCCGCGGATGCCGAACGAGAAGTCGATCTCGAGATCCTCCTCGTACCGCAGCTTCTGCGCGTCGTTCATCACCGAGTAGCAGAGCTGCTTGGTGTCGACCGGCGTCAGGTTTTCCGCCTGGAGCTTCACGAGATCGCCGTCGATCCGGAGGCGGGGAGGCGAGCCCGCGGTGATGTGGAGGTCCGATGCACCCTTGTCGGTCATCGCCTTGAGGAGTGCTTGCAGGTTCAGCTGGGCCACTTAATCGTCCACCGTGGTGCGCAGGACTTCTTCGGGCGTCGTCATGCCCTCGAGGATCTTCGCGATGCCGGCCATTCGAAGGCTCTGGACGCCGCCGCGGATCATCTCGGTCTTGATCTCCGCCGCCGACGCGCCCTGGAGCACGAGCTCCTTCAGCGGATCGGTGAACGGCATGACCTCGTAGAGCGCGACGCGGCCCTTGTAGCCGGTCTGGTTGCAGGTACCGCAGCCGCGGCCCTTCATGATCTTGGCGCCGCGGATCTGCTCCTCGGTCATGCCCATCTTCGCGAGCGGCTCGGGATGCTTCTCGTCGGGCATCTTGCAGTCGGCGCAGATCCGGCGCGACAGCCGCTGCGCGAGCACGAGGTTCACCGACGCCGTCACGAGGAACGGCTCGAT
>JACCTC010000318.1 GCA_013812655.1 Deltaproteobacteria bacterium | reverse complement strand
TCAACGGCGTCAGCCTCAACGGCGTCAGCCTCAACGGCGTCAGCCTCAACGGCGTCAGCCTCAACGGCGTCAGCCTCAACGGCGTCAGCCTCAACGGCGTCAGCCTCAACGGCACGCGCTCTGACGACGGCTCGCAGCTCACGGTCAACACCGTCGGGCCGACGCTGACGGCGACCCTCTCGAATGGCGCGACCCTGCCGCTCAAGGTCGAGCGCGTCAGCCAGCTGACCGGCGCGAACTCCGACGTGTCCGCCTATGACGTGGTGTTCGAGAGCGACGGCGGCTGGCAGCCGCTGTGCGGTAACGATGCAGCCGGTGCACCGATCGCGGCGCTCGCGGTCTCGGGCGTCTGGAACACCGAGACCGGCGTGACCGGTGGCGGCGCATATGCTGCAACAACGTCCTCGTTCACGTTCGCGTGCCGCCACAAGACGATCGCGAAGTGCGTCGAGCTCGGCTACAAGACCTGGACCGGCCGCACGTCGCAGCTCGAGAGCTGCGTGCGCCTGATCCGCGGTGACTTCTGCGGCGACGGCACGCCGTACACCGCCGATGGCGCGACGCTGAACCTCTACGACAACGTCGGCATCCAGACCGACACCAACGCATGGATGATCGAAGGTGAATGGACGCCGGCCGGCGCGCGCTGCATCACCCAGCCGCGGCTGACCCGTTTCCAGCAGCAGCTCGGGATCACGCCGCCGTGCGCCGCGCAGCTGTCGAGCGGTGCGAACTGCGGCGTGTCGTTCGCCAACGGTGCAGTGCTCATCGACGAACTTCCCTGAACTACCTAACTGGGCGAAGATGCCGCGATGGCGTCGCTGATCGACCTCGCGAGCAATCGAGCTTACCCGGTCAGCGCCACCACCGTCATCGGCCGCAACGACAGCTGCCAGATCCAGCTCGACGATCCGATGGTGTCGCCGACTCACGCCGAGATCACGCGTGACCAGTCCGGTGGCCACCGCATCCGCGACCTCGGCAGCCGCCGCGGGACGTATGTCGGATCCCACAAGGTGACCGAGGCCCCACTGCGCGACGGTGACGAGCTGATGATCGGGCCGTGCCGGATGCGGTTCGACGCCTCGGGGCCGGTGACCACCGCCGACGACAGCGAGGAGCTGGTCCGGCTCCGCGCGATCGTCGCGCTCGGCCGGGCGATCGGCGTCGAGCACGACCTCGAGCGGCTGCTGACGCGAGTTCTCGATACCTGCCTCGAGCTGCTGCGCGCCGACCGCGGCGCGATCGTGATCTACCACCCGCACTCGAAGACGCCTGCGCTCACGGTGACGCGCAGCCGCTCCGGTGAGGACTTCACGGTATCCGCCAGCGTGCTCGGCCAGGTGATGGTCAGCCACGAGCCCTACCTCCGCACCGAGGTCGACACCGACGTCGTGCTGCAGCGCTCGCACAGCCTGTCGGCACAGGGTGTGCGCTCGGTGATGGCGGTGCCGTTGCGCTACCAGGCCGACGAGACCGAGTGGCTCGGCGTGATCCAGATCGACTCGCGCGCGCTCGCGAACGCGTTCGGCCCGAAGGAGCTCGAGCTGCTCGACGCGATCGCCGGTCCGGCCGCGCTCGCGATCAAGAACGCGATGCTCGTACGCCAGGTGCAGTCCGCGATCAGCGACGAGTGGCGGCGCCTCGAGCGCGTCGTGCGCGACCTGCCGCTCGGTGTGGTCGTGCTCGACGAGCACCGCACCTGCGTGATGGTCAACAAGTGGGTCACCAGCCGGCACGCCGATGTCGGCGAGCTGGTATTTGGCAAGGTGGTCGACCAGATCGCCGGCGTGTCTTGCGAGACGCTGGTCGGGGGCGACGTCCGTACCCAGATCACGAGCCCCGAGTCGGAGTGCACGTTCTCGATCGTGGCGAACACCACCGATGGCCGCGAGAGCGTGATCGTCATCAGCGACATCACCGAGGAGCGCGACCGCCACAACCAGATCGCGCACCGCGATCGGGTCGCGCTGATCGGCCAGCTCGCCGGCGGCATCGCCCACGACTTCAACAACCTCCTCCACGTGATCGTCACCTACGCGAGCATGCTCGAGGAGTCCCTCGAGGATCCCGAGGCGCGCGATGACGTCCACCAGATCACGCACGCGGCGACCAGCGCCGCCGAGCTCACGCGCCAGCTCCTGACCTTCAGCCGTCGCGAGCTCGTGAAGCCGAAGGTCGTCGATGTCGCGCGCGCCGTGCAGGGCATGGAGAAGCTGCTGCTGCGCACGCTCGGGCCCCAGACCCAGCTCGTCACCACGATCGCTCCGCGGCTCCCGCGCATCCTCATCGACACCGCGCAGCTCGAGCAGATCCTGATGAACCTCGTCGTCAACGCGCGCGACGCGATGCCGAATGGAGGCATCGTCGAGCTCCGGGTCGCTGCCGTCGACGGTGAGAGTGAGCGCCAGCAGCATCGCTCCCTGGGGACCGGCCGCTACATCCGCATCGAGGTCACCGACACCGGCTCGGGCATGGCGCCCGACGTGATCGCGCGGATCTTCGAGCCCTACTTCTCGACCAAGGCCCGCGGCAAGGGGACCGGCCTCGGCCTCGCGACCGTGCATGGCATCGTCCAGCAGGCGGGTGGCGAGATCGTCATCGACTCGACGATCGGCGCCGGCACGACGTTCCGGATCTACCTGCCATCGACCGAGCAGTCGGCCGACACCTCGCGCCAGATCCCGGTGATCCGTGCGCACGGCGGGACGATCCTCGTCGTCGACGATGACGACACCATCCGGCGCGTGACCGAGCGCGTGCTCCGCCGGGCCGGTCTCGAGGTGCTGGTCGCCGCCTCCGGCCCGGACGCGCTCGCGCTCGCGGCGTCGTACGAGAGCTCGATCGACGTGCTGCTCACCGATCTCGTGATGCCCGGGATGTCAGGACGCGATCTGGCGCGCGAGCTGTCGACCGTGCGCCCCGACACCAAGGTCCTGTTCATGTCGGGCTACCACCAGCACACCCCACTGGAAGCCGCGCAGTTCCTCGCCAAGCCGTTCCACCGCGACGAGCTGCTCGACAAGGTCCGCCGCGCGATCACCGGGGATGACGCGATCCGCAGCTAAGCTCGATCGTCGGAGACGACGCGCGCCTCGGGGATCGCGACCGGCCCGGCAGCAGGCTCGGCGTCTGGATCGACCGGCGGCTTGCGCCCGATCGTGAACCAGTAGACGAGCGCTCCGACGCCCAGCACGATCCCGACGGCGGCTGCCTCGACCGGACGGTCCTTGATCTGGGCATACGCGATCCACACCGAGAGCGCGATGAACAAGAGCGGCGTGATTGGATAGCCGGTCGTGCGATACGCCGACGTGAAGCCGCGTGCCCGCAGGATGAACACGGCGGCGACCGCGAGCCCGGCGAACACGGCGAGCGTGAAGCCGACGAACCGGATCAGCTTCTCGGGGTCACCGACGAGCACGAACAGGCAGCCGAGCACGCCCTGCGTGATCACCGCGGTCACCGGGACGCCACGCTTGTTGTGGTGCGCGAGCTGCCGCGGCAACGCGTGGTCGCGCGCCATCGCGGCGTAGACACGGGGCCCGGCCATCACCATCGCGCTGACCGCCGAGACCAGCGCGAGCGCGATCACGCTGGTGACGAGCTGCCCGGCACTGTTGCCGAACAGCGCGCGCGCGGCGACGTCACCGACCTCGAACACCGGTCCGCCACCGGCGCCCGACGCGAGCTGCGGCGCTGGCACGGCGTAGAGGAAGACCAGGTTGAGGAGCACGTAGAGGATGATCACCGAGCCGGTGCCGAGCAGCAGCGCGCGGGGGATGGTGCGATCGGGCTGGCGGACCTCGCCGGCGATGTACGCGGCCGCGTTCCACCCCGAGTACGCGAAGCTCACGTACATCAGCGAGGTCGCGAACGCGGTCGTCGTCACGTTGTCGAAGCCACCGTCGCGCGACGCGAAGTTCGACCAGTCGCCCTTGCCGAGCAGCAGGCCGCCGAGGATGAACAGCACGATCAGCAGCACCTTGGCCGCGGTGAACGCCGCCTGGACCCAGCCGCCGATCTTGGCGTCGAACGAGTGCAGCGTGGCGAGCGCGAGGATCAGCACCATCGCGACGCCCTGCGCCGGGCCGATCCGGACCATGAAGTCGACGAACCCGAGATCGATCGAGGCCGACCACCACGGTGCACCACCGACCGCAGGGATCAGCGTGCCGAGGTATCGCGAGAATGCGAGCGCGGCGACCGCGATCGGCGCCGAGAAGCCCGCGGTCAGCGAGACCCAGCCGCTCATGAAGCCGACCGCCGGGTGATACGCCTCGCGCAGGTACACGTACTCGCCGCCGGCCTTCGGCATCATCGAGCCGAGCTCGGCGTAGGTCGCGGCACCGCAGAGCGCGACGACACCGCCGACAACCCAGCACAGCAGGATCGTCTGCGGATCGTGGAGGCTCGCGGCCTGGAACCCGGTGCTCGTGAACACCCCGGTGCCGATCATGTTCGCGACCACGATCGCGGCCGTGACGATCAAGCCGAGCTGACGAACCGGCGCCGTCATGTCGCCTCGGCGCTACAGCGGCGCGCGCATATGCCGGTCGAGGAATGCGAGGGCATCCCGCCAGCACCGGCGGGCCACCGGATTCCAGACCATCGCGTGGAACGCATGAATGCCGCCCGGGTAATAGCGCGCCTCGACCGGGACTCCGAGAGTCTCCAGGGCTTTTTCGAGGCGGCGGGTATCGTCGAGCAGCGGATCTCGTGTGCCGACCGGTGCGAAGAATGCGGGGAGCTGGCGCTCGAAGTGTGGCTCCGCGGGAAGCCCGGCGGCGTGCTCGATCACGCGCAGCGGATCGGCGAGTGCGGTGCGCGGCCCGGGCACGCGCGAGTGGCCGCGCAGGTACACCGCGGATGCGTCGCGCAGCATGCCGTCGATCCAGCGCGGCAGCGGGCGGCGCTCGGAGAACCGCTCCGGTCGCGACACCTCGAGCATCGCGCAGAACGGCAGCGCGGCCTTCGGGACGAGGCCGGTGTCGAACACGGCGCGCGCCCACGGCTCGTCGCGGCGCTGACAGGTGGCGAGCGTCAGCGCGGTGATCAGGTTGCCACCCGCCGACTCGCCCGCGACCGCGACGCGCTCGCGATCACCTCCGAGCTCGTCGATCCGCGAGGCCAGCCAGCGATACGCGTCGCAGGTGTCCTCGATCGCGGCAGGGTACGGGTGCTGCGGCGCGAGCCGGTAGCTGATGTTGACGACGAGGTAGCCGAACCGCGCGAACACCAGGCCCATCAGCCAGTGCGTGTCCTTCGAGAGCAGGTGAAACGCGCCGCCGTGCACGTAGAACACGACGGGCCACGGCTTGGGTCGCGTGATCGGCCGGTAGATGTCGAGCTGGTGCCAGCGCGCGTCGCTGCCGTAGATCAGATCGTGCTCGACCTCGATGCCGTTGCGCTTCGGCGCTGCCGCCGGGTGGAGCTGACCGAGTGCGGCGAGCCCCTCGAAGAACGTCGCTGCCGCGAATGACCGCGCACGCCGCCAGAGCGTGTCGTGGTACTCGCCGGGCCGATCATCGACCGGGAGCTCGAGAGGTGCGTGCTGAACAACGGCTGCGCGACGGCTCAAGGAAGTGCTTGCAATGTTACCTTGACGGTCCGGCGTTGGCGCTGGTTCTCGAGCACGACCTCGACCTGGTCCCCCACCTTTCGGGCATCCAGGGCCTTGAACAGGTCGCTCGACTTGGCGATGTCGACGTTGTCGAGCTTGACGATGACGTCGCCGAGCATCCAGCCCTGCTGGGTCTGCTTGGTTCCGGTGATCCCCGCCACATCGGCAGCGCCGCCCGGCGTGACGCCGAGGATGACGACGCCCTTGATGCCCTGCTGCTGCGCGATCTGATCCGAGAGGATGTTGATGCCGAGGCCGGGCCGCGTGAGCTTGCCGTGCTTGATCAGCTGCGGGACGATCATGTTGACGGTGTCGACCGGCACCGCAAAGCCGATGCCCGCGTTCGCGCCGGACGGTGAGTAGATCGCCGTGTTGATGCCGATCAGCCGGCCGGAGCTGTCGAGCAGCGGCCCGCCGGAGTTGCCGGGGTTGATCGACGCGTCGGTCTGGATCACGTCGAAGATCGCGCGGCCGCTGACGCTCTTGATCTCGCGACCGAGCCCCGAGATCACGCCGGTCGTCAGGGTCTGGTCGAGCCCGAACGGGTTACCGATCGCGAGCACCTTCTGGCCGACCAGGAGCTCGGCGCTCTTCGCGATCGGCAACGCGACGAGCTTGGCCGGTGGAGCGTCGATCCGGAGGACGGCGATGTCCTTGTCGGGCGCGGTGCCGACGATCTTCGCCGGATACGAGCTGCCGTCGTTGAGCGTCACCGAGGCGCTGTTGCCCATCTGCACGACGTGGAAGTTCGTGACGATGTGACCGTCGGTGTCCCACACGAATCCGGAGCCCGTGCCCTGCGGGATGTCGGTGACGTTCATGTTGAAGCGATCGCGATGCTTCTCGAGGCTCGTGATGTGGACGACGCCACGCGAGAACTTCTTGAACACATCGATCGTCGTCTTCTCGTCGGCGCCGAGCTTGTCGTCGGGCCGCTGCGCGATCGGCCGCGGATCGAACGACTCGTTCGGCATCATCTCGTGCTGCGGTTGGCGACGCTGCTGCATGACGGTGAACACCAGCGCACCTGCGACGAGCAGCAGGAGCACGGCGAGCACCTTGGTCATGCCCGACTCTCGAGATGGTGGAAGCGGTTCGCGACTCACGGGATAGAGCGATTGTGGCATGGCAAACCTCGGCGCGGCCTGCCTGACAGTACCGGGACCGCGCGTTCCCTATTCCCGAGGATGCCGCTGGTCCCGGGTCGTGGGCGTCCGGGGCGGGTCGATGCGGTCCAGGCACGGCGAGATCGCTCGCGTGCGGTCAGGAGCGAGTCAGGACATAGGAGCTGACGGATCACGATTGGCTGGGTGGACGTCCGCGCTTGGCGTCGGGCCTCGCCCTTGCTTGCTTCGCGCACGGCCACGCGCCGAGCGCCGAGGCGTTGGCGTGTGAGTGCGGTCGCCGGGTGCATCCACGCTGTGATGATCGCGAGCGTCCGAAGTGCGCGCTCGTCACGGGCCATGCGCTCGCGGCGCTGTCGGGCGTGAGGCCCGCCGCCGCGCGCTCCGGGATCTCTTTGGTTGGGGGTTGCTGCAGGACGGCTCCTGGAGCACGCGGCAGCTCGCCTTCCTGCGGTCCAGGAGCCGCGCCGATCGTGACGTCAGCGTGGTCGATAGGCTCAGGAGCCGCGATGTTCAATGGCGTCATGTCTTCGCCGCAGCTCGCAGTGGTTACGCGGCCCATCTCGGCGGCCGCGGTCCAGGAGCCGCGATGTTTAATGGCCTTCGGCGATGGCGCGAAGTAGCAGAGGTATTGCCGTTAGGAACCGATCAGGAACAAGTCGATCATCACTGGCATCAACGCTCGTCGGAAGGAAGCCCGTCGGTGGACAGGTTGTTCGTGCACGCTTCCTTAAGGTTGGTGGCGGTCCAGGAGCCGCGATGTCCTGAGGTGGCCGACGCGCACTGGTGACACGGTCCCTCTGGCCGCGCAGCCATCGCGGTCCAGGAGCCACAGTCGATGACCGCATCCCTACTCATCGCGATTTCCGCTCCCAACCTCATCGCATGCCGCCAGTGCCGCGATCGCCGCTCGCTGGAGATCTGCCATCGTAACCGGAGCGACACTCGGTGTTTCGGGGTGCGGTACTGGCGCTGTCCGATCACGCCACTCGAATCGGAGCGCGTGCGGCGCCTTGCCCGTGATCTGCAGCTGACCTTCATGAAGCCGAGCGTGATGGCCCGAACACAGGGTCAGCAGATTCGATCCGTTGTGCCGGCCGTGCCGGCTCTGAAACACGACATGATGCACGTCGAGATTTCGCTGCGCGCGACAGCCTGGCACACAGCACCGGTAGTGATCGCGCACCAAAATGTTGCGACGCATCCGCGGCGTGACCGTCTTGGCGATTCGCGCCGGCACCTCGGCCTCGAGGTCACCGAGATCCTCTGCATCGCAGCGCGCACGCTCGAGCGTCGCCGCGGACACCGGGACCTCGCGGCCACTTCCGACCTCGACGCTCGTCGCGCACGCGCGACACGTCACGATCGCGAGCTGGTAGGGCGAGCTCGCACTGGGTTCGCTCGCATCCTCGAACGCGCGCCGGCACAGGGTCGCGACGATCTCGTCATCCTCCAGACGCTCACCCTGCTCGTCGGCCAATCGGCGCCGCGCCTGCACAAACGCGCCATACGTTTCCTCGCTGACCTCGAGCACGAGCTTCACCGTGCGCTCTCCGGTGCCGGGCTCGTCCGGATCGTCGCCGTGCTTGTGACCGGCCACCAGTTCCTCGACTTGGGCAGGTCGCATGCCGCGGGTCTTGTCAAGCCAGCGTGCCTCGGTCTTCGCCGTTGCCACGCGCGTCAGCGCACGAGCCGTCGAGTACACGATCTGTCGGGCCTCGAGCGCTGCCTGCATCACCGGCAGCGTCGTCAACGCGCGAGCCACGCGCAGGCGTTCGCGCGCCGCCCGCGGCTGCAGGTCGCGGACGTTCTCGAGGTACTCGAACAAACTCGCGCATCCGAAGACGCGCCAGATCTCGATCGCCTCGGCACGCACGAGCAGCGCGGCCTCGCGCACCCTCGCATCGTGCTCGTCGCGGGTGATCGCACGCAGCTCGCGATCGATCTCCTGCGCCTCGGCCCGCCGCGCCGCGGACGGCGATGCTGCATCGCGAAGGTACGTTCGCAGCTGGTTCGTGAGCTCGTCACTCTTCGCGCGGATCTCGGTCGTGGCCTGCATGACTCACCTGTTCCTTTCGCCCACCACTTTCCTAACATGCGTTTTTCGGCTTCTCCGGCTGCGTTCTCGTCGACGAAACGCACCCCGGCGTTGCATCAGGCCACTCGCGCGACGAACGCTTCGTAGATCGCAGGAGGCCGCGCCTCGCGAGGCGTTTTCGTCGATCGTCTTCGCAGACGAAAATTTGCCGGCTAAAACCCTGTCAAGCGACTTGTTCAACAAATCTGCACTGCACGGTCACTCCGTCCGGGAACCGGACAGCTTCGACATCGCTGATGCAAGAGCCCACAGCTGCGGCTCCTGGACCGCGCCATCAACCTGAACCGCAGCGCCTCTGCTCCGTCTTGCCAGTGCTGAGCCATCTTAATCCGGAGGACGATGCGCGGCTCCGCAGCCGGGCAACGCCCGCTGCTGGTGAACGCCGTAGCACGCCGCGGTCGCCGGCGACGAAGCCACCGTCGATCAGCGCGTGCTCTTGACTGAATCCTCGCAATGCTCGCCACTCATTGCAAAACCGTGGCAACAACTCCGGCGATCAACCGAAGTTGACGATCAGCCTGACCTAGAAGTGCGAGCGGGGACTCGAACCGTGAACCGAGACGCAACGACCACACAGCGTTGCGCTCGATCGGGGTCACGCTTCGTCCGGCCTCGTCTACGTTGATCTGGGCTCGCATGGCAGCCTCATGGCAGCGGCGGAAGTTCGGCTACCATTGCTGGGAGCGTGGGAGAGGTAAGCTCGTCGTCGTGGGCAAGGAAGATGGGTTCTGCAACGTCGATCTCGAAATCGGCGCACGTTCGCGCGCACTGCTCGCCCCCATCATGGAGCAGTTCGAGGGGCAGCTCTTCGAAATGTATACCGGCCGCATTCGCGGGCTCTACCGCGCGCATTACGAGAGCGCAGGTCGGTCGCGTGGGCGTCGCCGGTGCAACCCGACGACGGTGATCCATGAACTCGCCGACGCTATCGAAGGGCTCAACGCGACGGCACGACGTGCGTGGAAGGCCGCCGCCATGCGTGACTTCAACGTTGGTGTAGAAGTCGCCCGAGGCGTCTGGGGGGCCGAACACGTCATAGATCCCGTCGCGGTACGTCGGGTTGCGGCGCTTCACGGCCGCATCGTCTTCACCGTCTATCAGCCCGCGCCGTCAAAGCAGAGCCCCCCTCGCAAGTGATCGCCACGCGTACTGACCACAGCGCCGGAAGGTGGCAGCCTGCCTCGCGGCTCCTGGACCGCGATCGTCACAACCTGAACCGCACCGCCTCTGGGCCGCGACCGACCGACGTGGACCGCAGCACCTCCGCTACTTCGCGCCTGCTGAAGGCCCTGGAACATCGCGGCTCCTGAACCGCGCCACCAGACGGATCGCGTCACCATTGCGAGCTTCGGCATTATCGTAATCGTCGCGGCTCCTGGTCCGCAGGAATGCGAGAGCACCTGCAGCAAACGCCAGGAGCACCCAACCCCAAACGGAGATCCCGGAGCGCGTGGTGGCGGGCCTCACGCCCGACAGCGAAGCGAGCGCACGGCCCGTGACGAGTGCGCACGCAGGCGCTCGACATCATCAACGCGTCGATGCACCTGGCGGCCGCACGCAGAGCTCGACGTATCGGGCGCTCGGCGCGTGGCCATGCGCGAAGCAAGCAAGGGCGAGGCCCGACGCCAAGCGCGGACGTCCACCAGCCAATCGCGATCCGTCAGTTCCCATGTCGCGACTCGCCGGCTGCGAGCCGCATGCGATCACACCGGCGCCAGCGGCTCCTAAACCGCGAGCGAGTCCCGACGCCAAGCGCGAACGTCCACCCAGCCGGTCGCAACCGCCCCGCTCCGCGCTTCAGTCGTCCGTGAGGTCCGAGATCTCGCCGACCTCGACGCTCTCGAACGTCGCGAACCGCGCCGCGAGCTGGTGCGCGGGCGTGTCGATACCAGGCAGCGTCTCGATCTGCAGGTGCCAGCCCGTGCCGTCGACACCATCGAGGCTGGCCAGCAAGCCATCGCCGTGCCACATCCTCACGACCACGCCGCGCCGGCCCTGCGGCTGCACGAACGTGCACGAGCCACCGACCGCGACGCACGTGACCGACACGAGCGTCGGGTGCGCGAGGACCATCGCCATCAGCCGCGCCGCCAGTGGCCGCGGCACCACGTGCTGCTCGCCGAGCCCGAGGTGGATCCGCGCGAGTCGCGCCGGCAGCCACGAACCGAGCAGCCAGTCGACCTGCACCGGATCGTCGAGCCGGGCATGGAGCCGGCGCAGGTTCGCGAACACCGGCGCCGCGGCCGCACGCACGCGGGCGTCGAGGATGGCGGTCCAGTCGCCATTGCTGAGGTGCACGCTCTCGATCGCGAGCTCGAACGGCAGCTCCGCCAGCGCGGCGAACGACTTCATCGTCAGCTCCGACAGGCTGTGCAGCGAGCGCATGTGCGGCCGGACGACGAGGTGAGCGTCCGCGCAGCCGAGCGTCGCGAGCGTCGAGAACATCGGATCGGCGGCGAGGGCGCGGTGGTGAGGCGTGCGCAGCCGGAGCGAGGCGCTCGCGAGGAAGCCGCGCGCGAACCGCACCTCGACGAGGCGAGCGCGCGAGAACAGAGGCAGCGTCGCGCCGAGCCACTCCTGGCGGTGGCGCTGGTAGAGGTGCTTGATGAGCTGATGCTCCTGGTAGCTCAGCCGATCGCCGCGATGCGCCCGCAGCTGCAGCATGATGAAGGTGCCCCGCGAGGCCGAGGCCGGATCGTGCTGCTCGAGGAGCCAGTCCGCGTAGACCCAGCGCGTGTCGTCGAGCTCGGGTTTCGCGTAGATCTCCGCGAGGAAGGCGTCGTGCGAGGGCACGCGTCGATCAGTGCGTGCCGAGGAAGTGCTCCGCCTCGAGCGCGGCCATGCAGCCGGTGCCGGCCGCGGTGATCGCCTGCCGCCACTTCTTGTCCTGGACGTCGCCGGCCGCGAACACGCCGGCCACCGACGTCTGGGTCGTGCCGGGCGTCGTGATGACGTAGCCCTGATCGTCGGTCGCGAGCTGGCCGCCGAGGAACGCGGTGTTCGGGATGTGGCCGATCGCGAAGAACAGGCCCGCAGCGTCGATCGCGCGCTCCTTGTCGGTCTTGAGATCGCGCACGGTCACCGACTGGACGGTGCCCTGCCCCTCGACCTTGAGCACGTGGTGCGAGAGCAGCCACTCGATCTTCGGGTTCGCGCGTGCGCGGTCCTGCATGATCTTCGAGGCGCGGAGCTCGTCGCGGCGGTGCACGAGGTAGACCTTGGATGCGAACTTGGTGAGGAAGCCTGCCTCCTCCATCGCCGAGTCGCCACCGCCGATCACGAACAGCGGCTTGTTCCGGAACACCGGCAGCGCACCGTCGCAGACCGCGCAGGCCGAGACGCCCTTCTGCCAGAGCTCGTTGTCGCGCGTACCCGGGACGTCATCGCGCTTCGCGGTCGCGCCGGTCGCGATGATCAGCGTCTTCGCCTCGCCCTGCTGCTCGTCGGACTCGAAGCGGAACGGTCGCTTCGACAGATCGACCTTGTTGACCGTCTCGCTGAAGATCCGGGTGCCGAACCGGACCGACTGCGCGCGAAACCGCTCGCACAGGTCGGGGCCCATGATCCCATCGGGGAAGCCCGGGAAGTTCTCGACGTCGGTCGTCGTCGTCAGCTGGCCACCCGCGGCGACCCCGCCGGCCATGAAGCCTTCGAAGATGACCGGGGTGAGGTTGGCGCGAGCAGCGTAGATCGCCGCGGTGTGTGCAGCCGGGCCGCTGCCGATGATGACGACGTTCTCGGTCATGAGCCGTTAGGTCTAGCAAGTGGATGCAGGTCGTTTCAATCACGCCTGGCGCTTGTCTCGGGCATGGTCACTGGTGGATCCTGCGGGGCGACATGGAGCTCGCAAGCCTCGCGCAACTCGAGCGCTCGCATCGCCGTCACGATCAGGTCATGACGGAGCTCCTGGAAGCTGCTCGTCGTCTTGCCGCTGGTCGTCCCGACGATGGTGACCTCGGACGCGTTCACGATGCGGTCGCATACTTCGAGCGTGCCGTAACTCGACACTTTCTCGACGAGGAAGGCTCCGTGTTCCCGCGGCTGTCGACCCGCCGTCCCGAGCTCGCCGCCGAGCTCGCGTCGCTGTCGAGCGAGCATCCCGCGCAGATCGAGATGCAGGCTGCGGTCGCCGCGGCCGCGCGCGAGGTCGATGGCGAGGCCCGGCCAAGTGCCGGCAAAGCGTTGCTCGACGCCGCGACCCGGCTCGCCGAGGCGCATGCCTCCCATGTCGGTCGCGAGGACGTGATCTTCCGGGCCGCCCACGAGGCGCTGACCGCCGAGGATGACGCCGAGATCGTCGCCGAGATGGGGACCCGCCGGGATCGCGACAGCGAGGACGGCTTCGGCGGCGCTGGCGGTGGCATGCGCGGTGG
>JACCTC010000316.1 GCA_013812655.1 Deltaproteobacteria bacterium | reverse complement strand
CTCGCCGGCTCGCTGGCTCGCTCCATCCCGGCCCCGGCGGTTCGCGCGCGGGGAAGCGACGAAAAGTTGCCCCGGCATGGTGGTCCGGTCTACGGATTTGATGGGCACCATGAACTCATCAAACGCGCTCGTGGTTGAAGTGGGATCGGACCTCCGCGAGGTCCGGGCGGCGGCGGTCCTCAAGGGCACCGCGCGAGGCCTCGAGGCAGTCGTCCTTGGCGGAGCCTCGATCGACGCGATCGTCAGCGCGATCGTGACCCGGATCGAGGAAGCACCCGCGTTCTTCCGCGGCAGCGACATTCGCATCCGTGTCGAGGACGGCCCGCTCGCGCCGGGCTGCCTCGCGCGGCTCGACGACATCGCGATCCGCTTCGAGCTACGCATCGTCGAGATCACGGCGGCCAAGCGTGCGCGCGACCTCGATGCCGACAAGCACGCTGTCCCGGTCCCGAACCTCGCCGCCGGCTCGGCGCCGTCCGCCGTTGGCGTCTCGACCGAATTCGACGACGAGGTGCCGACGCACTCCGCGGCTGGCGCGCTCGCGCTGCCGATGCTCCTCGATCGCCCCCTGCCGCCGTCGGTCCCGACCACGCTCCCCGATGCCGAGCTGACGCTGCTCGACTCGGCTGACGAGCTTCACAGCTTCGAGGAGCCGACGCAGACCGGCATTCCGATCCAGCTCGCGGCGACCGCCGAGATCGAGCTCGAGACGATCGCCAACGGGCCGCGCCTCGTGATCGGCCCCGTCCGCTCCGGCGTCATCCTCGAGCACGCCGGTCACGTGATCGTGCTCGGCGACGTCAACCCCGGCGCCGAGGTGCGGGCCGAGGGCAACATCATCGTCCTCGGGCGACTCCGCGGCACCGCACACGCGGGCATCGGCCAGGAGGTCGGCTTCATCCTCGCGCTGCAGCTCCAGCCGCAGCAGCTTCGGATCGGTCGCCAGGTCGCTCGCGCGGCCGACAGCGACAAGCCCACGTCGGAGGCGGAGATCGCCTACGGCAGCGGCGACGGGATCATCGTCGAGCGTTACACCGGCCGGTTGCCTCGCAACCTCGCCAGCAGCATCTAGCAGTCGTATCTAGCCGTCATCTAGGCAGGCACAGAAGGAGTCACGTCATGGGTCGAGCCATCGTCATCACGTCAGGCAAAGGAGGGGTCGGTAAGACCACCACCACCGCGAACCTCGGAGCGGCCCTCGCGCAGCTGGGATACTCGGTCGTGCTCGTCGACGCCGACATCGGCCTGCGCAACCTCGATGTCGTCATGGGCCTCGAGAACCGCATCGTCTATCACGTCGTCGACGCGATCCGCGGCAAGTGCACGGTCCAGAAGGCGCTGATCAAGGATCGCCGGATGGAGAACCTGTGGCTCTTGCCGGCGTCGCAGACCGACGACAAGGACGCGGTCACGCCAGACGACATGCGCAGCCTGATCTTCGAGCTCAAGGCGATGCATGACTTCGTGCTGATCGACTGCCCTGCCGGCATCGAGCAGGGCTTCAAGAATGCGATCGCCGGCGCCGACGAGGCGATCGTGGTCGCGACGCCCGAGGTGTCGTCGATCCGCGATGCCGATCGCGTCGTCGGACTGCTCGCCGCGGCCGACGTCACCGCACGCCTGATCGTCAACCGGATCTCGGCGCACCTCGTGAAGCGTGGCGACATGCTGTCGCAGGCGGACGTCATCGAGATCCTCGCGCTCGAGCTACTCGGCGCGATCCCGCTCGACGATCAAGTGATCGCGACCACCAACAAGGGCGTGCCAGCGGTGCTCGAAGGCAAGTCGGTCGCTGCACGCGAGTTCATCTCGATCGCGAAGAAGCTCGCTGGCCACGAAGTCGAGGACCCGCAGGGCGTCGGTTTCTTCACCCGGATCGGCCGCGCGCTCGGCCTGTCCGCGACGCCGGCCTGAGGAATTGACCATGTGGAACGAAATCAAAAACTTCATTGCGGGCAAGTCGAGCAAGGACGTCGCCAAGGGGCGCCTCCACCTCGTGCTCGCGCAGGATCGCACCGGCCTCGACGGCGCCCGCCTGCAGGAGATGCGGAACGAGATCGCGGCCGTGATCGCCAAGTACGTGCCGATCGATGCCGAGGCTGTCGAGATCCAGATCGAGACCCGCAGCCGGCAGACCCAGCTGACGGTGTCGAGCGCGATCACGCCGCGTAACGCGTAGCGGGCCTCGCCGGCTACCGGGCCGCGATCACTTCGTGGTCATGTCGCCGAGGATGTGGACGGACTCGTCGATCCACGGATCACGGGCGAGCGCGTCGCTCCACTTGATGGCGCGATCGTCCTTGCGGCCACCAGGGCCGGGGACCGTCGGCTTGATCGCGGGATCCTCGATCGGCTTGACCGTGAAGTTCGCCGGGGCGTGCTTGAGATCCGGCGACGCGGCGTCGAGAGCCGCACGCTGCTCCTTGCGGCGAGTCTCCCAGGCCGGCCGGGCGAGCGGCACCTTGGTGTCCTGTGCGCGCGCCTTGAGGATCTGCGTCGTCGACGCGATCTTCGCGAGCAGCGGGTTCTTGGCAACCCGGTTTGCGCTCTTCTGCACGAGCGAGCTGGTATTCCAGGTCACCGGCCATCTGGTGTGCGTCGCCGGCGTCGTCTGCGACCACGCCACGGCGTGCTCGAGCTCGCGCTCGCCCGAGTCGATGTGCCCCGCGGGGTCGGGGAGGATGATGTCGGGCACGACGCCCTCGCGCTGCGTCGACGAGCCGCTGATCCGGAAGAACTGCTGGATCGTGATCTTGAGGACGCCGAGCTCGATCTTGCCGCCGGCGGCGCGATCGAGATCCGCGAGCGTCTGCACGGTGCCCTTGCCGTGGGTCGTGGTGCCGACCACGACCGCGCGGTTGTAGTCCTGCAGCGCTCCCGCGACGATCTCGGACGCCGACGCGCTGAACCGATCGACCATGACGACCATCGGCCCGTCGTACTCGAGCCCCCGCTGATCGTCGCCAAGGACCTCGCGCTGGTTGCGGCTGTCCTGGACCTGGACGACCGGGCCGCGGTCGATCAGGTGCCCGGTCATCTCGACAGCGTCGCCGAGCAGACCGCCACCATTGCTGCGGAGATCGAGGATGACGCCGGTGACCTTGCGCGTCTTCATCTCGGCGAGCAGTCGGCGCACGTCATTGGCGGCGTTGCGCTTGGCGTCACGCCCGCCGTAGAAGCTCGGCAGGTGGATGTAGCCGAACGCCGCCTGGCCCTTGCGCTGGAGCACGGCGCCCTTGGCGTAGGCCTCCTCGATCACGACGACGTCACGCGTGATCGCGATGGTCTCCTCGTGGCCGGCGGGCTTCTGCACGCGGAGCCGGACCACGGTGCCCTTCTTGCCGCGGATCATCTTCACGACCTCGTCGATCCGCAGGTCGAACACGTCGACCGGCTCCTGGCCGGGGTTCGCGACCGACAGGATCAGGTCGCCGGGTCCAAGGCCACCCTGCCGCCAGCTCGCGCCACCGGGCACCAGCTCGACGACCTCGGTGTAGTGGTCGCGCTCGCGGAGCACCGCGCCGATGCCCTCGAGCGATCCGGTCATCGCGATGTCGAAGTTCGCCTTGTCGGCAGGCGGCAAGTACGTCGTGTGCGGATCGAGCGCCGCGCTGACCGCGTTGATCACATCGGACGCCGCATCGAGCGGCCCGGGGTTGCGCAGCCGAGCGAACCGACCGGCATAGGTCTTCGCGATGTCGGCGCGCGCCTTGGCCTCGCGACCCTCGGGAGTCGGCGGGATCTGCGCGAGTGGCATCGTCAGGCGATCGGCCTCGTCGTCATCGTCGTCGGGCTTCGGCTTGTCGCCGGGCTTCGCCTTCGGATCGGGCTTCTTCGGCGCGAGCCGCTGCTCCATCTGCGCGATCCGCTCGAGGACCTCGAGCTCGAGGCGGCGGCGCCAGCGCTCGCGCAGCTCGGTCTCGCTCGCGGCGAGCTCGAGCCTCTTGGGATCGATCTCGATGTACTCCTCGTTCGTGAAGTCGAGCGGCGCCGCGAGAATCTCGGCGACGAGCTTCTCGACCATCGCGACGCGAGTCGCGAACAGCTTCGCGCCGTCGTGGGCGATGTCGAGCGAGCCCGAGCGCATCTGGTCGTCGAGCTTGTCGATGTGGCGCGCGAGCGCGTCGTGGTCGGCCGCGAGCAGGAACATCTTGCTGCCGTCGAGCCGGTCGACGTAGGTCTTGAACGCGATCCGGGAGACTCCGTCATCGACCTTCTTGCGCAGCAGGTGCTCCTGCTCGAGCAATCGCAGGACGATCTTCGAGAGCGCGGCCTCGCGGGGATCCGGCGGTGGAACGGCAGTCGCGGGCGCGACCGCAGCGCCGGCCTGGGCGACCATCGGATCGGCACCGGTCGCCGGCGCGGTCGGTCCATTTGGCGTGGCCGGGGATTCGCCGGACGGCGGGGCCTTCGACGAGCACGCGGCCAACGCGATCAGGAGGACTGCAGGGAGGTTACGCAGCACCTCTCGATCCTAGCCCGGTTACCGGGAAGTTCCAGCCTGGCGCCGGGCACTCACGTGGGCCCTGGACCTTACTTGGAACGATAAGCGAAGTGATGCTGGTGCATCTTGCGCAGAAACCCATCGTCGAGGCGGATGTCCGAGGCGCTGCCGATCACCGAGTCGAGGCCGCAGTGGGGGCAGAGGGCGGTCTGGTTGCCGTCGATCCAGGCCTTGATGTCCTTGGCCGTGAACTTGCGGAAGCAGAAGAAGCACGCGCAGCACTCGCTGGCCTCGAGCTCCACGCGATGCCGCGAGGCATGCACGTGGGCGGCGATGTAGAGATGAGCGTCAGCGGCAGGTGCAGCAGCCATGGAGCGGTAGCCTTTCGACGGGCGTTCCGTCGGCGACATCGTAGCACGTGCCGCATCCCGAACCCCGAGAGGTTTCGCGGTGGAGATCACGCCGGTTTCGGCGTGAAGCCGCGGCAGATCCGCACCGGCTGCGGCCCGTACTTCGGGAGGGTGGGCTCCTGACACATCACGAACCCGGAGCCGCGCCCGCTGCGAACGATCCGGACGTGGATGCAGCGGTGACACAGGCTTTCGGGGAACGGCAGCTCGTCGGTCACGCCCCGAGATAGTCTCACCGTGCCTGGGCCGGCGCACGGAGCCGGCGGTTCTCGGCCTCGAGCTCTGCGATCCGCGCCTGCAGCGCCGCGATCGCCGTCGCGACCTCGCCGGCATCGAGCTTCTGCGGGATGTGCTGCGGGCAGTTGATGTCCCACGCGGTCACCGTGATCAGGACGACCTGCTCGGCGCGCGCACGGCCAGCCGGGAGCGCGAGCGTGGCGGTGCGTGGGTCGGTGAGCGAAACGATCTCCGCCGTGCCCCATACCTTGACGCGTCGCTTGTGCGCGTAGTCCATGAGGAACAGGCAGACGCGGTTGTTCTCGCCAAGGTTGCCGGTCGAGATGTACTGGCGGTTCCCGGCGAGATCGACGAAGCCGAGCGTGTGGTCGTCGACGACCTGGAGGAAGCCCCGGGGGCCGCCGCGGTGCTGGACGTAGGGCTGGCCGTCCGCGCTCGCGGTCGCCAGGTAGGCGGTGTCGATCTCGGCGAGGAAGCTCGCGAGCTCGTCGGTGATCGCGGTCCGGAAGCCACCGCCCGCCTCGACCCGGGCGTACGCGGTGCGCGAGCCACGCTCCGCCTGCACCTGCTTGACCGCAGCGCTGAACGCGACATCGCTGGAGGGCTTCATGAACCCAGGATGGCAGCGCGACAGCGGCGCAACAATGATACGAATAGGCGTACACTCTTCCACCACGAGGAACAATGGAACGGGTCGAGGAATGGCGGACCTTCACGATCGTCGCCGAGCTGCGCAGCTTCTCGCAGGCGGCGCGCCGGTTACGGCGATCGCCGCAGGCCATCACCCGCGCGGTCGCAGCGGTCGAGGCGCGGCTCGCCACCCGGCTCCTTCATCGGACCACGCGCTCGGTCTCGTTGACCGCGGATGGCGAGCGCTACCTCGAGCGCGCGCGGCGTGCCCTGGTCGAGCTCGACGCGCTCGAGTCGGCCGACGACGACGCCGTGCTGCGCGGGACGCTCGCGGTCACGGCGCCCGTGCTGTTCGGCCAGCTCCACCTGCTCCCGGTGGTCGCCGGCTTCCTCGAGCAACATCGCGAGACGATGATCCGGCTCGCGTTGCTCGACCGCGTGGTCTCGCTCGCGGAGGAAGCGATCGATGTCGGCGTCCGGATCGGCGAGCTGCCGGACTCGTCGCTGATCGCCCGGCGGCTCGGTCACGTACGGACCGTGATCTGCGCGAGCCCCGCGTACCTCGAGCAGGCCGGTACACCGCGCAACCCCGACGCGCTCGCCAAGCACGCGTGCATCGCGTTCACGGCGACGAGCCGCGGTGATCGATGGATGTTTCCGGGACCGCGTCGCGAGTACGGGGTCGCGATCCATGCGCGGCTCGCGGTGAACACCGCACAGGCCGCGATCGATGCCGCGGTCGCCGGGCACGGGCTCGTGCGCGTCCTGTCGTATCAGGTCGACCGGCTCGTCGCCGAGCGTGCGCTCCGCATCGTCCTGCCTGGCTTCGAGCCGCCGCCGGTCCCCGTCCATCTCGTGCACCTGCCCGGCGTGCGCTCGCGGATCGCGATGGCGTTTCTCGAGCGCGCCGGTGAGGAGCTCGCGAAGCGCCTCGGTCAGACTTTGCCAGCCGTGACGCCGCGTCAGCGGCCACCACAGTAGCCACCGAGAACGGCCCGCCTCGTCGACGAGCCCGTTACGCCCATGAGTGTTACGGGGTTAGCGGCGCAGGCGCCGAGCACCGAACTTGCTCGGGGTGCCGCCATCCACCCATGAAGCGCCTCACGACCTCCACATTCCTCGCTGTCGCGGCCTTTGCCGCACCTGCCTGCACCGACCAGGAAGACCTCTACGACGGCGAGACCGTCAAATCCGACGACGACAAGAGCGACTCGAGCGCGCTCGCGGTGTTCGTCGATGCGGAGTGGGACGGCACGCTCGTCACCGACTCGTCGTTCAACGATCGCAACACGATCCAGTCGCAGCTGTTCTACACGGTCGGTCAGCTCAACGGCTTCAACTCCGTCGGCCGCATCGACAAGGCCGAGGTCACCAACATCGTCAAGACCACGGTCAACGGTCGCGTCCAGATCAAGTACCGCGCGAAGCTGCTCGTCGCGTGGGGCAATCGCGCGAACGTCCCGGCGTCGATCGAGATGAAGCTGCCGCTCGATGTCTCGAGCACCGGCCAGCAGGCGTTCGCGACCAAGTACAAGGACAGCTGCGTCGACAGAGCCGCGCACGACGTCGATGCCGGCTCGATGTTCTACTACTACCGGCCGCGCGCGTCGGGCTGCTCGATCGCTGCCGCCGACGTCGACACGGTGACCGCGACGTTCTCGCCAAGCCCGGTCCAGACGACCGGCAAGTTCCCCGAGTACACCAAGATCTGGGAAGACAACCGCCTCGAGGTCGTCGCGATCTTCGGCAAGAACGAGGACGGCGCCACGACCTCCGCGGATGCCGGCATCGCCGCGTACAACCGGTTCGTCAGCGCGATGCGCAGCGAGCTCGGCAGCCGCAACCTGACGACGATCCCGGCGACCGTGCCCACGAGCCCGGGCGTCGGCGCGCCCGATGTCGAGCTCAACGCGACCCTGCCCGACGGCAAGCAGATCCGCGTCGTCGCGCTGCTCACCGACAACGTCCGCGTCGGCCTCTCGCAGCCGGCATTCCGCGCACGCTACGAGAACCTGTCGACGCGCGCCGACTACATCATCTACAACGGCCACGCAGGCCTCGGCACGAACGTCCGCGCGATGGCCGCGGCCGGCAAGTGGGTCCGGGGTCAGTACGTCATCGTCCAGATGAACGGCTGCGACACCTTCGCGTACATCGATGACGCGCTGAACCGCGCGCACCAGTCGATCAACCCCGACGACACGACGGGCTTCAAGTACATCGACATCGTCAACAACGCGATGCCGGCGTTCTTCCACGAGCTCTCGAACACGACGATGGTGATGTTCCGCGGCCTCCTCGCGCACGAGTCGCCGAAGACCTACGAGCAGATGTTCCGCAGCATCGACACGAGCCAGGTCGTGCTGGTCTCCGGCGAGCAGGACAACGTGTTCACGCCCGGTGGTGGTGGCAACCCGATGACGTGGCCCGGCCTCTCCGAGAGCGGCAGCGTCGCGCGCAACGTCGACAAGCGCTTCGCGACACCGACGGTCGCCGCGGGCACCTACGAGTTCGCGATGACCGGCACGAACGACGCTGACCTCTACGTCCGCGTCGGCAACGCGCCGACCACGACGGCGTTCGACTGCCGCCCGTACAAGAACGGCTCCGCCGAGAGCTGCCGGGTCACGCTCGCGCAGCCCGCGCCGATCCACGTGATGGTGCGCGGTTACTCGTCCGCGACCGCGACGTTCACGCTGGTCGGCAAGAAGCTCTGATCTACTCCTGGGCCGCGCGACGCCGGCGATCGACGTAGCTCGTGATCGCGAGGACGGTGAGCCCGATGCCCGCGATCACGCAGGTACGGGCGCGGTTGACCATCGAGAAGTCGAGGCCCGCGGCCGCCGGCGCGCCGAGCGCCGCGTACAACAGGTAGTTTCCGCCGTCCGCGAGCCCGAGGCCGAGCGGCACGATCTGCGACGCCCACTGGACGAGCAGGCCGACCGACAGCATGCCGATCACGAGCGGCGCGGTCAGCGGCAAGCCCGACGCGTGCAGCAGCACGACGGTGCCGGCCCAGTGCAGCGCGCGCGACCCGAACAGGAACGCGAAGGCGACGCGCGACCGCGGCTTGCCGAGGTCGGCGATGTTCGTGTCGATCACGCGGGTCGCCGTGGTCCACGCCGCCGCACGCTCGGCGGAGATCAGGCGCAGCCGCGCGAGCATCCGGATCGATGTCCCGAGCACGCCGCGCCGCACGAGCAGCACGAGCGCGATCCCGAACGCGAGGAGCATGCCGGCGCCAATCCACGCGATCAGCGCGAGTCGGGGTGGCAGATCCGCGACGAAGAGCGTCAGTGGCACGCCGATCACGATGACGAGCACCGCGATGCAGGTCGCCGCGACGTCGAACATCATGATCGCGGATACCGCACCGTCGCGGGGCACGTGCTCGACGATGATCGAGACCTTGATCGGCTCGCCGAGCGCGTTGCCGGGCGTCAGCCGGTTGATCGCGACACCGCCGAGCTGCGCGGCGACGGCACGCCGGTAAGGCAACGGGCCATGCACGCGGGCGAGCCGGTGGATCGCTGCACCATCGCAGAGCGCGGAGCCGACATCGATCGCGGCGACCACGACGAACCACAGACCCGTCTCGCCGAGCACGCGCGTGATCCCCGACCAGCCGAGCCGGTGCACGAGAAAGCCGAAAGCGACGAGGCCACCGACGAGAACCAGCGCGCGAAACACCTGGAACGCGCGGCCCATGCCGCCAGCGTACGCTACCGACGCGCGGCGTGATGCACGGCGTGGCGCTCGTCGAGACGGCGCAAGAACGGCAGGATCTTGTCCGCGGTGACGGCCTCGCCGACATCGAGCACGCAATCGCGGACACCGAGCCGCACCAGCTCGTCGCGCAGGCCCGTGGTCGCCCGCGCAGTACCGGTCGCCACCGCGGCCTTTGTCAGCTCCCAGGCCTCGCCTCCGTCGACGCCATACCAGGGTGCGATCCGGATCTCGACGCGACACATGATCGAGGCACGCCGGCCCTTGCGCTCGACCGCGACCTCGTGAACCGTCGCCGCGACGATGTACGCACGCGCACCGCTCGCGGCGAGCTCGGCCTGGCGCGGCAGGCCACCGGGCCACGCCGTCGCGTACGCGCCGCTCGCGATCGTGTCCTTGACGATCGCCGTCAACCGCGCGCGTACATCACCCGGGAGCTTGCGCCGGGGGTCTGTGCTCGCATCGATGTGCACCAGGAGGGCCGGAGGTGCCTGTGCGGCAGGCGCTGACATCGCGACGGCGCTCTCGGTGGGTGGGGGCGCTTCGGTTGCGGGTAGCATGCGCGCCCCGTGCTGCACCACGTGCGGCGGTGCCTCGGCTCGCGGGCTCGCTGCACCGCACCCAGCCACGACGGCGACGCCAAGGGACGCGACCGCGATGAAAAGCCTGGTAAGTCCGGTCATCAGAAGCCTCGAACCGGAGTGATTGCGACCGGCGTGCCCGGCGCCTCCTGCGCGAGGCCGCCACACGGGCCGCAGCGCACGTCGATCGGCTCGGTTGGGGGTTGCCCTCGCGCTACGGTCCAGGTACGGCAAGGCCTGTGACTGAAGAAACCGGCAGCGAGACCGAGGGGACCGGGGGCAACCAGCCTCAGGTCGTCGGCGGCATCAAGAAGAAGCAGCTGATCATCATCGGCGTCATCACCGCGCTGGTGTGGGCGTTCGCGATCCAGACCGGCAGCACGGTGCTGATGATCATCGTCGGCGTGCTCACGGTCGCACTGGCAGCGGTGCTGATCTGGGCGTTCCGGATGATCCGCAAGCAGCGCCGTGTCGTGTCGCTGCTGCAGCAAGGCAACCAGTCACCCGAGGGGCGCCGCGACGCGCTCGCGAAGCTCAACGCGAGCAAGGACGCGAACGCGCCGACCAACCTGTTCGCACGCGCGCAGCTGATGGCCGCCGATTCGCCGAAGGAGGCACTCAAGCTGCTCGAGTCGATCGAGCTCAAGGTGTTCCCGGCGCCGATGCAGGACGACGTCTCGTTGCTGCGCGCCCAGCTCTACCTCAGCTTCGGCCGCACCCAGGACGCTCGCAAGGCAGCGGACTCGATGAACCTCGACAACCCGGCGCGCAAGGAGATCCGGCCCTTCGCCGCCTCGATCTGCGCCGAGGCGTGGGCGCGGACCGGCAAGGGCAAGGAAGCGCTCGCGCTCCTCGAGACGATCGAGCTGCCGCGCGAGAACGCCGAGTCGATCGGGCTGCAGATGCGGATCGCGCGGGTGTTCGCCCGGTTCGCGACGAACCAGCGCAACCAGGCGCGCAGCGAGCTCGTCGCGCTCGCCGACGAGGATCCCAACTACCTCGGTCGGTTCGTCGCACCGCAGTTCCGCGTGCACCCCGAGCTCCAGAAGCTCGCGCGCAGCGTGATCCAGCAGCATCCGTCGGCGCGTCGCCAGATCAAGTCGCAGGCGCGCTGATCGGCTGTCGATCGCTGGCTCAGGCGACGAGACCGAGCAGGCGCTCGGGATCATCGGACTCGATCCAATCGACGCCGACCTCGACGAGCCGCTCGACTTCCGCCTGCGTGGACGCGCTCGGCGCGATCGCCTTGCCGGTCGTCGAGCCGAGCGGAAAGATCGTGTGGGTGCCGATCGCGAAGCCCTGCGCGTGCAGCCGCTGCACGGTGTCGCGGCCGACCAGCGTGTGCTCGGCACCGACGACGTGGGTCCTCAGGAATCGACCGACGAGGTTGGTGTCGACGAGCCGGCCGAGCAGCCGCCGCGCGTGATGGAACGGCCGGCCGTCGCCCTCGTGAACCGCGGCGGTGCGCTGCAGCCGATCGATCAGCGGACCGGCGAAGTTCAGCATCGTGTCGTCGAAGCAGAACCCGAGCGCGAGACCCGGCGACACGCGACCCGCGGCTCGCAGCTTGCGGGGATCGAACGACGTCACGATCACGCGATCCTCGACGCCGACCTCGGCGATCACGCGCGCGGCGATCGCGCCCACCTCGATCTGCCACCACCGCAACATGTCGAGCTTGAGCTCGACGTTCACCGCGATCGACGGGGCGATCTCCGAGAGCACCTCGGCGAGCAGCGGAATCCGCTCCTCGCGCTCGTAGCGCGCCACCACGGTCGTGCCCCTGGCGTCGACGCCCATCGGCACCTCGCGGCGGAGCCGCAGCCGCGAGAGCTGGTCCCACGTCATGTTCGCGACCAGACCCGGCATTCCGGTCAGCCGCGTGACGTCGCTATCGTGGAACACGACCGCGCGCCGATCCGCCGTCAGCCGAACATCGAGCTCGACCGCGGGGAGCCCGAGTGCCACCGCGCGCCGGAACCCGGCGAGCGTGTTTTCTTGATGCACCGTCGGTACGCCGCGATGGCCGACCACCATCGGCCGCGGCTTGCGCGTCAGGAAGGGATTCAGGTTACCGGGCGACAAGGTGGTTCCCTCAGCGTAGCGCAGCGCGCAGGCGAATCCTCGGGGCACTTGTTGTGAACGTCCGGCAGGCTCGCCATCATGAGGGCACTTGATCGAGGATCCTCCTGACTTCACCGGGCTGCGCGAGCGGCTCGCGGAGCTGCGCGACCCCACGGGGCTGCTCGAGGAGATCTTTGCGGGCGCTCCCGTCGGCTTGCAGATCTACGCGCCCGACGGCCGATGTGTGCTGGTCAACCCCGCCCACACCGCGCTGTTCGGCGGGGTTCCGCCTCCCGAGTACAACGTCTTCAAGGACAACATCCTCGTCGAGCGCGGGGTCGCCGACCTCGTACGCCGCGCGTTCGCCGGCGAGCGCATCAAGATCCCGGCGATCTGGTACGACATCCGCGACCTCCACGACATCGAGGCCACAAAGGTCAGTGGTGGCCGGCGCGTTGCCGTCGCCGCCCAGCTCGTCCCGCTTCGCGACAGCAAGAACGTCGTCGCCCACGTGCTGTTCGTCTTTCACGACCAGACCGCCGAGATGCTGGCGCGCGAACAGGCCGAGGCCGCCGCGGCTGCCGCCGAGACACGAGCAGCGCAGGCCTCGTTCCTCGCCGACGCGAGCCGGGTGCTGTCGTCGTCGCTCGACTTCGACGTCACGCTCGCCCAGGTCGCCCGGCTGGCCACGCCTGCGCTCGCCGACTTCTGCATCGTCGACCTCGTCAACGAGGATGGCTCGTTCCGCCGGGTTGCCGCCGCGCACGCCAGCCCCGAGCGCCAGGCGATCCTCGACGAGCTTCGCCGGCAATTTCCGGCGCATCCCGGATCGCCGCAGCCGGCCGCGCGGGTGATCGCGTCGGGCCAGCCCGAGCTATTGCCCGAGGTCGATGCGCGGGTGCTGCTCGAGCACACGCAGAACGAAGAGCATCGTCAGCTGATGCAGCGACTCGACGTGCGCTCGCATCTCGCGGTGCCGCTCCAGCTCGGCGATCGCACGCTCGGCGCGATCAGCCTCGGCTTCGTCGGCACGCGGCGCTACTCGCTCGCGGACGTCGCGCTCGTCGAGGCGCTCGCCAGTCGTGCCGCTGTCGCGATCGACAACGCGCACCTCTACCGCGCCGCCGAGGCCGCGCGCGCCGACGCGGAGGCTGCCAGCCTGGCGAAGGACGAGTTCCTCGCGATGCTCGGCCACGAGCTCCGCAACCCGCTCGCGCCGATGGTGACCGCGCTCGAGCTCACGCGTGCCCGCGATGGCGCCTCCCGCGAGCGCACGATCATCGAGCGCCAGGTCGATCACCTGCGCCGGCTCGTCGATGACCTGCTCGACGTCGCGCGGATCACGCGCGGCGCCCTCGAGCTCGACCGGCGTGCGCTCGACTTGATCGAGGCGGTCACCGACGGCGTCGAGCTCGCGCGGCCGATCGTGGACCAGCGTCGCCACCGACTCGTCGTCGCGGTTCCGCCGGGCCTGATCGTCTTCGGCGATCGCGTGCGGCTCGCGCAGGTCGTCGCGAACCTCGTGACCAACGCGGCCCGCTACTCCGAGTCCGGCGGCGATATCTGGATCAGCGCGACGCGGGTCGATCGCGAGATCTCGCTGCGCGTCCGCGATACCGGCGCCGGGATCTCCGCGGAGCTACTGCCACGCGTGTTCGAGACGTTCACCCGCGGCTCGCGCGCGATCGACCGTGCGGCGGGCGGCCTCGGGATCGGGCTGGCGATCGTCAAGTCACTCACCACACTCCACGGTGGCCGCGCGATCGCGCGCAGCGAGGGCCAGGGCCAGGGCAGCGAGCTCGAGATCGTCCTGCCCGCGCTCGACGTGTCGGCGCCCGCGCGCCAGGCCCGGACCGCAGCCGAGCCGATCAGCGCCGCGCCGCGCCTCGGGCTCGTCCTGATCGTCGACGACAACGTCGATGCTGCCGAGCTCCTCGGCGACGTTCTCGCGGTTCACGGCTTCGAGGTCGTGACCACCTACGATCCGTACGAGGCGCTCGCGCTCGCGAAGGCACGTCGACCGTCGATCGCACTCGTCGACCTCGGCCTGCCGGGTATGGACGGCTACGCGCTCGCCGCCGAGCTGCGCGCGGAACCGACGCTCGCCGATCTCGTGCTCGTCGCGGTCACCGGTTACGGCCAGCGCTCGGATCGCGAGCGCACCACCGCGGCCGGCTTTCGCGAGCACCTGGTGAAGCCGATCAAGATCGACCAGCTGTTGCCGGTCCTCGAGACGCTGCTCACGCGCTGACATGAGGCGCCTGCTGCTCGTCGCGCTCGTCGGCGTGATCGCCGCCTGCGGCTCGCACAAGCCGCGCTGCACGATCGACGTTCCGGTCCCGGCGAACGCGCCGTTCCTGTGGCGCGTACAGCGCGGTGAGGGCCCGGTGCTCTGGCTGTTCGGCACGATCCACAACGGCAGCGCCGCCGATGTTCCAGCCGCCGCCTGGCGGGCACTCGCCAGCTCGCCGCGGTTCGCCTCCGAGCTCGGCAACGTCGACCCGGACCCCGAGAAGCTCCGCGACCTCGCGCGCCTGCCGCCAGGCAAGGGGCTCGATCAGCAGCTCGCGACCGACGACTGGTGGGACCTGCGAGACGCGCTGCGCGGCGTGATCCGCGAGGACGATCTGAAGCGTACCCGGCCGTGGTACGCGATGACGCGGCTCACCGCGACGGTCTCGCCACCCCCGAAGCGGACGATGGACTTCGCGCTGAGCGATGCTGCCGCTGCGCGAAAGCTCCCCGTCGATGCGCTCGAGAGCTGGGACGACCAGCTCTCGGCACTCGCAGCTGCCGTCGTGATCTCGGATCTCGCGGCGGCGATCCATGCGCGCCACACGATGGCGTGCGAGCTCGCCGGGCTGCGTGCGTTCTATCGCACGGGCGATCTCGCGGCGATGCAGAAGCTGCTCGCAAACCCGCGATCGGCACAGCTCCTGGTTGCCCGGAACCGGCGATGGCTGCCGCAGCTCGAGGCGTACCTCGCGGGGCAGGGTGCCTTCGTGGCGGTCGGGCTCGCGCACCTGATCGGCGAGTCGAACCTGCCCGCGCTACTGCACGCAGCTGGATATACGGTCGAGCGAAGCCCGTGACCGTGCGTCGCGGTCTACTGATCGGAATTCTTGCGGGCGAACAGCCGGCGCCACACCGAGGTCGGGCGGTAGCCCTCGTCGAGATCGTCGAAGCTCTCGCGCTGCGGTAGCTCGCTCATCGACGTGCCGGCGCGAAAGAACTCTTCTTCGATCGCCGTGAAGGATCCGCTGTTTCTATCCGAGGTGCCCATGTCCTGTAGATGAGCAAGCGCGGTGCCACCACCGAACGCAGTCAACTCCTGTGGTTAGGTCCGGGCGGACACTGGCCTTGCCGGCGAATGGGCTGGCGCGTCTCGTTTCCGGGGTGCGTTATTCGCGCGCTGGTGCATGGCGGCTCGTCGGCGCCTCCACGCTCATCCACCTACCCACCGATGGGGATCCGTCGGGGTCTTCGTCGGGTAGTTCCAGCGTGTTTGCCTGGGACTCCGTCGTCACCATGCAGTAACGTCGTCCAGGGGCTCTTGAAGACGATCGGCATCAGTCTCTGGGACGGTCAGGTTCGTGCGGGCGGTAACGCACAGACCGTGATGCGTCCGGCCGTCCATCTCGAGAGCCGGCGGCGTGCCACCTCACGTGACCTGTTCCTCGAAACCTACGCCAAGTTTGCGGGCGCGTGCCGGAGCGTCGAGGAGCCCGGGCTCGCGATCATCGCGGTCGACGAGCGCACCCAGCGCGCGGCAGGCATCGTCAAGCTGATGGCGCGCGTCGGTCGCCCGGTGGCGGCGATCGCCGGCCGCCACGATCGCTGCGATCTCTATCTCCGTGGCAACGACAGCCTCGCGCTCCGCCAGTTTGCCGTCGTGCTCGGCCCGGTCGAGAGCTGGGCGGCGAGCTCGACGAAGGTCCACTACCGGGTCATCGACCTGCGGACGAGCGACGGCATGTTCGACGAGGACGGCCGGATGCTGCGCGGACTGCGCGCGGAGGGCGCCGCGATCTTGCGGTCCGGCGGCTACACGTTCTTCGTCCTGCCGCTCGGAGATCCCTCGGACTGGCCCGAGCGCGCGGACGACGCGTGGCAGACGCTGCCCGAGCGCGTCTACTTCGACGAGATGGAGAACTGCGCGGACGGCTCGCACGTGCGGCTCACGCTGCCGCGCGACGAGATCCGCCAGAGCCGGATCTTCCGGACCGTGGGTCCGCGCGACACCAGCCCCGGCCACACCGGTGTGATCGGCACCGAGCACGATCTCGCCGGCCGCCTCGAGATCACCGGGCCGCGTCGCCAGGTGACGATGAACGTCGGCCAGGACGCGTTGCGCGATGGCGTGCTGCTCGGCCGCTATGGCCGCTGCGATATCAGCGAGGCGATCGAGGATCCGTCGCTGTCGCGCGTGCACGCACTCCTCGTCCACGAGCAGGACCGCCTCGTGATCATCGATACCGCCAGCTACAACGGCACCCGGATCGTGGGCGAGCACCGCGCGCGGCTGATCGAGCTCGAACACGATCTCGAGCTCCAGCTCGGCAAGCAGACGCGGCTGCGCTGGCGCTGGCTCGGCTGATCTCGGTCTACATCTGGCTGGCTCGGCGGCTGCACCGGCCTGGGCTCCTGATGCGTTCGCTAGCCCTCGTCGTCGTTGCCTTCGTCATCGCAGTCATCGCCGCAGGGTGCGCCCTGCACGTCGGTACACCGGGCACGCCGATCGCGAGCGCTAACTACCCGAACTGCAAGGCCGCTCCGGACGGCGTGCCAGCGACGTTCCGGCACGACCGCAACCGCGTGCTCAGCCGACTTGGCACGCCCAAGCACCGGGGTGTCGACCTGATCGCGGTGGAAGGTGACGAAAACCAGACGCTCGGTGGCAAGCTCGCCTACACCGCCGTCGACAAGGATCTCGAGGACGAAATTGTCGAGGTCTTCGCATGCAGCGGCAGTGGCTGGCGTTCGCTCGGCACGACGCGCACGAACGACGACGGTCGGTTCGCTCTGACGCTGCATGGCGACTCGCGACTGGCGGTCGGGATGACCGATCTTTACGCGCGCGTCCCCGGCGATGGCAGCGGCGTGCGATTCCTCGGCTACGTCGCGACGAAGGACGCGGCGGTGATCGTGACGGATGTCGATGGGACGATCACGACGTCCGAGCAGGCGATCTACAAGACGGTGGTCCTCGGCCGCGACATCGGCCACCAGCGCCATGCGCCGCAGGCACTGGCGGCGAGTGGCAAGACGGTCGTCTACATCACCGCACGCGGCGACCAGTACACCGAGGTCACGCGCGACTGGCTGCGTGTGCACGGCTTCCCACCGGGTCCGCTGCGGCTCGCGAGCTCGGCCGTCACGATGCCGGGCGCATCGACCGTCGCGTTCAAGACCACGACGCTCCGCCAGCTGCCGGTCCGGATCGCCGCGGGCGTGGGCAATCGCGCCAGCGACATCAAGGCATATCGTAACGCCGGGCTGACTCCGGACCGCATCTTCATCAACTTGCCGGAGTTCACCGACGAGCTGCGCACGGAGCTCGCGGCCGGCAAGGCCACCGCGTTCGACGACTATCGCGACTTACACGCGGTGCTGCCGAAGATGTGAGCGATCGTTGAAGCGATCCTGTCGTCTCCCTTGATCGCGAGGCGCGCAACACATACCACTCTGGTTACGTGGGTTCGGATGGTCACACATTCGCTCCGGACGAGCAGGCGACCCTGCTCGCGAGCGCCGAACAGCTCGCAGCCGTGCGGTCGCTGGATGACCTCGCGACGGTCGTCTGCCGGCTCGCGCGCGAGCTGACCGGTGCCAGCGGCGCAACCTTCGCGCTACGCGAGGGCGGCTTCGTCGCGTACCTCGGCGAGGAGGCGGTCGGGCCGCTGTGGCACGGCAAGCGCTTTCTCCTCGACGAATGCACCTCGGGCTGGGCGATGAGTCATCGCGAGACGGTCGTGATCCCCAACATCGAGCGGGACAGCCGGATCCCGCACGCGCTGTATCACCCGACGTTCGTGAAAAGCCTCGTGATCGTGCCGATCCTCGGCGAGGACCCGAGCGCGGCGATCGGGGCTTACTGGAACGAGGTCGGTGGACCATCGCCGCGCGCGACCGCATTCCTCGAGGCACTCGCAGGGTTCGCGGTCCACGCGCTCGACCACGCTCGGCGCTTCGCGACGGTGAGCGAGGAGCGCGATCGCTGGGAGACGGCGAGCCGCGCGAAGGACGAGTTCCTCGCGATGCTCGGACACGAGCTGCGCAACCCGCTGGCACCGATCGTCACCGCGCTGCACCTGATCCGGCTGCGTGGCGGCGATCCCTTCGAGCGCGAGCGCGCGATCATCGATCGCCAGGTGCACCACGTGGTGCGGCTCGTCGATGATCTGCTCGATGTCTCGCGGATCACCCGCGGCGCGATCCAGCTCCGGTGCGGCACCGTCGAGCTCGCGTGGATCGTCGGCCGCGCCCTCGAGGCTGCCGCATCGGGGGTCGCAGAGCGCGACCACCAGGTGGTCGTGTCGGTCCCGGAGACCGGGCTGGCGATCGATGCCGACGTCGATCGGCTGACCCAGGTCGTCGCGAACCTCGTCAGCAACGCCGCGAAGTACACGCCGCGCGGTGGCCGGATCGAGATCGTCGGCGACGTCGAGGGCGGCTGTGCGCGACTCGTCGTGCGCGACAACGGAGCCGGCATCGATGCTGCGCTGCTGCCACGGCTGTTCGAGCTGTTCGTGCCTGGCCGGCGGATGCAGGAGGCCGCGGGCGGGCTCGGGCTCGGCCTGTCGATCGTGCGCAGCATCGTCGAGATGCATGGCGGTGTGGTGTCAGCGGCCAGTCAGGGTCCGGGCCGCGGCGCGACCTTCACGGTGCGGCTGCCGATTGCCGGGCTCGATTCTGATCACCTCACCCACGACGACGTCCTGCAGGCGATTGATGCGGCGCGGATGCGGACGCTGCGCGTCCTCGTCGTCGACGACAACATCGACGCCGCACAGACGCTCGGCGAGCTGCTCGAGGTGCTCGGCCACGAGGCGGTCGTGGTGCACGACGCGCCGGCCGCGCTCCACGCGGTGCGCACGTTCACGCCCGAGATCGCGTTCCTCGACATCGGCCTGCCGGTCGTCGATGGCTACGAGCTCGCCGCGCGGCTGCGTGCCGTGCCGCAGCTCGCACGCATGGCGATGATCGCGATCACCGGATACGGTCAACTCGCGGATCGCCAGCGCGCGGGCGAGGCCGGCTTCGACGAGCACCTCGTCAAGCCGCTGAGCGTCGAGGGGCTGCGCGGCGTGCTGACCAAGCTGACGGCCTGAGGCGATGACCTGACATGCCGACGCTCGCCGTCAACGGCACCACGCTCCACTACGAAGACTCCGGCGCCGGGTCGACGGGCGAGACGATCGTCTTCAGCCACGGTCTGTTGTGGGGGACCGAGCTGTTCGCACCGCAGATCGAGGCGCTGCGTGGCCGCTACCGCTGTGTCGCCTGGGATCACCGCGGCCAGGGTCGCAGCGCCGCCGACCATCGCGACCACATCGGCATCGAGCTGGTCTGGCAGGACGCGGTCGCGCTGCTCGAGGCGCTCGGCCTGACCAAGGTCCACTTCTGCGGGCTGTCGATGGGCGGCTTCGTCGGCATGCGGATGGCGGCGCGGCGGCCCGACCTCGTGCGATCGCTGATCCTGATCGAGACATCATCGGACCCCGAGCCGATCGAGAACGTGAGCCGCTACCGGCTGCTCGCGCGTGTCGTCAAGCTGCTTGGACCTCGCGTGGTGCGCGGCCGCGTCGCTCCGATCATGCTGGGCAAGACAATTCTCACTGAGCGGTCGCGCCACGCCGACGTCGAACGCTTTCTCACGATCATGACGAGCCGCCGCGACATCTGGCGGGCGGTGCACGGCGTCATCGATCGGGCGGGGATCCATGACGAGCTGGCGCGCGTGACACTCCCGACCGTGATCCTCGTCGGAGATGAGGACCTTGCGACCCCACGATCCCGGGCCGAGAAGATCGCCGGCGCGATCGCGGGCGCGCAGGTCGTGGTGATCCCGCGGGCCGGTCACTCGTCGACGGTCGAAGAACCGGCGGCCGTGATCGCGGCCATGGAGTCGTTTCTCGGGGCGTTGCCGGCCGCGCGCGACAATGGTCTAGTTTGATCTCGCGAGACAGCGAAGCGGCCGCCAGGAACGTATGACCGCGATTCTAATCGTCGACGACAGTCACGCCGTGAGAACGGATCTCGCGGACGCACTCGAGGTGGGCGGCTTCCGGACGATCACGTGCGCGTCGCTCGCCGAGGCGCGCACCGCGCTGCGCACGCGGCCGGTCTCGCTCGCGATCCTCGACGTCGAGCTCCCTGACGGCAACGGCATCGATCTGCTCGAGCTGATCCGGCGCGACCACGTGCTGCACGACATGCCCGTGCTCGTGCTGGCGACCTACGGTCAGGTCTCCGATCTGATCATCGAGAAGCAGATCCGCGCGACCGACTATGTCGGCAAGCCGTACGACATCGTCAAGGTCGTCGCCCAGGTGCGCAGCCTGCTCGGTGCGCCACCGGTCCCCGAAGTAGTGCTCGTGATCGACGGTGACGCGAAGTTCCGGGGCGAGCTCTGCGATGCACTCGGCAAGCTCGGGTTCAAGACCGCGGCGGCCGCGAACGGCACCGAGGGTCTGCAGCTCGCCGCGTCCCAACGACCGACCGCGATCATCGTCGACGGCGCGATGACAGACATGGATGGCGCGAGCATCGTGCGCCGGCTGCGGCTCGAGCCAACGCTGCGCGCGACGCCGTGCTTGCTCCTCAGCGACTCGACCGCGAAGGATGCCGAGGTTCGCGCGCTCGAGGCCGGCGCCGACAGCTCGGTGAAGAAGGACGATCTCGGCGTGATCGTCGCGCGTGCCCGAGCACTGTTGAGATCCGCGGCGACGATGCCGACCGAGACGAAGCGGATGCTCGCGCCGAAACGCATCCTCACCGTCGACGATGATCCCGACTACCTCGAGATCCTGTCGGGCCGGCTCCGCAAGCGCGGCTACGACGTCGAGTGCGCGCATTCCGGCGAGCAAGCGCTCGAGGTCCTCGCGCAGGGCCCGGTCGACTGCATCCTGCTCGACCGCACGATGGCCGGGATGGGCGGTGTCGAGGCGTGCCGGCGCATCAAGGACCAGCCCGAGACCCGCGATACGCCGCTGATCATCCTGACCGCGACCGAGCAGCGCGAGGCCGTGATCGAAGGTCTCGCCGCGGGCGCCGATGACTTCGTCTCCAAGGCGAGCGGCTTCGACGTGCTGTCGGCGCGTGTCCAGGCGCAGATCCGTCGCAAGCAGATCGAGGACGAGCAGCGTCGGGTCCGCGAGCAGCTCCTGCGCAGCGAGCTCGAGGCCTCCGAGGCGCGGGCCGCGAAGGATCTTGCCGAGGCCCGCGCGGTGATGGCCGAGGAGCTCGCGCGCGCGAATGTCGAGCTGGCGCAGGCGAACCGCGAGCTCGAGACGTTCTCGTACTCGGTCTCGCATGATCTACGCGCACCACTGCGCACGATCAGCGCGTTCACCCAGGCCCTCACCGAGGACCTCGGTGATCGGCTCGACGAGAAGGCGCTCGATCACATCCGGCGCGTGCTCGCGGCGGCGTCGCGGATGTCCGATCTGATCGACGCACTGCTCGAGCTCGCGCGGATCAGCCGCGTGCCGATCGCGCGCCATCGCGTGGAGCTGTCCTCGCTCGCGAGCGTCGTCACCGAGGAGCTCGCGCGTCGCGAGCCCACCCGCAAGGTGGAGACCCGGATCGCACCGAACCTCGTGGTGGCTGGCGACGGTCGTCTGCTTCGCATCGTGCTCGACAACCTGCTCGGCAACGCGTGGAAGTTCACCGCACGCCGCGATCCGGCCCACGTCGAGATCGGCCTCGATCGCGATGGCCCCGAGACCGTGTACTACGTGCGCGATGACGGCGCGGGCTTCGAGATGAGCCAGGCGGGCCGCCTGTTCACGCCGTTCCACCGGCTCCACACCGATAGCGAGTTCAAGGGCACCGGGATCGGGCTCGCGACCGTGCGGCGAATCATCGAGCGCCATGGTGGGAGGATCTGGGCGGAGGGCGCAGTCGGGCAGGGCGCCAAGATCTCGTTCACGGTGCCGACCGAGCGGACGAGCTGAAGCTGCGTTGCTGCGGCTTCATTGGTGACGTTTCGTTAACTTCCGTCCTGGCGCCGCGACGCCCCGCGACACGCTGTCGTCGCGGATGATCCCGGTGCTATCGTGGGACCGGGGTCAGGTAGCACCGGTGTCCGTCACGAACGTTCCAAGCACTCCTCTGCGCCTCCTCGTGGCGGAGGATTCCGAGGACGATTACGAGCTCCTGCTGCGCGAGCTGCGTCGGAGTGGCTATCAGCTCAGCACCCAGCGCGTGGCTTCCGCGGACGCGCTCGCGACCGCGCTCGAGGCGCCGTGGGATCTCGTGATCTCGGACTGGGCGATGCCGGGGTTCAGCGGGCAGGCCGTGCTCGAGATGCTAACGCGCCGCAAGCTCGACACCCCCTGCATCGTCGTGTCGGGGACCTCGGGTGAAGAGCCCGCGATCGAGGCGGTGCGCGGCGGTGCCCTCGACTTCCTCTCCAAGGACAAACCGAGGCGCTTCGGCCCGGCCGTCGATCGCGCGCTACGCGAAGCTGCCGATCGGCGCGCCCGGCTCGCCGCCGAGCACGAGCTGCGGCTCAGCGAGGAGCGCTATCGCATGGGCTTCGAGGTCGCGCCCGAGGCGCTCCTGACCTACGACCTCGAGCGGCGCGTGATCCTCGATGCGAACTCGAAAGCGATCGAGCTGTTCAAGCGCGACCGCGAGAGCCTGCGCACGATCCCGCTCGGCGGCTTGAGCCCACCGAATCAGCCCGACGGCCGGCCGTCGGTCGCGGTCGCCGGCGAGCACATCCAGAACGCGCTCGGCGGGCACAGCCCGAGCTTTCCGTGGACCTACCTGATCGAAGGCCTGGCCATCCCGACCGAGACGCGGATCATCCACCTGCCGACCACCGACCGGAACCTCGCGCGGATCAGCATCGTCGACCTCCGCGAGCGCGTGCGCAGCGAGGAGATCCGGCGGCGCAGCGCGGAGCTCGAGCTGCAGAACCGGCGGATCCAGGAAGCGAGCCGCCTCAAGAGCGAGTTCCTCGCGAACATGTCTCACGAGCTCCGCACGCCGCTCAACGCGATCATCGGCTTCGCGGAGCTCCTGCACGACGGCGAGGTCGAGCAGGGCTCGCCGACCTATGACGAGTTCCTCGGCGACATCCTGACGAGCGGACGCCACCTCCTGCAGCTCATCAACGACGTTCTCGATCTCGCGAAGGTCGAGGCCGGCAAGCTCGAGTTCCGGCCCGAACCGGTCGACCTCGGCAAGCTGCTCGGCGAGGTCACCGCGATCCTGCGCACCACGCTCGCGCAGAAGCGGCTGGGGCTCGAGACCATGATCGATCCGGCGCTCGCCGGCATCGTGCTCGATCCGTCGCGCTTCAAGCAGGTCGCCTACAACTACGTGTCGAACGCGATCAAGTTCACGCAGCCGGGTGGCCGCATCGCGATCCGTGCTCGCCCCGAGGGTGACGAGCACTTCCGGTTCGAGGTCGAGGACAGCGGCGTCGGGATCGCGGCGTCGGATCTCGGGCGGCTGTTCGTCGAGTTCCAGCAGCTCGAGACCGGCGTGGCGAAGCGGCATCAGGGCACCGGGCTCGGCCTCGCGCTGACTCGCCGGCTCGTCGAGTCCCAGGGTGGCTCGGTCGGCGTCCGCAGCACCCTCGGGGAGGGCAGCACGTTCCACACGATCTTGCCGCGGCATGCGACGGTCACGATCGAACCGTCGACGATGGTCGTCGTGCCGGTCGGGGATGGACGGCGCAGCGTGCTCGTCGTCGAGGATGACGCCCGCGATCAGGCGCAGCTCGTCTCCGCGCTCGCGAATGCTGGATACTCCGTCGAGCTGGCCGGCACCGGCGCCGAGGCCCTGCGTCGCTGGCGATCGCGCACGTTCGACGCGATCACGATCGATCTGCTGCTGCCCGACATGAGCGGCCTCGATCTGCTGGCCGCGCTGCACGGCGAGGAGCGAAGCCGTCACCGTGCCGATCATCGTGATCACGGTCGTTCCCGACGCGACGGTGGTCGCGGGCTTCACGGTGCACGACATCCTGGCCAAGCCACTCGATCCGCGGATGCTCCTGGCGTCGCTGAGCCGCGCGGGTGTGCAGGTGGATGGAGTCCAGAAGTCATGACGGCGGAGCCCTCGGGTGGATGTACGTGATCGAGCGGGCGACGCTCGCGCACAGCGTGATCCGTCGCCACCTGCTGACCCGGCTGCCGCGCGAGGTTCGCAACGCCTCGAACTACTTGTCCTGCTACGCGGGCGTGGTTGGCATGCGCTGGCGCAACTTCGGCGCCACCCTCGATGACGTCGGCCGTCACCCCGCGATCGCCGATCGGGTGGTCACGGCCGCGAACGAAGCCTTCCGCTGCCAGCGGCGCTGGATCCAGCAAGACGTTCAGGACACGCGCGCGGCCATCTAATACGTTCCCCGGATGACCGAGTCGTCCGAGGAGGCACGCCGCCGTCTGGATCCGCTGCGCACCGAGCTCGGTGAGATCGATCGCGAGATCCTCGCGCTGGTCGCTCGCCGCCAGGCGCTCGCGCAGCGGATCGGTCAGGTCAAGCGTGACGCCGGGATCCCGACGCGGGACTTCCGGCAGGAGAAAGACGTCGTCCAGCGCGCACGCGCGGCCGCGGTCGAGCACGGCCTGACACCGCAACTCGGCGAGGAGTTGATCCTCGCGCTGATCCGCGGCTCGCTCACGGTGCAGGAGAAGGACACCGTCGCGACCAAGGGCGAGGGCAGTGGTCGTCGCGTGCTGGTGATCGGCGGTGCCGGCCACATGGGGCGCTGGTTCGTGCGCTACCTCGCCGCGCAGGGCTTCACCGTCGAGATCGCAGATCCCGGTGATGGTCCAAGCGACGTCATCAACCACCGCGACTGGCGGACGGTCACGCTCGATCACGAGCTCGTCGTGATCGCCGCGCCGATGCCGGCGACCGCGCAGATCCTCGACGAGCTCGCGAAGGCTCCGCCGGCGGGCGTCGTGTTCGATGTCGGCTCGCTCAAGAGCCCGCTCCGCAAGGGGCTCCACGCGCTGCGCGCTGCCGGCGGTCGGGTGACGTCGGTGCACCCGATGTTCGGACCCGACACCGAGTTGCTGAGCGGCCGGCACGTGATCTTCGTCGACTGCGGTGCGCCGGATGCCACCGCCGCAGCGCGCGCGCTGTTCGAGCCGACGATGGCGACGCTCGTCGAGATGGATCTCGAGAGCCACGATCGGCTGATCGCCTACGTGCTCGGCCTCTCGCATGCGCTGAACATCGCGTTCTTCACCGCGCTGGCCGAGAGCGGCGAGGCGGCGCCGCGCCTGGCGACGCTGTCCTCGACGACGTTCGACGCGCAGCTCGGCGTCGCTGCCAAGGTCGCTGCCGAGAACCCCGACCTCTACTTCGAGATCCAGACGCTGAATGACTACGGCACCGAGTCGCTCGCCGCGCTGCTCTACGCGATCGAGCGGCTGCGATCGGTCGTCCGCGCGAACGACCTCGAGGGCTTCCGCGGCTTGATGAACCGTGGTCGCGCGTACTTGCAAGACCGCCCGCCGCGCTGAGCTGGGAATCGCACGACGGGCACCGTATCGAGCGTGATCGTCGAGCTCGACTGAAGCGCGCGGCTCACAGCATGCGCTGCGCGCGAAACCAGGCGATCGCGTCGGTGATCGCTGGCTCGATCGGGCCATACGTATAGCCGAGCTCGCACGCTGCCTTGGCACTCGTGAACCGGAACCGCTCGGTGAACGCGTAGCGGATCTGCGTCGAGTTCACGAGCGGCTCCTTGCCGCGGCGCTCGACGAAGTCGCCCCACCTGCCGACGAGCTTCGCGAGCGGTGCCGGGATGCCGAACCTCGGAGGCGCCACGCCGGCGAGCCTGGCGATCCGCGTGAAGATCTCGCGATAGGTCAGATCGTGACCTGCGAGGATGTAGCGCTCGCCGCGACGGCCGCGCTGCCAGGCCGCGATCATGCCGCGCGCGACATCGCGGACGTCGACGAAGTTGTTGTAGCCCGGGGTCCAGCCCGGCAGCCGGCGGCGGACGACATCGACGATCAGCCTGCCCGAGCTCGGCCTGGCGTCGCGCGGCCCGAACATGTAGGTCGGGTTCACGATCACGGCATCGATACGGTCGCCGGCGGCACGCACCACGTCCTCGGCCTGGCGCTTGGTGATCGCGTACGCGTCGACGAGCCCGGCTGCCTCGAAGTTCCACGCCGCCGTCTCGTCGCATGGCGCGCCGGTCGTCGTCAGCCCGACCGCCACGACCGACGACGTGTGGACGAGCCTGCGCACGCCGGCGGCGATCGCGGCGTCGATCACATTCGCGGTGCCGGTGACATTCGCGGCGGTCATCGTGGCGGTCACCTCGCGCTTGATCGTGACGGCTGCCGCACAGTGAAACACCACGTCGGCGCCGGCGAAGGCCTGGGTCAGCGCCGCGGTCGCGCCCAGGTCGGCATCGACCCACTCGATCGGCAGATCGCCGAGGTGGTCGACGCGGGTGCCGGCCCGGCGGGTCGCGACGACCTCGTGGCCGCCTGCGCAAAGCTCCGCCGCGAGGTTGCCGCCAAGCAGACCGCTGGCACCGGTGATCACCACGCGTGACATGTGCGCAGCTTGGCATCGCGCGTGCGGTCCTGTCACGGTGTGGCGCGGCGCAGCGAGTCGCGTTCCCGAACCCCGCGCGATGGTGCGCCCGTGGCGCGTATGCGGCTTGCAAACGTCAGCGCGAACGATGGAAGCCCTGGCCCCGGCGGCGAGCACGATGTTCCGCCTGCGCGACGAGACCAGCGAGCTGCTCCGACTCGTCGAGAACGAGCTCGATCTGTTCGGATCGAGCACGTCCTGGCTCGACTACCGACTCTACCTGTTCAGGATGTACGGCTTCCACGCCACCGCGGAGCGCGCCCTCGCGGCGCGGCGCGAGCTCGCGACGGTGATCGGCGACGCGGCGCTGCGCAACCACAAGGTCGCGCTGATCTCGCACGACCTGGTCGCGCTGGGCGTCGACCGCCGGGACCTCGCACAGCTTCCCAGGATCACCGCGCCCGTGCTCGCCGGACTGCCGGAGGCCGTCGGCTGGATGTACGTGCTCGAGGCCGCGACGCTGCACGGCAAGCGGCTCGCGCGTCACCTGGCGCCGCAGCTGCCGCTCGAGATCGAGACGGCGTCGGGGTACCTCAACTGTTACGGTGCCGAGGTCGCGGCTCGCTGGCAGGCCTTCGGCCATGCGGTCGATGCCTACGCGATCGATGCCGGCACCGAGGATCGCATCGTGCTCGCCGCGCGTGACTGCTACCTCCGCCTGCACCGCTGGCTGCGGCCCGCCGCGGTCGTGAAGCCGCCGGCTCTCCAGGCCTGAGATGCCGGGCGCGGTTGCTGGCTAGCTGGCCGGCCACCGGACACTGGCGGGGCGAGGCGCCGGACACCCGCAAGTCACTGGATCTACACGGTCATGACGCGGCGCGACGCTTGCTGCCGTGGACCGCATGCGCCGCTTCGCGACCGTCATTGGCATCCTGACAGCCGTCCTTGGCAGCGTGCCAGCCTGCGTCTCGGACCAGGTCGAGGATGGCGCCGACGATGGCTTCCCAAGCGGCAAGGCGGACGGCGGGTTCGACGAGGGCTCCCCCGAGGCGCTCGGCGTCCTCTCGCTGGTCAACGACCCCAGCATCGCCGCACTCGAGCTGCGCAGTGCCGCGGGGATCACTTCGCGGGTGGCGACCAACATCGTCACCCGGCGCGATGGCGCCGACGGCGTGCCCGGCACCGCCGATGACAACAATTTCGACACGCTCGCCGAGCTCGACGCGGTCCCCTACGTCGGCCCGGCGACGCTCAACGCGCTCGTCGAGTGCGCGCGCGATCGCGGCCTTGTCCGCGGCGCCGCGAAGATCGAGGTCGTGTTCTCGCCGCAGCCGGCCGCGCAGTCACACAACGCGCGGATCGCGCAGATGATCCGCGACGCCAGGTTCACGGTCGACATCGCGATGTACAGCTACTCGGACGCCGGCATCAATGCCGCCATCGCGGACGCCGTCACCCGCGGCGTCAAGGTCCGCTTCCTGTTCGACACCGCGCGAGAGGACAAGAACCAGGTCGACCCCGCCGTCCGCGCGGCGACGAAGTCCGGCCGCCTCGAGGCGATGGGCGTCGACGTCCGCTACGTGAACAAGATCCTCCATCACAAGTTCGCGCTGGTCGATGGTCCGCGCGACGACAAGGCGCGTGCGGCGACCGCGAAGATCGTGACCGGCAGCGCGAACTGGTCGAACAGCGCGGCCACGGTGTTCGACGAGAACACGCTGTTCATCGAAGGCAGCGCGAAGCTCACGGCGTCGTACCAGCAAGAGTTCGATCTGCTGTGGAAAGGCTCGCGCGACTTCGTCGGCCCGGCGCCCGTGCAGGCGCTGTCGACCGCGAATATCGATGCCAGCCAGGTCCCCGAGGAAGCCGGGCTGGCCGTGCTGCTCACCCGGTTGAACTTCACGCCGACCGGCAGCGACGGCACGACGTGGAGCGCGAACAAGGACAAGCTCGTGGTCTCCGATCAGTTCGTCGCCGCGATCAACCGCGCCGAGACCTCGATCCACGTCGGCTCCGGCCACCTCCGGCTACGGCCGGTCGCCGAGGCGCTGGTCGCCAGGAAGCAGGCGAACCCCGCGCTCGACATCAAGGTCTACCTCGATCAGCAAGAGTTCATCTCGGCATCTGGCGATGCCTTTCAGCGCGACCGCGTCGAGACCTGCATCGCGAGCGCGACCACGCCGGCGGCGGTGCGCGACTGCAGCTACAACAACTTCCTGTTCAGCAAGGCGCTCGTCGACGCGGGTATCGATGTCCGCTTCAAGAGCTACGCGTACCGCTGGGATCATTCGTACGCGCCGCAGATGCACTCGAAGTACGTGATCATCGACAGCAAGGAGCTGCTGTCGGGTAGCTACAACCTATCGATGAACGCCGAGCACGCGACGTTCGAGAACGCCCTCCACGCGAGCGGGCCGCAGTTCGAGCCGCTCCTCGCTGCGTTCGAGCAGAACTTCACGACGATGTGGAACACGAGTCGCGCCGGCACCGAGCTTGCCGCGCTGCGCGAGCAGATCGCGACCGCGTCCTCGATCCCGCTGGTGTTCCCGTCGATCGCGCTGACCTACGCGGAGTTCGACTCGCTGCGCGCGCTGATCCGCCAGCACTGCCCGCTCGCCGATTCGACCGAGTACCGGTCGGCGCCCGCCGCCCACAGGTTCTGCCCGCGCAGCTGACCTTCGCCGCGCCTCGCCACGTCAGGCAGTCGCGCGCGAGCGTGGCAGGCCGAGCCAGCCGCGAACATCGTCGAGTGGCGTCGCCCAGTGGTCTTCCCACGGGAACGCCGCGAGCTTCTCGGCGCGCAGGCCGGTGCGAAACGCCGACAGGACGTCGCGCGCGAGCCCAGGCTTGAGGCGTAGCCCGCGCAGCGTCCCGAACAGCGCGAGGATCAGCGCGCTCGGCGCGCGGAGCTGCGCGTAGGTGAACGCCTGCAGCGCGACCTCGCTGCCGGCGTCGGTGTCGTGGCCGGTCACGACGTGCCACAGGTCGTGGGTCTGGCGGAGCCGCTGCACGACGTAGCCCATCGTCGGATCACTCACCTCGGGCGGTGCGTCATCGAACACGGCCGGCGTCAGCCCGCGCGAGCGCAGGAACGTCGCGTAGGCGTGGCCGAGGGTGTCGGCGGGCAAGGCGGCGAGCGCCTCGAGATCGATCGTCCGCGAGTCGATCGTGCGGCGTTCGGCGATCAGTCGACGACCCGCGGGATCGGACCTGAAGCGCGCGATCCGGCGCTGCATCGATCCCGCGTTCGCGTGGACCGCGAACACGAGGACCTGGTCGGTCTGGGTCGGATCCGCCATGACCTTCGCGAGCGCCTGCAGCGCACGTCGCCAGCGCCGCGGCGCCGACATCAGGTGGACGTCGACCGAGGCAGCAGAGGACGAGTGGGGAATGGCTCGGGCGGCGGCGACATCGTCGTCGGCGGTCCGTGCGGTGGGGGCGAGGGCACGGTCGACGGTGGGGGTAGTGGCGAACGGCGCGCCGGGGGCAGTGGCGAACGGCGTGTTGGGGGCAGTGGCGGACGGCGTGTTGGGGGCAGTGGCGG
>JACCTC010000284.1 GCA_013812655.1 Deltaproteobacteria bacterium | reverse complement strand
CATCCAGCGTCGCGAGCGCGGCACTGGCGGAAACAGCTCGCTCAACAGCTCGTCCATGGTCGCGAAGCGATCGGCGGGACGCGCCGACAGCCCTCGCCGCAGTCCTCGACGCACGCGGTCCGGAACGCCTTCGAGCGTGCCGGGCTCGCCGGGGTCCGGGCGCCGTCCCCCGGGCTCCGGCCGCCGACCCCCGGCCTCCGGCCGCCGACCGGCAACCGCCTCCCACAGCGCGACGCAGAACGCGTACTGATCGGCACGCGGATCGACGGCCTCGCCGCGCTGCTGCTCCGGTGCCATGTACGCCGGCGTACCGACGATCGTGCCGGGCTCGAGATCGGCGAGTGCGAGCCCGAAGTCGAGCACGCGCACGCGCCCGTCGTTGCCGATCATGATGTTGCTCGGCTTGACGTCGCGATGCACGAGGCCGGCGCGATGGGCCGCGGCGAGCCCGGCGCCGGCCTGCTCGAACACGTGCAGGATCTCGGGCACGCGGTGTGGCGTCCTCAGCCAGTCGCGGACCGTGACGCCGTCGACATGCTCCATCGCGATGAACACGTCACCGTCGGCGCGCCCGACGTCGTGCACCGCGACCACGTTGGGATGTGCGAGCTTCGCGATCGCGCGCGCCTCGTCGCGTAGCTGATCGCCGGCGCGCGCGTGACGCAGCACCTTGACCGCGATCTTGCGATCGAGCTCGGGATCGTACGCCGCGTAGACCACCCCCATCCCACCGGCTCCGAGCGACGCCAGCACGCTGTATCGACCGAGCTGCGCGCCGGGGAGTCGCAGCGCCTCGGCGGCGGCTTGCGTGATCGTCGACGCCGCGCCGATCGAGGTCACCGGGTCGGCGCTCTGCGACGGGGCGAGCCGGGCGACCGCGGCCACGAGCTCCTGGCACGCGCTGCAGGTATCGAGGTGACTATCGAAGGCGTCGCGCTCGTCCCGCGCGAGCTTGCGCGCGACGTACGCCGCGATCGTCTCCTCCCCGGGACACACGTCCGAGGCTAACATGTCGCCTCGTGAGTCCTGGTTCGCTGTCCGAACGACTGCGGCAATACCTCGGGGACGGATCGCCGTCGACCGAGGAGCTGGAGGCCGTGCTCCGCGAGCGGCTCGCCGCCTCACGTGCGACGTGGCCCGCGCTCGCACTCACCGACGATGACTTCTTGCCGTACCTCGCGGCGCGCATCGAGGCACCGGGAGGCGCCGTCGACGCGCTGCGAACGCTGTGCGTGACCGACCTGTGGCTCGCGTGTGCGGTCGGCCGCGGCGAGGACCCTGCCCTCCGCGCGTTCGAGGTGATCCTGAAGGATGTCGGCGCCGCGATCGCGCACCTCGATGGTGGCAGCGCGCTCGTCGAGGACGTCGGCCTCGCGGTCCGCGAGCGCGTGCTCGGAACCGACGCCGGGGGCAAGGCGAAGATCGCCGAGTATCGCGGCCGCGGTGATCTGCGCGGCTGGCTGCGCGTGGTCGCCGTGCGCGAAGCCCTCCAGCTCATGCGCCGCCGCAAGCGCGAGGCGCCGATCGCCGACGATCTGGCGAGCCGGCTCGACGATGGCGGCGCCGCGACCGCAGCGATGTCGCCGGACGAGATCCGGATCTACCGCGAGGCCTTCGCGGCCGCGCTCGCCACGCTCTCGCCACGCGAGCGCAACCTGCTGCGCCAGCAATACCTCCACGGCTCGACGGTCGACGAGCTCGGCGCGCTCTACGGCGTGCATCGCGCCACCGCGGCGCGCTGGGTCGCCGCCGTGCGCGAGACGCTGCTGCGCCGGACCCGACGCGCGATCGGCGAAGCGATGCAGCTCACTGGCTCCGAGCTCGACAGCGCGATGGCGCGGGTCGTCGATCATCTCGATCTCTCGCTGCGCCAGACGCTGTCGCTCGAGCGCTGATCCCGGCGACTCACTCGCCGATGCACGCGCCCTCGGCGCCGTTGCACGTCTCGCCCTGTGGACAGTCGGCGTCGTACTGGCAGGGCAAGCCGATGCAGTACGCCGTCTTGCTCATGCACTGCTTGGTCGCGCCGTTGCACTTGAGCCCGTTGCTGCAGTCGGCGTCGTACTCGCACTTGATGCCGGTCGCGCACTGCGGGTTGCCGAGCGCGATCAGGCACAGTGCACCAAGCGCCGCTGCGAGATCGCCATTGCACGCGGGATAGGGTTCGCCGAGCTGACAGACCCAGTCGTTTGCATCCGCGCTCGCGAAGCACGCGAGTCCCGCCGCGGGATCACCGCCGCACAGCTCGGCGCCTGCGACGCCCTTCTTGCAGAAGCCTTCGAAGCTCGTCTGCGCGCCGGCCGGCAACGGCGAGCCACACGACGCGGCTGCCATCGCGAAGCTCTGCGCGAACGGGGTGCACTTCGCAGGATCGAGCTGCGAGACCACCGGTGGCGCATCGACCGGCGGCGCATCGTCACCACCACCGGGTTCGGACGACGGGGTTCCACATGCGAGGAGACAGAGCGAGACGGCACACGCGAGACGGTTCATGACAGCTCCAGAGAAGGGGTTGATGTCCCTGGATGCAGGTCCGACGCGATCGTCGCGAAATTTTCGCGCCGGCGGAATTCACCAATCAGCTCGCGAGCTTCACGGTGTCGCACCTCGACGAGGCGCCCCCCAGCAGAAGAGGCTCGCGTTACTTGCGAGCTGTCTTCGGTGCGGCAGGTGCGAGGCGCAGCTTCATGAATGCCGCCGGATCGATGAAGCCACCCGGCACGCGCACGCTGAGGTGCAGGTGTGGTCCGGTGGCGCGCCCCGTCTTGCCGGCGCCGCCGAGCACGGCTCCCAACTTGACGACGTCGCCCTCGGCGACCGAGGTCTTGCTGAGGTGGTAGTAGGCCGACGCGATCCCGCCGCCGTGCGCGACGACGACCACGTTGCCGGCGAGGAAGCAGTCGCGGACCAGCGTGACGGTGCCGGCGTTGATCGCGATGACCTTCGAGCCCTCGGCGGCGGCGAGGTCGAGCCCGAGGTGCTGGCTGCGATGACCATCGTTGAACGTGCGCCACTCGCCGAAGCCCGACGTGACCTTGCCGAACGGACGGCGGAATGCACGCGCGAACTGCGGGTCACCGTTGGCCTTGCCGACCGCGGCGATGATCGCAGCGTTGTCGGCATCGATCCGATCGCGCTCGGCCTTCGGCGGATTTGCCATCTCGTCCTCGACGACCACCTTCGCGTCGGGGAACGTCACCTGGCGGACCTGCACGATCTGTGGCTTCGCGATCCCGTCGATCTCGACGGTGATCGGCGTGTCCTTCGCGTCGATCGGCACCGCGAACACCGCCTGGTAACCGGTCTTCGCGGCGAAGAACACGAGGGCCTCACCGCGTGCCTTGCCGTCCGGCGTGCCCTTGACGCCGGTGACCGTGACGAGCACGGGATCACCAGGCCGAGCGGAGCGCGGCGTGACCGTGACCTTGGCCGCCGCCTTGGGCGTCACCTTGGGCGCCGCGGCAGCGACCGATGCGACCGCGACGAGCGTCGCGAGCGTCACCATCGAAAGGAATCGGAGCTTCATGATGGGGTGTACGCCGCTACGATGCCGTGACAAGGGTGCGAAGGAATCTCTCACCCCGGTGGTGAGCGCATGCGCGCAGCACATGGCCCGTGCGGTACGCTGTCGTTGCGTGTTCGGGGGACGATCGTTCGTGATGCTGGCGCTGGTCGCGAGCGCGTGCGGTCGCCTCCACTTCGAGCCACGCGGCGACGCGGCAGAGTTCCTCGATGGCGCCCCGACCACGCTCTGCGACTGGACCGCCGGCCCGAAGCTCGGGCCGATCGTGAGACGCGACGACCTGTCATCTACCAGGGACGAGCTCGATCCATACCTGGTGCCCGGCGATCCGCTCACGATCAGCTTCATCTCGAACCGTGCAGGCACGCCGTACTCGACCTACGTTGCCAGGCGGCCATCGCTCGAAGCCCCGTTCGAGAGGCCCGCGCGAATCGAGGGCCTCGACGACACCTCGGGGTTCAACGTCGTCTCCGGTGGCCTGCGTGGCCACGTGTCGATGAACAACGATCTGTTCGAGGTGTCGCGCGCGACGCCGACCAGCCCGGTCGTGATCGGCCGCGCGCTCACCGAGCTCAACGCTCCCGACCCGGATTTCGATCCGGTTCCGTCTGCCGACGAGCTCACGCTGTCCTGGGCATCCGGCGCCGAGCTCGACATCTACTTCGCGACACGAGCTGATGTGTCGGCACCATGGGGCAACATCGTGCCCTTCAGCCTGAACGTGGCGGGCGTCGGCGACAGCGGTGCCCACTTCACGCGTGACCGCCTCGTGATGGTGTGGCAGTCCGGAGGTGACACCTACTACGCGACCCGGCCATCGCCGTCGGTGACGTTCACCGACCGCGTACCGCTGGTGGTGACGGCGGCGGTCGAGTTCGAACCGACACTCCGCGAGGATGGTTGCGAGCTGTTCTTCGTGCAGGGTCCCGCCGGCGCCGACCGGGACATCTACTCGATCGCGATCGCACCCTGATATCCTCGGCGGGATGAAGCTCCGGGTTGGCATCGCGGTGGTGATCGCGTTCGGCTGCAAGGCGAAGTCGGAGGACGCCGGCGAGCCGGTGCGTCAGGCGCCGCTGCCATCTTCCCCGGAGCCAGCGGATGCCGGGACGCACTCGGGCGCGCATCCCGACTATCCGACGCCGGTCGCCGCCGGCACCGACAAGATCTTCTCGACCGAGGATCCCGACCGCGGACCGACGGCGCCGCTCGACTTCAAGATGCCGCCCGCCGGCCAGCTGACGTGGACCGAGCACGAGCACTGCGTCGACGACATCACGACGGTCCGCTGCAGTCCCGCGGTCGATAAACCGCAAGGCATGTGGACGTGGCGCGTCGGCCGCAAGGGCAAGACGCTCGTCGTCGCGCAGGAGCTCCACGGCGGCCAGCTCGGCGACACCAAGGTCTACGTCACCAAGCCGAACGGCACGCCAGATCAGCAGGTGATCTTCGACGACCACCGCCGCGTGAAGTCCGCGCGGCTGTTCACGGGCGATGGCCGTTACTCGCGGCGCAACCGCGACGGCTCGAACGGGCTCGATGGCTGCGGATACATGGGGTACTCGCTCGACGACCGCGACCGCGTGATCGAGCTGCGCTGTCTGCAGTGGCTCGGAGAGCCGATGCGCGATACGTCGGGCGTGGCGGTCACGCGGTTCGCCCTCGACGATGACGGGTTCGTGCTCGCCGAGCATCGCTTCGGGATTGCCGGCACTCCGATCGCCGGGACCGACGGAGTGACCCGGTACGTCTACGAGCTCGACGACGTCGGCCGGCGGCTCGTCGCCTTGCACCACGATGCGGACGGCGGTCCCGTCGCCGACGATAGCGGCTGCTTCGGCACGCGGTTCGAGCGCGACGAGCGTGGCGTGGTCATCCGGCGGGTCTGCATGGGCGCCGACGGCAAGCCCGCGCGCTCCGTCAGTAACATCGCGGTCACCGCCTACAAGCACGACCGCTACGGCTGTCGGCTCGAGACGCGTCACTTCGATCCTGATGGCGCGCCCGCGATCGATCACGCGAAGTCGCATGGCACCAACGACGAGCGCAACCGATTCTGCGAGCTCACCAGCCGCACCTGTGTGGGCAGTGATGGCGTGGCGATCGCATGCGGCCCCGGCCTGGCGGCGAAGATCGAGTACAAGCTCGACGTTCACGGCAACGCGCTGATCGAGCGCAACTTCGACGCCGACGGCGAGCCGACGACCGAAGGCAGCTGGGGCGCCTACGAGGTTCGCAACAAGTGGGACGATCGGGGCAACGCGATCCGCATCGCGTGCTTCGCGGCCGGCGGGCGCCCGCAGAAGTGCAGCATCACCGACTTCCACGCGAAGGAGTCGACGTATGACGAGGCCGGGCGCGAGGTCTCGGAGATCTACTTCGACGCGCGCGGCGAGCGCACGACCAACATCGGCATCACGATGCGTCGCTTCCAGTACGACAACTACGATCACACGTTCGAGGCGCGCAACTACGACGAGGACGGCGCCCTGGTGGACGCACTCGGCTTCGCGGTTCGCCGCGATCTCTACGATGATGCGCACCGGCTGTTCGGCGTCCTGCTGTTCGACAGCAACAACCGACCGGCCGCGTACACCGGGTGCTTCGGCGGCACGACGTGTCCGGAGACGGAGTCGTGGCACGCGGTCCGGGTGCGCCGACGCTCCGACGGCACTGTCGCCTCGAACCAGTTCTTCGACGCCAACGGCCAGCTGCTCGAGACGTTCGACTGCACACGCGTGATGTGCTTCGACGACTGACGCCGCGAGATCACGTGAGAGCGTCGCTCGGATCCGTCATCGACCCGTCTGAACCTGGTGAACTGGCTCACACCCGGTGGGGCTCTGCGCGTGCCATGCCGCTCGACGTGCGATTATGCCGCAGAGCGGTCTTACTCGATCACGGCCGGGGTCGACGAACGAGGTCGCGGCGTCGCATCCGGTGTGCTCGACGCGCTCGCCTCGCGTCCGCGGGCGGGCTCGGTATTCACGGGCACTTCGGGGCGATTGCCCACCAACGTCTCCCCCATCGCCTCGCCAGGGCGTGGTTTGCGGGACGGCTTGAAACGCTGCTTGCGTGGCATGAGCTTCTCTCCCTCGGCTGTCTTCGCAGCAAGACCTGTGCTCGCCTTATCGGCACACCGCCTTACCTCCGTGCCGGCCGTGGGATGCTGGCCGCCATGGCAGAGAGGGTCGTGCTGTATCGCGCGCTCGAGCCTAAGCGCGCGCCGTTACGTAGGGCTCCCCAGAGGCGCCTGCATGACGCAATCGAACTCGGCACTGAGCTTCTTCGCCGGGCTCGAGGGGTGCAGTGCAGGCGCTCCACCGTGGGCGCCGTGCGCAAGCTCGACGCTCGCGCCGAATTCGAGTGATGCCTGTGACTGGAGCTTCGCGAAGGCACCGTGTTCGATCACGGCCCAGCATCCCAGCTCGCCACCTTTCGTCGCTGCGGCCTTGATGGCGTATTCCATGCCCTTGCTCCTGGGAACGGTGATCTCGATGATTCCGACGGAACGCATCTTCGACCGCGGGGCCTCTTCGAGATTCGACTCGACGTAGACACGTGGCGTCGGTCCCGGGTTCGGGCTGAACGTCGAGTCGGTCGCACGAAAGACCGAACGGACGTTCGGCGCACAGCTCGATGCGGCCGTGACCACACAGCCCATCCAGTAGAGCTCGCGTCTGGTGATTCGCATCGACTCCGATGCGGCCATCCCAAATCACTCGTGTCAAGCGGGCGTCATCCGTAACCCGTCCTGTTTTCGTGTGTACAATATCCATGATGAAAGCCCGGCTTGCTGCTGTCGTCGTCCTCGGCGCATGCGGCGGAGGTCATGAGACGGAAGAGATCGCGTCCGTACCGATCGATCCGGTTGCGGGCGAAGCGGTGTTCGTCGTGAACGGCGGCGACAACTCGATCTCCGTCATCGATGCGGCGCGTGACGAGGTCGCCGGTACGATCGAGCTCCTCGGCATCGACTACCCGCACCACATCTACGCGAGCGCCGATCGGACGAGCCTCCTGGTGGCCGTTCCCGGCAGCGATCTCAGCGGTGGGCACGGCGGTGGCGGTCACGCCAGCGGTGGCGGAGCAGTCCTCGTGCTCGACGCCGAGACAGGTGCGTTACGTGCGGCGCGTCGGCTCGACAAGCCGAACCACAACGCGACGTATTCCCCGGACGGTTCTGGCATCTGGACGAGCCAGGTCGCAAGCCCGGGACAGGTCCTGATCCTCGACGCTGCAACGCTCGCGACGCGCACCACCACGACGGTCGGCGACGAGCCTGCGGAGGTCACGTTCAGCGCCTCGGGAACCTACGCGTTCGTGGCGAACACTGCCTCTGACAACGTCACGATCCTCGATCCTGAGACCGGTGCGGTCGTCGACACCAAGTCGGTCGGCGATGCTCCCGTCGGCGCATGGCCCGGCGTCGATGGACGCATGTACGTCGACAACGAAGCTGGTAAGAGCGTCTCCGTGATCGACCCCGCGACGCGAGCGGTGGTCGCGACCTTGCCGTTGGGTTTCACGCCGGCCCTCGCGGCGATCGCGCCATCGGGGCAGCTGTGGGTCACCGATACCGAGAATGGCAAGATGGTGTTTCTCGATGCCGCGACCGGAGCGCGGCTCGGCGACCTCGTAACCGCGGCAGGTGCACACGCGTTCGCGTTCTCGCGCGACGGCACGAAGGCCTACGTGACCAACCAAAAAGCTGCGAGCGTCACCGTCATCGACGTTGCCACGCGCTCGGTGACGAAGACGATCGCGGTCGGTACCAAGCCCAACGGTATCGTGGTTCGCTGAACGCCACCGCAAGAGTCGAAGTCACTCGTCGAAATTCAGCTCAATGCTTGTGACCGCCGCCGTGATCATGTGCTGTGCCTTGATGCGCGCCGCCCGTGTGTGACGCGTCGAACGCATCCGCCCATGCAGCGATCGCGGCGAGTTCGTCGCCCTTGACCGCGCCCTTCTTGTCGAAGGGCATCGTCGGCTTGCCGCCGCCGATCGCGAGGGACTTGCGGATCTCCTTGCTGATCTCCATCGCGTGGTGGCCACCGAACGGATACCTCGTCATGTCGAAGTGATCGCGCTTCTTCTTCGTCGCGGCCTTACCGCCTTCGGCGTGGCACTTCGCGCACCATTTGTCGAACACGGGCTTGGCCTTGTCGAACGCTGCCATCTCGGCCGCCAGGAGCTCGGCCTTGGGATCGGGCCTGGGAGCTTCGTCCGCAGGCTTCGCGGGCTCGTCGGGCTTCGCGGGCTCGATCGGCTGCGCCGGCTCCGTCGGCTTCACGATCGGTTCGGTCGCGGAACCGGTCGTACTTGGTTGGGGCGTGACGGGCTTGGACGAACCACAGCCACCGAGCCCGAGAACGAGAACGAGGACCACACCAGTTGTCTTCATCGAGAATCTCCCTTCAAACCTTGAGGCCGTCGCGCGCGAGCTCGTCGGCGGTGGCCTCGATCGCGACCGTCCCTGCCGGGTGCTCGAACCAGCCGGGATCGTTGTCTCCACTCAGCTTCTTGCGAACCTTGACGATAGTGAACATCCCGCCCATGTCGATGAGCCCGAAGGGTCCATCGCCGCCGAGCATCGAGATGCTGTTGTCGGGGAGCTGCATCTTGTGCATGTGGCCCATGCCCGTCGCGCCCATCGTCATGTAGCCGGGCACGACACGGCCGACGCGCGCGTCGAGGCCCTGCGTGTTTGCACCGATGAGATTCGGCGCGTCGTGACCCATCTGGTTCATCACGTGATGGGTCATGTGGCAATGCAATGCCCAGTCGCCCTCGGCATCCGCGACGAATTCGATCACGCGCACTGCACCGACGGGAACGATCGTCGTCGTCTCCGGCCGCCGCGCGGTCCTGGGAACCTGTCCGCCGTCGGTCTCGGTCACCTCGAACGAGTAACCGTGGAGATGGATCGGGTGACTGTCCATCGGCCCGAGGTTGCCGAGGCGGATGCGCACGAGATCGCCGCGCTCGGCGACGAGCGGCTCGGTCGCGGGAAACGCCTTGCTGTTGAACGTCAGGACGTTGAAGTCGCTCATCGCGAGCGGATCGGGACGCTTCGCGCCGATCGGGATCATCCACTCGTGCGCCATCAACGCGTAGTCGCGAACGCGACGCCCGTCCCGTCGACGCGGGTGCACGACGATCATGCCCACCATGCCGAGCGCGATCTGCGTCATCTCGTCGAAGTGCGGGTGGTACATGAACGTGCCCGCCTTCCTCATCGTGAACTCGTACTTGAACGTCTTGCCGACGGGGATCGCTTTCTGCGTCAGACCCGCCACGCCGTCCATCCCGTTCGGCAGCAGCACCCCATGCCAGTGAACGCTCGTTGCTTCCGGCAGCTTGTTCGTGACGTAGATGCGGATGCGGTCACCCTCGACACATTCGATCAGCGGTCCAGGCGTCGTACCGTTGTAACCCCACGCTTCGATCTCGAGGCCCTGCGCGATGACGTGCTTCACCGGCTCCGCCGTCAGGTGGAAGACCTTGACGCCCGCCTTCTTCTCGAATGGCAACGTACCCACGTGAGGCATCACGACCGGTGTGTAACCTTCGCCGGCGACGGCGCGACCCTTCGTGAGCTTCAGCGGTCCCACGGGCGCCGCGACCTTGTGGCTCGTCGGCGCGGGAGGCGGAGGATCTCCGTGACCCGCGTGTTGTGCCGCGACGAGCTTTGCGCGAGCAAGCACCGCTGCGCTCGCAGCGAGCCCGGACGCGAGCATGGTGCGTCGGTTGATCATGGCTAGTGGCCTTCCTGGGAGCTGGACCGGGAGGTCGAGGTCCGCATTTCATCTGCGCCAATCGCGGATGCGCCACGCGCGAGTGCGCGGGCGTCGGTATCTGCGCGCCAGTAGCGTCGCGATGCGTCGATGTACTGGCGACCAGCGTCGACGAGATCGCGCCGTGCGACGAGGAGCTCGAACGTGGAGGCGTTCATCGCGTTGTACTGCTTCAGGGTCTCGTCGACGATCCGTTGCCGAAGCGGCAGCACGACATCGCGCAGGTGGCGCGCCTCGGCGTACGCTTCGAGCACACGCTGGCGCGTCGCGCGAGCGCGGGCGCGGAGCTCGGTTGCCGTCGCGCTGGCCTCGTTACGTGCGCGGCCGAGCTCCGCGTGCGCACGGGCCCGTGGTCCTTGCTGCTGGTTGAAGATCGGCAGGCCGACGCTGATCGCCGGGCCGACCTCCCACTCGCCGTCGGAGCGGCTCGCGGCGATGCCGATCCCGAGCTCGGGCACCCAGGAGCGCAGCCGGGCGACACCCACGCGGCTCGCGGCCGCCTCCTCGTCAGCGCGCAGCGCCTGCAGATCGAGGCTCGCTGCCACCGCGTCCCGCTCGAGCGTGTCGAGCGCCGGCGATGTCGCCGGCAGATCAGGCAATCTCGCGGCGACCGTCCAGCGCGTTTGCTTGCCCGACACGCCGAGCAGCTCGTTCAACATCTCGCGGCGGACTTCGACATCGACCTGCGCGCGTCCGAGATCGATCCGCGCCTGTTCTCGCTGATCGCGTTCGCGGGCGAGCGTCAGCTCTGGCACGTTCCCAGCCTCTGCCATGCGCTCCGTCAGAACTGCGGCCGCACTGGCTGCATCGAAGGACGTTTGCCGGAGCTCGAGCTCCTGGTGCGCGGCGACGACGTCGACGTACACGGCCTCGACCCGCGCCACCAGCGAGACCGTCGCGGCCACCGCACGAGACCGAGCCGCGGCGAGCTGCGCGTTTGCGATCCCACGCCGCTGCGGGATCTGGATCAGATCCAGGATGTCCTGTGTGGCCTCGATCTCGAGCTCGGTGCCGTCGCCGTTCAGCGCACGCTTGTACTCGACATCGAGCTCGGTAGGTGCGAGCACCGTCGCATCAGCGACGACACTCGCGGCGATCCCTAGCTCGTCGTACTGCGCCTGCAGGCGGCGGTTCATCGCGAGCGCGACCCGGATCACGGCGTCACGGTCGAGCGGCTTCGCGAGTAGCTCGTCGACCGCGCCACCTACCCGGCCGCCACTCGCGCCATGCCATGCGACCTCGACGCCGATCCGACGCTCGACCTCGCGATCGACGGGACCGAACACCGCGGAGCGTGAAGGCGCGCATGACGCGAGCACCACGAGAACCAATGCAAGTCGAATCATGACGCGTGCCCGTGGTGTCCCTTGTGTGGATCCTCTGCTGGCTTCGCCGGCTTTACGGGTTCTTTCGCGGGCATCTCGTGGCCCTGGTGTGGATCTTTTTTGGCGGGTTGCTTTGCGCGCCTGGCAGGTTTCTTCGCCGGCTTCTTGACGGGATCCTTGGCCGGCACCTCGTGGGCCTCGTGCGGCTCCTTGTGAGGTTCCTTCGCGGCCGGTTCGGGTTCCTTCGCCGGCATCGTGTGTCCCTCGTGCGGGTCCTTGGTCGGCCCGGTTCCGGAGGCCGGCATCGTGTGACCCTCGTGCGGGTCCTTCGCGGGCGGCGTGCTCGGCGTGGCGACCTCGACAACCCCCGGCCGCAGGGCCGCCGGTGGCCCGGCGAGACGACCCGGTTCGGCGTCGGGATGCGCCGGGTGTGCCGGCGTCAGTGTCCTGGTTGCCGGCGAGCAGGCGAGAACCAGCACGAGCGAAAACCTCGCGATGCGCATCACTGCGGTCCCATGGCGTCATTGCGACCCGCGTGACCGCTGTGATCGTTCGTGTCGTGGCCAACATGATGAATGTGCATCTCGATTTCCTGAACCTGACGACGCAGGCGGTGCCGCACCATTACTCCAGGTCGCGCACCAAGGAAACCCCAAGGGTAGCACTCCTCTCGCGTCGCGACTACATCCCCGTCGGATACGTCTCGGGCAGCTCGTGCGCCTCGCGAGCGGTGACCGGCTTGTCATCCGGCTCGAGCGGCTCGACGGCGCTCGTCTCGTCGACATGGACGATCAGGTCGTACTGATCGGCGAGCCGTGCGTCGTAGTAGTGGCTGCGTCGCTCGGTCTTTGGCCGGTACACCACGCCGATCGCGCGATGCAGGCGGGTGACCTCGTCGCCGACCACGCGGCGCAGCGCCGACGACGTGATCATGAAGCGCGGGATGCCGATCTCGTGGAACAGCTCCTCCCAGCTGCCAGGCAAGCTCGGCCGCACGTCCTCGACCGCGCCTGGCTCGTCCCAGTCGTATGCGCACTCGACGGTGCCGGTGTGCGTCGTGAAGCCGACCAGCGCGACCTCGTCCGGGTGACGTTGCCGCATCAGCTGGCCGAGCGAGAGCTGGCCGCTGTCGCCCAGCTCGGTCGCTCGCGCATCGCCGACGTGCGAGTTGTGCGCCCAGACGACGAGCTTCGCGGGGTCGCCCTTCGTGCCGAGGTGCTCGGCGAGCATGTCGAGGGTATCGGCCATGTGCGTGTCGCGCAGGTTCCACGACGCGTTGCGGCCGCCGAACATCGTCCGGTAGTACGCCTCGGCATCCTTGACGACGTGCGCGTTCTGCATCGCGTGAAACCACGAGTCGCCCGATGGCGCGCGACCCGATCGCGCCGCGTGCCGGCGCTGCATCTCGACGAGCTGCTCGATCACCTCGCGTTCGCAGCTCGAGCTCATTTCAAGGTGCGCCTTCATCCCGTACTGCTGCGGATCCTGATCGGCATGGTCGAAGCACGCGTAGCGCGAGCGTGCCCGCCCGGCGGCGTCGGCATCATTGTCGCCGAGGTACGACAGCACCGCGCGGATCGACGCGTGGAGGGAGTACAGATCGAGGCCGTAGAATCCGACGCGTCCATCGGCGCCGCGGCTGCCGTTGTGATGGCGGAGCCACTCGACGAGTGCCGCGACATCAGTATTGCGCCACATCCACGTCGGAAAGCGCTGGAATGCCCCGAGCGCCTCGTCCGCCGTATCGTCATCCCCGAGGCTGCGGATGTAGCGATCGACGCGCAGCGCATCGGGCCAGTCGCCTTCGATCGCGACCGCCGCGAAGCCGCGCTGACCGATCAGCTTGCGCGTGAGCGCCGCGCGCAGCTCGTAGAACTCGTGCGACCCGTGCGTTGCTTCGCCGAGCAGCACGACGCGCGCCTCGCCGATCAGATCGAGGAGCTGGTCGAGCTCGTCGTCACCGTGGATCTGGCGCGCTACCCGTGCGAGCGCGGCGGAGTCTTCACCGTCGAGAGACACCATGCTTCAAGGCTGCCGCGCGTCGTCGTCGTGTCAACCGAGCGTGCTCGCACGGTGGGCGCTGCTGCACGGATCGGCGGAGTGCATCGCGTCGCGCGACGACTCCCCCGCCGAACACGAGCGCCCTCGTCACGCGATGCTATCGTCGGGGACGATGCGTCTTGTCGCGCTCCTGGCCGTGCTGCTGATCGTGACGGCGTGCTCGGCGAGCGCGGCGCCGACCGCCCGGCCACGTGGCACCACGGTGCCGCCTCCGGAGCTCGCACCGGTGGGGCCGATGACGCTCGCCGAAGCTGGCGTCGTCCCGGCGTGGATGGATCGCACCAGGGATCCATGCAACGACTTCTACACGTTCGCGTGCGGCGGGTTCTCGAAGACCGCGGAGATCCCGGCCGATCGCTCGAGCTGGGGCGCGATCCAGATCGTGAACCTGCGCAACGAAGAGCTGCTGCGCGACGTGCTCGAGACCGCGGCTTCGCGCCCGCAGCAGGACCCGAACCTCGAAAAGCTCGGCGCGTACTACGCCGCGTGCATGGACGAGCCGGCGATCGAGAAGGCCGGGATCGCGCCGATCCAGCCGCTGCTCGACACGATCGCGGCCGTCACCGACGGCAAGTCGGCGGCGCAGGCCGTGATCGCGCTCCATCAGGCGGCGATCTTCCCGTTCTTCGCGATCGGACCGCAGCAGGACTTCGCGGACGCGACGAAGGTGATCGCGTCGATCGATCAGGCCGGGCTTGGCTTGCCGGATCGCAAGTACTACCTCGAGAGCTCGGGGTCGTTGATGCGCACGCGCCAGGCATACCTCGCGCACGTCCAGCGCATGTTCGCGCTGCTCGGCAAGTCGGCTGCCGAGGCGCAGACCGCCGCGGCCAGCACGCTGCGGATCGAGACCGCGCTCGCGCGCGTGCAGCAGTCCGACGTGGTCCGCCGCGACCCGCGCAGCGTCTACCATCGCGTCGATCGCGAAGGTCTCGAGCGCAAGGTCGCGCCGACGTTCCCGTGGAGCGAATACTTCAGCAAGCTCGGGATACCCGGGGTCACCGCGATCACGGTGAACGACGTCGGCTACTACGGCGCCGTCACCCGCATGCTCGACACCGAGCCCGCCGCGGCCCTGCGCGATTATCTGACGTGGCAAGTGCTGCGCGAATCCGCGAACGAGCTCGGCAAGGTGTGGGTCGAGGAGGTCCACACGATGTCGCGGGAGCTCTCGGGCCTGAAGGAGCTCCCCCCGCGATGGCGGCGCTGCGTGCATCGCGTCGACGACGGGCTCGGCGAGCTACTGGGGCGGTCCTACGTGCGCGCGCGGTTCTCCAGCGACGCGAAGGCGCGCGCGACCGAGCTCGCGGCCTCGGTGATCGGCGCGATGCGCGCGAACCTCGAGTCGCTCGCGTGGATGGACGAACCGACGCGCGTGGAGGCGAAGCGAAAGCTCGACAAGCTCGCGTACCTGATCGGGTTTCCCGAGACCTGGCGCCAGTACGACTTCGCGGTGACGCGCGCCAGCTTCGCTGCGAACGTGCATGCGTCGACGCGCTGGGAGCTCGCCCGGCGGCTCGGCAAGATCGGCAAACCGGTCGATCGCGGCGAGTGGCAGATGACGCCGCCGACCGTGAACGCCTATTACGATCCGACGCTGAACCTGGTCGCGTTGCCTGCGGGTCAGCTCCAGGCACCCTTCTTCGACGCGGCGTTTCATCCGGCCGTCAACTTCGGCTCGACGGGCGGCGGCACGATCGGTCACGAGATCACGCACGGCTTCGACGACGAGGGCAGCCAGTTCGATGGCGACGGCAACCTCCGCGACTGGTGGACGGCGGCGACCAAGGCGAAGTTCACCGCGGCGACCACGTGCATCGTCGATCAGTACGCGAAGTACGAGGTGGTGCCCGGCGTCAAGCTCGACGGCCGGCTCACCGCCGGCGAGAACATCGCGGATAACGGCGGGGTCAAGATCGCGTTCGCGGCGTACCAGCGCTGGAAGGCGCAGCAGACCGTGGCGCCGCAGGCCGACGTCGAGGGCCTGACCGATGACCAGCTCTACTTCGTGTCGTACGCGCAGTCGTGGTGCGAGAAGGTGACGACGGAGCGGCTCGAGACCATGGCGCATTCGAATCCGCACGCGCCGCCGATGTGGCGCGTCAACGGCGTCGTGGTGAACCAGCCGGGGTTCCATGCCGCGTTCGGCTGCAAGCGCGGCGTGCCGATGAATCCTGCGAACCTGTGCACTGTGTGGTGACCACCGTGCGTCTGCGCACGCCCCGTCAACCTTCGTGACCACTCACGCGCATCTAGCCGACCTCGACGCCCGCGCAGGATCTCGTGTGCGGTACACGTAGATTCCGCGATGGCGCGCAGCTCCCCCGCCTTCGGCTTCGTGGTCGCCGTCGTGGCGATCGCGGCGGCGTTGGGGCTTCGCTACCTGCTGATCCCGGTTCTCGGCGGCCGGACCCCGTTCATCCTGCTGTTTCCCGCCGTCGTGCTGGCCGCCCGGATCGGCGGCCGCTGGCCCGCGCTGTTCGCGGTCGTGCTCGGTGCGGTGTGCGCTTTGCTCGTGTTTCCGGTGCGCTACCACATCGCCCCGACCTCGTCCTCGTACTGGGGCGGCCTCGTCATCTTCGTCGTGGTGTCGGTGGCACTCATCGAGATCGTCGTCGCCGCCGGCCGCGTGTCGCGGCAGGCGAAGCGCACCGAGGAGCGGCTCCAGCTGACGCTCGCCGCCGGCCGGCTCGGCGTCTGGGAATGGGATCTCGTCACCGGCGAGATCTCGTGGTCGAGCTCGCTCGAGAGCGTGCACGGCTTACCGCGCGGCGCGTTCGGGCGCACGATGGAAGCGTTCCGCCAGCTCGTTCACGCCGACGATCGGGCTCGCGTCGACGCCGCGCTCGCGCACGCGATCGACCGGCAGGGTGACTACGATCTCGAGTACCGGTTTCTGTGGCCCGACGGCAGCATTCACTGGATGAGTGCGACCGGCCGGGTGTTCGTCGACGAGGAAGGTCGCGCCAACCGTGTCGTCGGCACGGCGATGGACATCACGGCGCGCAAGGAGGTCGAGACCACGTTGCAGGAGGCAGACCGCCGCAAGGACGAGTTCATCGCCGTCCTCGCGCACGAGCTCCGCAACCCCCTGGCGCCGATGCGGCTCGCGCTCGAGATGCTGCGCGACACCAGCGACGGGGCTGCGCTCGATCGCGCGAAGAACGTGATGGGGCGCCAGCTCACGCATCTCGTGCGACTGATCGACGACCTGCTCGACGTCAGTCGGATCACGCGCGGCAAGCTGGAGCTGCGTCGCACCACCGTCGAGCTCGTGGAGGTCGTGCGCGCGGCCCTCGAGACCGCACGTCCCGTGATCGACGGTGCCAATCACCAGCTCGTGGTGTCGTTACCGACCGAACCGATCGCGATCCACGCAGATCTGACACGTCTCTCGCAGGTGATCTCGAACATCCTCACCAACGCCGCCAAGTACACGCCGCCCGGAGGCCGCATCGAGCTCGCCGCGACGCGCGAGGACGAGATGCTCGTGATCCGCGTGATCGACAATGGCATCGGTATCGCCGAGCAGGACGTCAAGCACGTGTTCGAGATGTTCGCGCAGATCACGCCGGTCGCGTCGCGCTCGCAGGGCGGCCTCGGCATCGGCCTCGCCCTCGCCCGCCAGCTGGTCGCGATGCACGGCGGCACGATCGAGGCGACGAGCGCCGGCGCCGGCCACGGCAGCACGTTCACGGTCCGCCTGCCGATCGCCGAGCTCCCCGCAGAGATCCCGACACCCGTGGACTCCGTGGTGCAGCCGCGCGCCGGCGTCCGCGTCCTGATCGCCGACGACAACCGCGACGCCGTCGAGACGCTCGCGACGTTCCTCGAGGTTTCCGGGTACGAGGTTCGCATGGCGAGTGACGGTGCCGAGGCGCTCGAGGTCGCGGCGACGTTCCGGCCCGACGTCGCCGTGCTCGACGTCGGGATGCCCGTGCACGATGGTCACGAGGTGGCGCGCCAGCTGCGCGCGCGTCCCGAGCACGCGGAGCTCGTGCTGATCGCGCTGACCGGCTGGGGTCAGGCCGAGGATCTCCGCCGGTCGCGCGAGGCCGGCTTTGACTATCACCTGACGAAGCCGGTCCAGCCAAAGACGCTGCTGAAGCTGCTGGCGGAGCCGAAGCGCGCGGACTGACCTACTCGGGGAGCGAGTCGACGTCAGCGTCCAGCGTGGTCGTCGTGCCGCCGAGCGTCAGCGAGCCGCCGATCTCGTCGCGCTGGAACCGCACGCGCGCCGTGCCGCCGCTCGCGAGGGTGATCGTCACGCCGTCGGCCTCGGCGGTCGTCGCCGTCACCGCGCCGTCGACGGCGAGCACGTGGAGGAAGCGCTGGTCGCCGCCTGCGACCGTGGTGTCGAGCCGGAAGCCACCGCTGAAGTCACTGTCACTCGCGTAGCTGTGGACGGTGGTGGTCGCGGTCGCCGGCTGGATGCGGTGGACGACGAGCGTGTGGCCGTTCGCTGCAAACGTGGCGCGGGCACCCGAGATCATCGGCGACGCCGGCGAAGCGAGCTGCCAGACCTGCTGGCCGGCCGCGCGCGAGGTCACGCGATCGTAGACGACGACGATGTCGGGCTCGAGGTAGACGAGCTCGCGCTGGACCTTCTGGACGGCGGCGTGACCCTTGTACGCGGGCGTGAGATCCGCGGCCGCGTGGAGCCAGCCTGGACCGCGGTGCAGCGCGACGAGCTTCGACGTGGTGTCCGATCGCTGCTCGACGGGATCATCGCCGTCGACGATCTTGACGAGGCTGTGAGCGCCGACTTCCTGTCGGAGGCCCGATCGCGAGTCGATGTTCGGGTCGTACGCGAGCCAGCCGCCCTTGTAGATCATGATCGAGCCCTGATCCTGGTGCGCGTGCGACTGCGTGTAGGGCCCCGCGATCAGGTTGACCCACGTCGCGTCCTGCTCCCAGCTCGAGCGGGCGTAGAGCGCGCCGATGCCCGGTGCGTGATAGGCAGTGCCGAGCCCGGTCAGGCTCGATGGCGTGACCTGCGGGTTCGCGTAGAGGAAGTCGTACGCGAACATGAACTGGTTCTCCATCTCGGGCACCGACGAGGCCGCGAGCAACGCTTGCGCGCGCGGCGCGAGCGGATCGTCGGGGAACAGGTGCACGAGCTCCTGCAGGTAGTGCCGGTGGAAGTCGAAGAACAAGGCCTCCGAGTCGCGCGAGTGATCGCCAGTCGGCGCGACACGATCGAGGGTCGGCAGCGTCTGGTGCATGAACGCGAGCATCGAGGCGCGCGTGTGGCCGGTGCGGGTGGCGAGGCGCTCGCCCGTCGAGCCTTCCCAGAGATCGTAGAGCTCGAACAGCGTGCGCATCGCGACGCCGTAGCCGGTGCCCTCGCGCGAGCCACCGCCGGCGAGCTCGGCCTCGAAGGTCGGCAACAGCTCGTCCCCCATCAGCTCGTCGTGGAACGCGACGACCCACTCACCAGCACCCGTGAAGTCGTCGTGCGCGGCGAGCCCGAGCAGCATCGTCGCGCGCAGGAACGAGTAGTGATAGTTGTTCGACGGATCGTCGGTCGCCCAGCCGCTCCACGGCATCTGCGAGTCGCCCCACGTCGCGTTCTCGTAGTTCCACACGTTCCAGACGGCCTGGTTCGCGTAGCCGAGCCACGCCGACCGCCGATCACCGACCGCTTCGAAGCACCAGTCATAGACCAGCGCGAGGTCACCGATCAGCTCGCCCACGCCGAGGTAGCTGTCATGCGCGACCGGCGGCGCTTCGCCGCGTGCGATGTCGGCCTGCGCGGTGCGGACCTGCTCGTCGACGGCGGCGACCGCAGCGGCGCAGTACTTCGGGTCACCCGTGAGCTGACCGATGAGCGCCGCGTGCCAGCCCTGGAAGCCCCAGATCTCGCTGCCGGCGACCCAGCGATCGGCGCTCGCCTTGAAGCGCATCGCAGCGGGATCTGCCGAGGCCAGCGCGGCCGCGAGCTTCTCGCGGTGCGCCGGCAGGTAGATCCGGGGGTGCTCGGTCGCGAGCGCTGGCCCGTCGTAGTCGCTGCCGCCACACGCTGCGCTCGCCGTCAGGACTGCGAGAAGAGCGTGTCGGTAAACCATGGAGGCATCGGCGTACCACGCAGATCCCTGTGCGGGAAGGTTTACTCGGTCAGTTGATCGACGCCGGCGGTGAGCGCCACCGTCGCGCCATCGAGCACGAGCGTGCCGCCGACGCTGTCACGGTTAAAGGTCGCCGTGACCGTCTTGCCATTGGCGAGCCTCACGGTGACGCCATTGGCGCCGTCCGCGGTCGCCGAGGTCACCGCGCCGTCGACGCCGAGCACGTGGAGGTAGCGGTTGTCACCTCCGGCCATGGTCTCGTCGATGCGGAAGCCACCCGAGAGGTCGGCGTTCGCGCGCTGGTCATACGACGTCATCGCGCCGCCCGCGACCTTGATGACGGCGAGCGAGTGGCCCGCGTTGTTGATCGTCGCGGTGTTGCCGCTGATCGAGGGCGCGACCGGGGTCTGGAGCTGCCAGGTCTGCGTGGTCGAGCCGGTGCTGGTGACGCGGTCGTAGACGATGACGACGTCGGGCTTCAGATAGATCATCTCGCGCTGCACCTTCTGGATCGCGGCGTTGCCCTTGTAGGCCGGCGTCAGGTCCGCCGACGTGTAGAGGTAGTTCGTGCCCTGCTTGAGCGCGTTGACGACCGACGTGGTCGACGCGACCTGCTTGATCGGCGTGCTGCCATTGTTGATCCGCACGAGGCTGTGCGAGGTCGTGTCCTGGCTGAGGCCAGACTTCGAGTGGACGTTCGCGTCGTGGGCGAGCCAGCCACCCTTGTAGATCATGATCGCGCCCTGATCCTGGTGCGCGTGCGACTCGGTGTACGGACCGGCGATCAGGTTGACCCAGGTCGCGCCCTTGTCCCAGCCCGAGCGCGCGTAGATCTCGCCGATGCCCTTGGCGTGATACGTCGTGTTGAGACCCTCGAGCGGCATCGGGTTGATGCTCGCGTTGTCGTTGATGAAGTCGTACGCGTACATGAACGAGCTCGTCATCGCGGTGACGTTCGAGCCGGCGAGCAGGGTCTTCGCGCGCGCCGACAGCGTCGACGTCGGGTAGAGCTGCATCAGCTCCTGCAGGTAATCGCGGTGGTAGTCGAAGAACGAGGCCGTCGCGTCGCGGGCGTGGTCACCGGTCGGCGCCACCTTGTCGAGGGTCGGCATCGTCTGGTGCATGAACGCGAGGAGCGACGCGCGGGTGTGCTGGGTCTTGGACGCGAGCGTCTCGCCGGTCGTCGCCTTCCAGAAGTCGTAGAGCTCGAACAGCCGGCGCATCGCGACGCCGTAGCCGGTGCCTTCGCGCGACGCACCGCCGACGAGGTCCGCGTTGAACGTCGGGACGAGCTGGCCGAGGATCTTCTCCTCGCGGAACTTCGCGATCCACGCGTCGGCCTGCGGGTTCTCACCCTTGGTGGCGAGGCCGACGAGCATCGTCGCGCGGAGGAACGAGTAGTAGTAGTTGTTCGACGGGTTGTTCACCGACCATCCGCTCCACGGGATCGTCGCGGTGCCCCACTTCGCCGAGGCGTGGTTCCAGACGTTCCAGATCGCCTGGTTCGCATAGGAGATCCAGCGCGTGCGCTGGTTCGCGGTGGTCTGCGCGAAGCACCAGTCATAGACGAGCGCGAGGTCACCGACCATCTCGCCGATCTGGAGGTAACTGTCGAGCGCGACCTCGGGGTTCTGGTTCGCCGCGATCTTCTGCTCGGCGGCCACGACCTGCGCCTCGACGACCGAGACGGCCTTCGTGCAGTACTGGGCGTTGCCGGTGAGCTGGCCGAGCAGCGCGCCGTTCCAGGCCTGAAAGCCCCAGATCGCCGAGCCGGCGACCCACTGGTCGACCTTGGCCACGAACCGCGAGGCGGCCGGGGTGTTGGCCGCGATCGCGGCTTCGAGGCGGGCGCGGTTCGGGGTCAGATAGATGCGGGGGTGCGCCGTGGGGTAGGTCGGGAGGATGCCGTCGTCGACAACCTCCTCCTCGCCACCGCCACCGCCACCGCCGCCACCGCCACCGCCGCCGTCATCCCCGCCACCCGCGCCGTCATCTCCAGGAGTGGTGTCGTCGCCAGCGTTCTCACCGGGGTCTTGCGAGGCGCAGCCGCCTGCGAAGAGCACCGCGAGGAGAAGCCCGGACATCATTTTGCGTGGAGCCATTACGCACGGAGGTAACAAGGCCGTGCGCGCGTGTCGCGGTGGGTTATGTCCTACAGCTGGGCAGGTTTACGTCGTAGGTCGATTTCCGAGTGCGCTTTCTCGTCGGGAACAAGGATCGAAAAACCAGATTCTCGCGACGCCGCATACAGTTTTATAATCGAGAGACCAGACAAATATTTCGTTTCTTGAATACGTATCACAAAATGAGTGCTTGTAACCCTCATCAGAGTATCTCTGTCGCTCTCGCTCCTAGCCGCGACGGGCAAGCGCTTCTCGTGAGGTCGAACATGCCGGGGAGGGGACAGGCTACACAAACTCAACTTTCTCCGCCCTGGCCGCCGAGAAAGTTGAGTTTGTGTAGCCTGTCCCCCCTCGCGACCGCCGCACGTCCGACGACGTCGCCACAGAATCGCCCTGCGCGCGTTTGACGAGTTCCCCCGAGCTGCCCGAGCTGCCCGACGGCCACGAAGTCGAGCGTCTCCTCGTCGTCCGTACGCTGCCGACCATTGAAGAACTGGCCTGCGCGACCTGGAGCTCGAGGGGTCCACTGGAGACGCCGTCGCTACGGTCGGCGGAGGCCGGTGGCGACACGGCGCCGCGATGTCATCGGCACCGATGCTTCGCTGGCCACTCCGAGGGAGTCGCGCGTCGAGCGGTCAGGGTGCGTAGACGCGCCAGTCGTCGATCAACGCGCCGTTCATCGAGTCGATCCGAATGCCGGCGGTGCCCGACGAGAACGTGTCGTCGGTCGCGGTGATCGCGAGCGTGTTGTCGAGGTAGAGCTCGAGGCGGTTGCCGACGGCCTCGAAACGGATCGTGTGCCACGCGTTCGGTGACGGCGCGCCGTACGTCGCGATCTTCGCGAGGACGGTGTACTCGCCGCACTGCTTCTTCTGGATCTGCACGACACCGTCCATCCGCCACGACGCGACGTAGAGGTCGTACTCGGTGCGGTAGCGCGTGAAGACCTTGAAGCCGGTGTTGCCGGTCGCACCCGTCGCGTAGAAGAACCGGTACTCGGCGCCCTGGTCGGTCCACAGCACGCGGTGGCTCGTCTCGCCGGGCGCGTAGCCGAGCGCGAAGGTCCGGAAGTAGCCAGCGCTCGTGCCCTGCACGCGGCCGACGGCGTTCGCGGCATCCGGGACGGCGTCGAGGCAGCCGGCGGTGACATCGAGATAGTTCCGCATCGTGCGAGTGCCACCGCACTCGACGTTGAGCGGCAGCGCGGCATACCCGCTGAAGTCCTCCATGCCGTTCGGGTACGCCGTCGTCGGCCCGCGCCAGGGATAGGTGCTGACCTTGCCGGTCGGGAACGGACCGCTGCCCGGGTAGGGCGTGTAGACGTCGGAGCCATACGCCGGGCAGTTCGAGGTCGGCGGTGGCGTCAGGCTGCCGTCGCCGTCGCCATCGCCATCGTCGCCGCCATCGTCGCCATCGGTCTCGTCGGTGTCGTCGCTGCCGTCGAGGACGAGCGCGTTGTCGCGGTAGCCGGTTTCGTCCGCTGCGCCACCCCCCTCACCCATCGTTTCGTCCACCGCGCAAGCGGAGGTGATCGCCAGAACGAGCGCCAGAGTCGCAGTGCTGTTGGGCCGAGCCATGACGCTCGGAGTAACAAACGCGCGCACTCAGTTCGCTGTATGGCTTGTCGTACAGCTGCGCGCATTTACCTTCTCCAGCGATCTTCTGACGAGCGTTCTTCGACGGAGAGCTCACCAGATCAGATGTCTTCTGGCGAAGCAGATTACGTTTTCGTTCACACGAGTACTGGTGATTATTTGTGGTACCCGTTCACGGGTTGGACTACGCAGCAACGAGCAGCGAGGGTGTGCGTCGATTACGTAGGGCCGCTTGAATGGCGCTGGTGAGGTAGTCGAAGAGCGGACGACCTTGCTTGCGGCACGTGGA